>JAIPBX010000025.1 GCA_021738485.1 Bacteroidales bacterium | reverse complement strand
CCGGGCCTGAATTGACAGTAGCGGTTTAGCTGAAAATGGAATAATCATAATACTGACTATCAGATGTTTAATTTAAATCTAAAGAATACATTTCATTGTATCTTAGCGGTTTGCTAACAAGTGCGAAACTTGAGTTATTAAATTTAAAACCATAAAATACTTGCTTTCAGTCTGTTATCAGGTTATTTTTATAGGCCTATTAGTAATACCACAGTACTATCAAACAAAATTATGTGAGAATAAGATCCTGGTTTCTGAAGATATCTTCAACTGTTTCGTGATAGCTCTCATTGTTCTTAACACGTTTTATTTTATCAAAGATCAGCTCAGGTTGATCGAAAGAATAGCATAGATAACTCCAGAACTCTTTGATGCCTTGCGGGAAATATTTCCCTTTTCCTCTATCTTCTGTAAGATTTTTAAAGAGTTCTTTCTGAAATTCATAGAGAATAGTTTTCGCATCACCAGGCAGAGGTAATCCTTTGATTTGAGAGGGGAGGAAGGGATTGCGCAGGATGCCTCTGCCCAGCATAAATGTGTCTATATCCGGATGCAGTGCAGAGATTTTCTGAAAATCGGCAACGCAAAAAATATCCCCGTTGTATACCACCGGGTGGTCCAAACGCCGGACGCATTCTGCAAATCTTTCCTGATCGGGTAGGCCTTGATAATAATTATTCCCGATTCGCGGATGAATAATAACTTCTTCGATTTTATAACGGTTTAAAATTTCAATAATCGGGAAAATCTCATCGGGTTGTGACATCCCCAGGCGAACTTTAACAGAAACTGGAAGAACGGCATTCGTGGATATTTCTTTGATTATTTCCTCCAGCCTTTCAGGCTGGCGGAGCAATCCTGCTCCTTTATTTTTTTTGATCACTATGTTATAAGGGCATCCCAGGTTGAGGTTAAAACTGTGGTAACCCAGTTTGGCCAGGGATTCCTGGAAATACAAGATCCCTTCGGGGCTGTTGGAGAGGGCCTGGGGAACGATTGAAGCCGGGTTGCAGCCGTCGGCAAGTTGCCTGTTGAGCTTACTGGTTTTGTATGCGTTATCGTTATTAAAAGAGAAAAAGGGGGTAAACATCTTGTCTATACCCGCGAAAAACTGCCGGAAGGACTTGCGAAACGTCCGGTCCGTTAAGCCCTGCAGGGGTGCCAGATATAGATGTGCCGCCATTACTGCTCCTCCATTTTTTCACTCAACTCAAGCCAGCGCATTTCTTTTTCTTCAAGCTGGTTTGTAATCTCCTCAAACTCTCTGGAGAGTTTGGTAATCTTTTCATTATCGGTTTCCGTATTCATTTTCTCCACTAATTCAGCTTTACGATTTTCCAGCTCTTCGAGTTCCTGGCTCAGCATTTCGTATTCCCTTTTTTCCTTGAAAGTAAACTTTTTTGGCGTTTTCTTTTTTTGTTTTTCGTCGCGATAGGTTTTTTGTTTTACTTTCTTTTGCTGCTGTTTTTTCTCAGATTGCTTTTGTCCGAGATAGGCTTCATACTGGGAATAATTCCCCGGAAAATCTTTGATGACACCTTCGCCCTCAAAGGCGAAGACATGGTCGGCCAAAGCATCGAGGAAGCGGCGGTCATGGGTGACGATCAATACACAACCTTCATAATTGGCAAGGAAGTTTTCTAATACGCTCAGGGTATAGATGTCCAGATCATTGGTAGGCTCATCAAGGATCAGAAAGTTAGGATTTTTCAGCAGGATGGTGATAAGATAAAATCTGCGCTTTTCTCCGCCACTCAGATTTCCAAAAAAATTGTACTGAGTCGAGTGGTCGAAGTTGAAATGGGCCAGGAATTGGGAGATACTCATGGAGTGATTACCGAAATGAACAATGCTGGCAATTTCTCCTGCCACGTCTATAAGGCGCTCGCCCGGATCGACGTTGATGCCTTCCTGTGAATAGTAACCAAATGTCACGGTTTCTCCTTTAACTACCTCGCCACTATCAGGTTGCATTTCTCCGGTGATGATTTTTAACAACGTAGTTTTTCCAATACCATTGGGGCCAATAATGCCGATATGTTCACCGCGTTTGAAGGTATAGGTGAATCGGTCAACCACCGGTTTCCCATCAAAAGCTTTAGAGATATTCCTGATTTCTAATATTTTTTTGCCCAACCGTGACATGTTAACCTTGAAATCACTCTGGCTTTCATCCTCTACTTGTTGGCTGGCTTTTTCTTTGATTTTTTCAAAATTCTCAATCCTTTTTTTCGATTTGCTGGTGCGCGCTTTTGGCCCCCGCTTTATCCATTCCAGCTCCCGGCGGTAGATGTTCTGGGCTTTTTCGATTTCCATGGCTTCCTGCTCCAGGCGTTCTTTTCTTCTTCTCAGGAAGTTATCGAAATTTCCCTCATAATAGTGAATCCTGTCGTAATCGAGTTCCAGAATTTCGTTACACACATTATCCAAAAAGTACCTGTCGTGTGTGACCAGTAAAATAGCCAGTTTTTGCTTCCGCAGATGCTTTTCGAGCCACTCTATCATACTTATGTCAAGATGATTCGTAGGTTCATCAAGGATTAACAGGTTGGCATCCTGTATAAGCACGCGGGCCAGGGCTACCTTCTTTTTTTCCCCGCCCGAAAGAGTGGCTACTTTTTGGTCCAGGTTATGGATATTAAACCTGGAAAGAATTTCGCGGATTTGGTCTTCATAATCCCATGCCTGTGCCGTATCCATAGCTTCCATCATTTTTTGAAGAAAATCCTGGTTTTCAGTAGTATTATTTTCCTCCACCAGGCGCAAAGCTCGCTGGTATTTCTTGATAGTCTGAATAAGCGGGGCATCCGATTGGTATAGTACCCCGGCGATAGTTTTTTCTTCATCAAGATGGGGGTTTTGTTCCAGAAAGCCAATCTTTAGATTTTTATGATGGGTGACTTCCCCTTCATCGGGAATTTCGTATCCCGTCAAAATGCGTAACAGGGTGGATTTGCCCGATCCGTTTCGGGCAATCAGTGCTGTTTTCTGTCCCTGGTCCATGCCAAAGGTGATGCGGTGAAACAACTCGTTTTCTCCGTATATCTTACTTATGCCGTTTACTTGTAATAAATTCAATGTGATTTAATTTTATGCAAAAATGCGAAATTCATTGCAGATAGCATTTTAGAAAATAGGAAACAGCAAAAGTGATTCAGGAAAATAGATTTTTAAAATTCAGCCTAATAAAACTGTCCAAAAAGGGCTGTTATTCTATAAATAACCAGAGGCGCCTTTTTGGACAGTTGACTAAAATAACCGCTATCCACCTTGCTTTTATAGCTGTGGCCCTGCTTTAACTAAGCGCCGGGCTTCATCACTATCCGTAAAGCTTTCAAAGTTTTTGATAAACTTATTCCCCAAATCTTTGGCTGCTTCATCCCAGTCTGATGGATTTTGCCATAAATTCCGCGGGTTGAGCAGGGTGGCATCCACGTTTTTCACGTTCTTTGGGATTTGAAGATTAAAGATTGGAAGCGTCTCAAAGGACTCCCGGTCGATTGACCCATTGAGGATCGCATCGATGATAGCCCGGGTTGAAGAAAGATCAATACGCTTGCCAGTGCCATAAGGCCCTCCGATCCAACCGGTGCTTACCAGGTAAGCATTTGCGTTGTGTTCCTCCATCTTGCGTATGAGCTCATTCGCATACATGGTTGGGTCGAGCAACAGGAAAGCCGCTCCAAAGCAGGCAGAAAACGAGGGGACCGGTTCAGTAATTCCACGCTCCGTTCCTGCAACTTTGGCTGTATATCCCGAGATAAAATGATACCTGGTTTGGTCAGGGGTAAGCTTTGCTACAGGAGGGAGAACGCCAAAAGCGTCGGCTGTCAGGAAGATCACATTTTGGGCGTGACCGGCTTTTGATACCGGTTTAACAATGTTGTCGATATGATAAATAGGGTACGATACCCGCGTGTTTTGAGTCTTTGAAGCATCTGAAAAATCGACTTTTCCGTTTTTATCCACAGCCACGTTCTCAAGCAGTGCATCCCTTTTGATAGCATTGTAAATATCCGGCTCTTTCTTTGGGTCAAGGTTGATGGTTTTGGCATAACAACCTCCCTCAAAGTTGAATACACCGTCATCGTCCCATCCGTGTTCGTCGTCACCAATAAGCTTACGTTTCGGATCGGCTGACAAAGTAGTTTTGCCGGTACCGGAGAGACCGAAGAAAATGGCTACATCTCCCGCATCGCCCACATTTGCCGAGCAATGCATGGCCGCAATGTTTTTGAGCGGCAGGAAATAATTCATCATGGAGAAGAAGCCTTTTTTAATCTCTCCACCATACCATGATCCTCCTACGCAAGCTTCACCGGCGCCGATGTTAAAAGCGGCGTATACTTCCGAGTGCAACCCATGTTCTTTCCATTTCGGGTTATTGGCTTTCGGCGAATGAAACATGATAAAGTCGGGAATGAAATCCTCCAGCTCTTCCTCAGCAGGGCGTATGAACATGTTTTTTACAAAATGAGCGGCCCAGGCAATTTCCGTGATCACCCTGATACGAAGCCGTGTGTTTTCATTTGCTCCGGCATAGCCGTCCATCACATAAAGACGCTTTTGTCCTGAAAGATGATTGGTGCTGTTTTTGCGGAGGTCATACCAGATATCTTTGTTAACAGGCTTGTTATCGGAAGCAGGACGGTGGTTGTTTTTCCACCATACATTGTCTTTTGTTGCGGGATCGACGACGATGTATTTATCTTTGGGAGATCGGCCTGTAAATACCCCTGTATCAACGGCAACAGCCCCAAATTCCGTTTCTACCCCTTTTTCGTAGCCCTCAAGCTTAGGGTTGGTTTCATAATTGAAAAGTTCATCATAAGAAGGGTTATAAATAATTTCTTCCACATCAGTAATGCCATAATGCTCAAGGTTCGGTTTGAATTTTGTTATTGCCATAAATACGTAAAAGTTAAGTTTAACATCCGTTTTTGGAAACAAATGTAAAAATTAATACAAAATATCCTTGTATTAATGTATGTTTATTTGAGTATTTAAAAATTTTCCATAAAAGAAAAAAAGCAGCCGGTGGGGCTGCTTTATAATCTATTTACGGGCTGATTGTACCTTAATCCTGTTCTTTAAGAGCTGCCTGTGCGGCTGATAGCCTGGCAATTGGCACCCTGAAGGGTGAACAGCTAACATAGTTCATACCCACACGGTGGCAGAATTCAACGGAGCTTGGCTCACCCCCATGCTCACCGCAAATTCCTACTTTCAGGTCTTTCTTGGTTTGACGTCCTTTCTGGGTACCCATGTCAACCAACTGCCCTACGCCTGTTTGATCGAGTACCTGGAAGGGATCATGCTTCAGCAATCCCTTATTCAAGTATACCGGCAGGAATTTTCCTGCATCATCCCTTGAATACCCGAAAGTCATCTGCGTCAAATCGTTGGTACCGAAAGAGAAGAATTCTGATGCCTTAGCAATTTCATCGGCTGTAAGGGCAGCCCTTGGCGTTTCTATCATTGTTCCGACAAGGTATTCAATCTTATCGTTTCTTTCGGCGAAGACTTCTTCCGTGGTATTTCGCACGATTTCTTCCTGCATCTTCATTTCCTCAAGCGTACCCGTCAGCGGGATCATAATTTCAGGAATAGCTTTGATATTTTTTTCTTTAAGGTTCAAAGCCGCTTCAATAATTGCCCTGGTCTGCATTTCGGTGATTTCCGGGTACGTGTTCCCCAGGCGGCATCCGCGATGTCCCAGCATTGGATTCAATTCATGAAGGGAATCTATTTTTTCCTTAATCTCGTCGAACGACATATTCATTTGTTCAGCAAGCTCGCGCTGGTGCTTCTCTTGCTGCGGCACAAATTCGTGCAACGGCGGATCCAGAAGGCGAACGGTTACAGGGAGCTCGTTCATGGCCCCAAAGATGCCTTCAAAATCCTCTCGCTGCAGTGGCAGTAGCTTGTCGAGGGCTTTACGGCGGCCTTTTTCATCCCTGGCAAGAATCATCTCGCGCATGGGTTTAATCTTATCCTCGGCAAAAAACATGTGCTCGGTACGGCATAGCCCGATACCCCTGGCGCCAAATTCTCTTGCTTTGGTAGCATCTTCCGGCGTGTCGGCATTTGTCCGCACTGCTGTGGTACCATATTTTTTGGATAGTTCCATTAACTTGGCAAAGTCCCCGCTCAATTCAGGGTCTTTGGTTTTAACCTTTCCTTTGTAGACCTCACCGGTGGTTCCATTTAACGAAATCCAGTCGCCCTCTTTGAAGGTGACACCTTCTGAAGTAAGAGTGCGTTTTTTATAATTTATCTGCACAGAACCTGCTCCCGAAACGCAGCATTTCCCCATACCACGGGCAACGACGGCTGCGTGTGAGGTCATACCGCCACGGGCTGTCAAAATCCCTTTGGCGATATTCATGCCTTCAAGGTCTTCCGGCGATGTTTCGATGCGGGCAAGGATGGTCTGGTCATACTTATCGGCTTCATCGGCAAAGAAAACCAGCTGACCGGTGGCGGCTCCCGGGGATGCGGGCAGTCCCTTGGCAATCGATGTGGCTTTGTCCAGCTCCTCGGGGATAAAGATAGGGTGCAGTAATTCATCCAGGCGGATCGGATCGACACGCAGGACAGCTTCTTTTTCATTGATAAGCCCTTCGCGCAGCATATCCATGGCAATTTTCACCATGGCTGCACCTGTCCGCTTACCGTTTCGGGTTTGTAGCATCCAGAGGGTGCCTTCCTGGATAGTGAACTCAATGTCTTGCATGTCACGATAGTGGTTTTCCAGCTTTTGTTGCACTTCGTCCAACTGCTTATAGATTTCCGGCATCACTTCCTCAAGGGAAGGGTATTTGCCGGCTCGCTCTTCTTCGCTTATTCCCTGGAGCTCAGCCCATCGCCGGGAACCTTCCTTGGTAACCTGCTGGGGTGTGCGCACTCCGGCAACTACATCTTCGCCCTGGGCATTAACAAGGTACTCCCCGTTAAAAACGTTTTCTCCGGTAGCTGCATCCCTGGTAAAGGCCACTCCTGTAGCGGATGCATTACCCATATTTCCGAATACCATAGCCTGCACATTCACGGCAGTACCCCATTCCTCGGGGATATTATTAATTTTCCGGTAGTATTTGGCTCGTGAAGTGTTCCAGCTATCAAAGACGGCCATGATCGATCCCCAGAGCTGATCCCAGGGATTTGTCGGGAAATCTCTGTCAGTATATTCTTTTACTTGTTTTTTGAAACGGGATATCAGCTCTTTTAAATCATCAACCGTTAGTTCAATGTCATTTTTATACCCTTTTTTGTCTTTAACGTCATCAAGAATCTCTTCAAAAGGATCCACATCTTCTTTTGTTTTGGGCTTCATTCCGAGTACGACATCGCCATACATTTGAATAAAGCGCCGATAAGAATCCCATGCAAAACGTGGATTATTGGTTTTTTTAGCAAGACCTTCCACGGCATCTTCATTCATGCCCAGGTTCAGGACGGTATCCATCATTCCCGGCATGGATATGCGGGCTCCGGAACGCACTGAGAGCAATAAGGGGTTTTCGTTACTTCCGAATTTCGTTCCCGTACTTTTTTCGATTTTTGCTATAGACTCTTCCACCTTCTCTTTAATTAATGCAATGGTTTTGTCTTTGCCGTATTGGTTATATTCGGTACATACTTCGGTAGTAATGGTAAATCCAGGGGGTACAGGTACGCCTATAGAGCTCATCTCTGCCAGGTTAGCACCTTTTCCGCCAAGGAGATTTTTCATATTTTTATTTCCCTCGGTTTGGCCACTGCCAAAGAAATAGATTCGTTTGTGATTGTCTGTTTTTCCCATTTTTATTAATGTTGTTTGTTATTATTCTTTTCAAGTTTTTTTCGAAAGCCAAAGGTAAGAAAAATTGATTATCACTATAACACTGTTTATACTCCTGTATCTTAGGTCATCGGTGCAATCGTTTGCGAATTCAGCGGTACTCTTTGTTTGATGTAATTTTATATCCGATTATGCCGATTTTGTCAGGGTAACCACAATATTGCGCCGGGTACGGGGGCCGTCAAATTCGCAAAGAAAAATATTCTGCCATGTTGACAAACCTATATGGCCATTGATTATGGGAATGCTTTCGGAAGGACCTACCAACCCGGCTTTTAGATGGGCATCAGCGTTGCCATCTTGCATGTCATGTTCCCAAATGCCTTTGGGAATATGTTTTTGTAAAAGGTTTATGACATCATTCTGAACAGATTGATCCCAGTTTTCCTGAATCATGATGCCTGCTGTAGCTCCCTGCACATAGACGTTAACAACACCCGTGTCAATAGAAACATCTTTAACCACCTTCATGACATCCTTGGTTATGTCATAAAGGGCTTCCCGTTTACCGGTAGATATTGTGATGTTTTTTTGCATGATAAACCTTTTTTACACGGATAAAAAATAGAGGTTACATCCCTAAGATGAAGCATTTCATGGTGATAAGCTTACCTTAACAACCTGATGAATAGCTTCACCTTATTATCGTAACCCCTATACTCCTTAAACCGCTTGTTTAGATAGATTCAGTGTCTACAACTTTCGACAGAATATCAGCGTATTGTACTACCAGTAATTTTTTATCATCAAATTCGGATTCCACCCCGGAATATTCTTTATAAAGTACATAGTCTCCAACTTGTATCTCAGCATTTTCAATATTTGCCATGGCTACTACCCTGGCAACATTTTTTCGCTCTTTGGCAGTTTCCGGGATGTAAATGCCACTGGCTGTTTTTTGTTCTTGTTTATCTTCTGTGATGTCAAGAACGACATTTTCATTTATTGGCTGTAATTCTTTCATTGTTATAAAATTTTGATTTGACTTTATTTTTATCCTTGTATTCCTAGTAATTCATTAATTTTTGTTTTATTAAAACCTGTAACAAATTGCCCGTTTATATCTGTTTGGGGCACTCCTTGCTGGCCGGTTTTTTTTACCAGCTCCTGAGCTTTTTGCTGATCTTTGGACACATCAATATCTTGAAAATGAATATTATGTCTTCTTAAATGGCTTTTCAATGTATTGCAATGCGGACACGTAGGTGTGGAATATACAACGACCCTTTTTGGGGTTTCATTTTCCTCCTTTTTGGTGGCTTTGAAGATATTGTCTTCAAAAACGGATTTATAAAAATCAGGTTTATGACAACCTTTTATGGTCTTATGAAACTCGCCGTTGATAAATTCCAGAAGGGTCGGGGCAGAGGTGACACCATAGCGGGTATGTATGTCACGTATTTTACTAACGTTGGCAGCTAATATCTCAATTCCGGGACTTATATCTTTTATCTTTTGCAGATTTTCATAGGCACAACTGCTGTTCTCCGATCCTTCCTTGTATAGGAGCAGGTAGGCTTTTTGCTTTGATTTTACAGCCTCCGCTACTTCATTATATGAATGGACCTCCTTTAAATTTTCCATTTTTATACTTTATAATTTTTTGTTGTGCTCTATCATAATTTATACCAAAACCGGCTCAGGATAAAATGACAGATGTGAGTATGTAAAATTGGCATATTGCTAACAAAAAAAAAGCATCCTCCCTGGGGGGAGGATGCAAAACCTAACCAATTATCTACTTCCTACTAATAATTTTAGTAAAAAGAATCGCAAATATAGCGTTGCTTAAATAATTTTATTGCGCATAGGTATTATAAAAAATGTTAATAAAATAACAAGCCGGGATATACACTTTTCACAGTGCTTAATAACTCTTGCTGTGCCTGTTTTTAATGTTTTGATTTAAAGACGGTATTGGCCCCGGGTTCTTTTATAATCACATCTTTTTTAATCATATTCCTATGATGGCCATTGACCTTCATTTCTTTAGTGTGACAAACTTTGCAATTTTCTTTTACCCCGATGGTTCCGGCAAAACCCATGTATTGCAAAGGTTGAATGTTGTCACGATCTTCCGAATACATATTTTTTCCGAAATAGACCGCATGTGGTGAACCATGGCATGCAGCACACATCACTCCATGCGTATCGGTTCTGTTACGATAAAGTGCGGGTGCTCCTGATACCCATCGGTTAAATCCCAGAGGAGCTTTTTTGATGTTGCGGATATCGAAATTTGTATGACAACTTTTACAATCGGGCTGCTGAAGCCAGGGCTGCCTTGGCTTCACATCCTTATAAGTATTTACACTTCTGGGCTCAAGCTTGTTTTTTAGTTTAACCACCCGCTGCTTCCCGTATTGCTCTTCATGTTTTAGCAAAGCCAGCGCATGGTCTTCTATTTTCCCATGACAAGTGGTACAGTCCATAGGACCGAGCCGGGAATGCCGTCCTCTTAGACAACGCGTATTGCCTGAAGGACTGTTGGGGTGACACATATTACAGGCTTCTCCATCCATACCCGACAGGTAATTGGCATGAAAGCCATGGATAGCCGTTGAAAAGTTAAGGATGTTATCTTTCCCTTTTACCCCAATCGCCGGATCACCATGGCATTGCTGGCAAAGTACAGGATTACCTTTCTTTGTTTCCTGCTCCAGTTTAGTCCCCTCGATTCGGTCATGCACTTTTAAGATATTTTCAGCAGTTAGATTCGCCATTCCTGAAACACCATTGACTCTCCAATCTCCCTGGTGGCAATTTTTACATCCCATTTCGGTTGAGGTAGGTGCCACGGCTTTTGTAGTGGCCAGTTCTTTCCCGCTGTTTTTGTCTATCGCGGTTATTGTAAATTGCGGATAGGGATTATAGCTCCCATCATCCCGGTAAGGGGTAACAGGAATAAAGGGGGCAATAAAAGTATTGTTGGTATTCGGGTCCATCTCACCTGTAATACCTTTGCCCGCGAGTCCAATACCTTCCTTAAGATCGGCCCCGTAGGTTTTCTTTGCATTTTTCCAGAAATCCACATGTTTTTCCGGATGCCGATATCCTTCCTCCACTTCATATTTTATTTTTATTCCTTCGGAAATCACGGTGGGTTTGGGGCGTCTTTTAATCAATTGGGCCCATAGGGTGTTTGCCGGCGGGAGAAAAGACCAGTAATCGGAATTATCAGAAATGCAGTGCATTCCCAAATCATTCCAGGCCAGAAGGACATAATCCGAATCTTTATTGAATTCAGGAATAACAGTCTTTTCTTTTTCTGCTTTAAATTCCTGTGATGTGGGAGCTTTCTTGTTGTTCAGGTTCCGAACGATATAAGCCGCCAGAGCTTTTCTTTCTTTTCCGGTTCCAAAAAACGGCGGCATATATTCACTTATATTCCCTAATCCCGTCAACTTTGCTTCCATTCCTCTTTCTGTGAGGTGATTGGTACGTGATATCATGTCGTTGTGTCCACCCATCGTATGACAAGCCATGCATTGCATGTCAGCCAGCTCTTTACCGGCTCGAATCAGGTTTTTATCATTCACTTCCTTAATTTGTGACCATTTGGCAGTTTTAAGGTAACCTGCTTTATTGATTTTTTCTGCACTGTCGGCTATTACGCCATTGGAATACATATGTCCATAAACAACGTAAGGTTTTCGGGCAATTTCACGTGTGTATTCAAATCCCGCCATCCATCCCAATCCAATGATAACCATTACAAAGACCAGGATGCGCTGAAAGCCTTTGGGTATCTGAGCAAGAAAAAGCAATCCTCCTAAAAATATCAGGATGGTAGCTGTGATGAGCAGGTGGATAAAAGGCTTAACTTCGGGATTGAATTTCATGATATTGGCGGAAGCTCCCTCAGGAATAACGGCAAGATACCAAAAAGCACTGAGAATGATAAGCACAAAGGGAGCCAGAAGCCACTTGGTGTTTAATTTGTATAGTCGCGATCTGAGGTTTTCATGCTTGCGGAATGAAGCTGTTACAAGGCCAAACAAGCCGGCAAATGAGAGTGCTATTCCCGTACGGAAAATTAAGGATGGCAGGAAAGAGGGATTAAAAAAGCCATGCCAGAAATTTTGGGTTTCAGCCCATTGACCCGGGGTGAGCATAAAATCTATGATTCCGTTAATGATAAACAAGCTGAGCCATGCAAAAATGAAGTATAACCACCCAATAATGACATGGTGTTTGGGATTCAGACTGTCAAACTTGTAATGATATATCAGTAATGCGACGATTTCACCGATAAAAAAGACCCACTCAGTGCCCCAGGCAAAAACAAAATTGTGGATAAGAAAGGACGTGCCTGCGGGATGTACCAGTGAAATTACAAACCAAATTCCCACCCCGGTTATTCCTCCAAAAACCATGGTAAGCAAAAGAAAAAACAGCGTATGGGATTTTACGTACCCCAGCAGGGCCTGGTCGTTGTTTTTGCGGGCTGTAATTTCCGTAAGGACAAGGAATAAGCCTCCTCCTACAGCCAGGTGAGCAATAAAAACGTGAAGGACGGCTATAATAGCTATAAGTGAACCGCCTCCTATTGTTGGTAGTTCCCAAATCGGATAATTCATAGTTATGCTTGTTTAGGTTTGATAATCAGTTTAATCATGTAATAGAGCACTCCCAGACCTATCAGGAATACCACCAGGAACATCGCCAGCGAACCATATTCAGGTGATACGCTAAGATTGGCCGGGTTTCCGATATCTTTGAGATACGCATGGCGTACCATTTCGCGGTTGATGACCATGTTAAGAAGCAGAAAGACGAGCAGGAACGTGGTTGTCTTGAATTTCCCGTTTATACTTGAATAAATCAGGAAGAGGGCAATGGCAATGCCCAGCATAAGCCAGATAGTGGCAAATAGATCGCCTCCCGTAAACATTGTCCCTATACTCTCCGGTAAACTTAGCCAAAACCATAGGCCTATGATTACTTGTATCATGGTGGCAAAGCCGAAAATTTTTAAACCCCGGGTTTTTTCATGATTTTTTTCCTCTTCAGAATTATTTTTTTTAAAGTGATAAAAAATAGCCTTTCCAAGGCTAGCCACAGCAATAGCTGCAGTTATAAAGTGAAGGTAGCGCGGCCAGAGTGTCGGCTCACCGAGATTAAGCTGCCATCCGCTTTGGTTGGCGAAATACATCTCCCAGCGCTCCGGCCGAAGCATCAGTGTGTTGTTGTTAACCAGCATAAATGCAATGTATAGGAGAAAGATAGCGGTGACGGTCAGACTGGTTTTTGCAAAAACGGGGGATTTTTTGGTTTTAAATACGTAAATGTAAGCCCCGTAGTAAGCAAGAATGAGGATGGGGATAATAAGTATCCAGGGAGAGGCCATTATCACCGAGCTGGTGTAGAAAAAGTTTCCGTAAAGGACCTGCAAAAATAATAGCGGGGGAACACCAAGATTGATTGTAAGTGCGATTAATGTAGGAATGGTCATACTCTCCCGTTTGAACGTTTTTTTTCTGTAAGCATCCCAGAGAGTTAGCAAGCTGCCGCCCAGAATAAAATTCATCAGGATAAGATGTAATAAAAATGTTACAATGAGTAAAACCTGAAACCACCACCAATTAACAGGTAGGGCCTCCGCTGAAGGTATAATTTGATAAATCATAGGCGATAAACTTAAAGGTTAGGCTAAATTTACGGGGAAAGGATAAATTAAACAAACCCTCCTAAGCAAGACAGGTAATTTAGATTGTTTCTAAATATTAGGGGTATATTTATGATAAGATCTTTTTTCATGCAAAACTTGAGTAAATTGCATAGCATTGAATCAGGCTGATACCTTTATATGACAACGAAGGAGGGTTTAGCTTGTTAATATTGTATTTTTTTAGGTATTCGAATACTTTTTTTATTTTTGACAGATGTATAAAAAAAACAACTAAACTATGGATGTTCTTGAAATTGCAAGGTGGCAGTTTGGTATCACAACCATTTACCACTTTTTTTTCGTTCCGCTAACCATTGGTTTATCAGTTCTGACAGCTATTCTTCAGAGCTTTTATTACAGAACGAACAATCAGGATTATAAGCGGCTAACAAAGTTTTTCGGGAAACTTTTTATTATCATTTTCGCCGTAGGAGTTGTTACGGGGATTGTTTTAGAGTTTCAGTTCGGGATGGCATGGTCAGAATACTCCCGCTTTGTCGGCGATATTTTTGGTATTCCACTTGCCATTGAGGCCTTGATGGCTTTTTTCCTGGAATCTACATTTATTGCGGTATGGCTGTTTGGCTGGGACCGGATTCACAAAAGCCTCCATTTGCTTAGCATCTGGTTGGTAGCCATAGGGTCTACACTTTCGTCTATATGGATTCTTGTCGCCAATGCCTGGATGCAAACGCCTGTAGGTTATGTCTTAAATGAAGGCAGGGCAGAGCTCAATGATTTTGTAGCTGTGATGCTCAACGAACAGATGCTGGTAATGGCACAGCATACGATTATCGGCGCATTTGTAACCGGCGGTTTGTTTATGTTAGGGATTAGTGCATGGCATATCCTGCGTGGTAACCAGGTTGAAATTTTTGCTAAATCAGCCCGTATTGCTCTGATTTTTACCGCAGTTTCAGCAATACTCACGGCAACAACAGGCCATTCGCATGCACAGCATACGGTAAAAAATCAACCTATGAAACTGGCGGCTATGGAAGGCCTGTGGGAGTCGGAACAACCGGCAAGCTTCTCCCTGTTTGCTGTCATCGATGAGGAAACCAGGGAATCCAGGCGTGAGATTCTTTTACCTTACCTGACGTCTGTGTTGGCCTACAACAACATTACAAGCGAAGTGAAGGGGTTGAATGAACTTCAGGCTCAGTATGAAAAGAAGCATGGCGAAGGGAATTATTTGCCACCGGTAACCATTGTGTACTGGAGTTTCCGCCTTATGGTGGGATTGGGAATACTGTTTATCCTCACGGCCCTGTATGGAATTGTGCAGTGGTGGCGCGACCGGCTTGAACAAAGTAAAAAGTATTTGAAATTAACAACATTTGTAATGTTCTTGCCTCTTGTTGCCAATTCACTGGGATGGATAGTGGCTGAGATGGGCCGGCAGCCCTGGATTGTGCAGGATGTAATGTTGACCAGCGAAGCGGTATCGCCTAATGTCTCCAGCGGTTCCATGCTTCTGACCACTATCGCTTTTACGGTGGTTTATGGAATTCTGGCCGCAGTGGCGATTTATTTGCTGCACAAACATGCAAAACCCGGAGTGGCTGAAGAAGATTCAGATACACATGCTTATTGATAACATTAAAAAACATTAAAAATACAGACTTATGGATTATCAAGTCATATGGTTTATCCTCATTTCAATTTTGTTTATCGGATATTTTGTGCTCGAAGGATTTGACTTCGGTGTAGGTATCCTGATGCCTTTTGTAAGCAAAGATGATGTGGACCGCAGGGTGGTAATAAACACGATTGGCCCTTTTTGGGATGCCAACGAAGTGTGGCTTATTACGGCAGGGGGAGCAATGTTTGCCGCTTTCCCCGAATGGTATGCCACACTTTTCAGCGGATTTTACATTCCTTTGTTTTTGATGTTGCTGGCTTTGATTCTCAGAGCCGTAGGTTTCGAATTTCGCGGTAAAATGAGCCAACGCTGGTGGAGGAAAATGGCCGATCAGTTTATCTTCTGGGGAAGTTTAATCCCTGCCTTGCTCTGGGGAGTGGCTTTTACTAACATTGTGCAGGGGGTGCCTATCGGGCCGGATAAAAATTTTACAGGTAATTTGCTACATATTCTTAATCCGTATGCCCTGTTGGGTGGCGTGGTTGTCGTGTTGCTCTTTGTTTTGCACGGCGCTCTTTTCCTCAGTCTCCGAACCGATGGAGAAATCGAAAAGCGGGTTAAGAAAATTGCTTTCCGCCTGTGGCTGCCCATTGGGTTGATCACAGGGGCGTTTGCCATTTTGGGATATTGGCAGACCATGTTGTTTGAAGGTTTGGGGCTGGTGCCCGGGACACTCCCGACACTTGCTATCCTTACTTTCCTGGCCACATTTGCGTTTATGCGCTTCAAGTTGCCGGGTTATGCTTTTGCCAGTATCGCCGCCACCATTTTGTTAGGTGCCGCAGTGGTGTTTTCCGGCTTATTCCCCAATGTAATGCCTTCTTCCTTAGATACAGCTTATAGCCTGACAGTGTATAATGCTTCTTCAAGCGATTTAACCCTGCAGATAATGACCGTAGTGGCGCTTTTCTTTGTGCCCATTGTTCTGGCTTACCAGGGATGGAGTTATTACATCTTTAGCAAACGTGTGACAAGGGATTCTATCACACGGCCCGAATAAATATGTTTATACAGTTATATTGATTGAATATTTTAGAGAAAAGAACCGAGCAAAAAAGCAAACAATCGCACATCCATCGAAGGTTATTCAGCCTGGCCATGGATGTGCATTTCTTTATAAAAGGACTTGCACTCTATAGCCTGGCATTTACAATTGTTGTCCTTGTTCAGATGTATGCCCTGAGTGCCATCATCCATGAAGTGTTTATGTTGAGCCGGTTTCCCGAAACCTGGCTTTTTTTGCTGCTTGCGGCAACTATCTTACTCAGGAGTGCTCTGATTTGGGCCAGGGAGCGCTTCTCTCATCTTAAAGCCGTAGAAGTTAAATCCCGGCTCAGAAGCGATTTGTTTAGCCGCTTGCTTGATGCCGGCCCGGCACATACCGGCAAAGGAAAAACAGGGGGCGTGGTGGCTTCTGTTATGGAGGGAATAGAAAAACTGGACGACTATTTTACTCATTATATTCCGTCAGTGATTCATATCGCCGTTCTTCCCTTTGTAATTATTGGGTTTACCCTCTATTATGACTGGATTAGCGGTTTGATATTGCTGATTACAGCCCCGCTGATTCTTTTTTTTATGTTTCTGATTGGGACGTATGCTTCCAAAACAACCCAAAAGCAGTGGAAGGAGCTAAGTAATATGTCCTCACATTTCCTTGATGCGCTTCAAGGATTGAAAACCCTGAAAGTTTTGGGTCGCAATAAGCAGGAGCAAGAGCAGGTGTGGCATCAAAGCAACCGTTTTCGCGAAATCACCATGAAGGTATTACGTGTGGCGTTTTTGTCGGGAATGGTGCTGGAACTGGCGGCCAGCATAAGCATTGCACTTGTAGCGGTGCAGGTGGGAATACGCCTGATAGAAGGCCTTATGGTTTTTCAGGCTGGCTTGTTTGTTTTGCTGTTGGCTCCTGAGTTTTATCTGCCTTTCAGAACACTCGGAACGAACCATCATGCCGGAATGGAAGGAGCCGCTGCCGCAGAAAAAATCTTTGAGTTGAAAGATGAGGCTGGAAATTCAGAGAAACGGGTTAGTGACGAATTTGTAGTAACAGAAGCTTCGATTAAGGTAGAAAAGCTTACTTTCCGGTATGAAAATAACCAAAATCCTGCTATCAACCAGGTAAGTTGTACCTTAGAGCCTGAAACCTTAACAGCTTTGGTGGGGCCGAGCGGCGCAGGAAAAACCACATTTATATATCTGCTGATGGGCTTCCTGAGTCCAGAATCAGGTGGCATCAAGGTGAATGATAAGTTGATTAATGAAACCGATGCTGAAACATGGTTGCGGAATGTGGCTTATGTGCCCCAACATCCGCATTTTTTTGATATGACCCTAAAGGAGAACTTATTGCTGGCCAAGCCCGAAGCTACAGATGGGGAGGTGGATCAGGCATTGAAACAGGCCCATGCTTATGAGTTTATCCGGCATTTACCTGATGGCAAGGATACATTTCTTTCTGAAAATGCTTCAAGATTCAGCGGGGGAGAGAAGCAGCGCCTGGCTCTTGCCAGAGCTTTTCTCAAAGACGCTCCTTTGCTGATTATGGATGAACCTACCTCTAACCTCGATCCGGAAAGCGAGCAGTATATCTCCGAAGCGACTGCAAAACTGATGACCGACAGAACGACCATCATGATTGCCCATAGATTGAAAACGGTAAAACAAGCCGATCAAATTCTTGTATTTGATGATGGATATCTGGTCGAAAATGGAAATCATCAGCAGCTTAAGCATCAGGATGGGTTGTATGCCAGGTTTCTACAAAATATGGAAACCCCAAACAACATGAAGTCATGATTATCAAGGTGATTGGTTTTCTGAAAAAATATAAGCTCCGGTTTGCCGGTGCTGCATTGCTGGCTATTGGTACAGTACTGGCGGGTATAGGCTTGATGAGCACCTCAGGGTATTTGATATCCAGGGCTGCTGAGCGTCCTATTATTACCGATTTGTTTATGGTAACGGCAGCTGTCAGGTTCTTTGGTATTTCAAGGGCAGTAGTGAGGTATGCAGAAAGGCTTGCATCGCATGACCTGACGTTCAAAATACTGATGTCGATACGCTATACGTTGTTTCGAAAGATTGATCAGTCCCCGGTAAAACAATTAATGGGAAAACGCCATGGAGATTTGCTTTCCCGGCTGGTTAACGACATTGAAACCCTTCAGAATGTATATCTTAAAATTGTTTCGCCGGTGATTACAGCTGGCGTTGTTACTGGAATTGTTTTTGTTTTGCTGTTGTTCGTTGATGTGGTTCTGGCATTGATTGCGCTGGCCTTTTTAATATCCAATGCAGTACTTATACCACTTTTGGCTCACCGCATCGCCAAAGGCCGCGGAAAATCGGAAGTGCAAACCAAATCTGATTTGAGTGCTTTTCTTGTAGACCGCCTGCAGGGTCTGTATGAATTGTTCTGGACACGGCAAAAAACCTCCACTGAGAAGCAGTTTAACGGAATGCAAAGTCGTCTCGATCAAGTTGAAAGGAAAAATGCCGGAGCTACAGGTATGCTGGAAGGACTTAATAATGCTTTTTCCCAACTAGCTATGTTCACGGTTCTGATATTTGCCATTCCTTTAGTTCTTAACGGTCAATTGCAAGGCGTTATGCTGGCGATGGTTACCCTGGGCGTTTTAAGCAGCTTTGAGGCTGTGCAGAACCTGGGTAATGCTTTTCTTCATTATGAGACGGCAGAGCAGGCGGCAGGTAGGGTTTTTGCCCTTACAGAGCAAGAGCCCGATAGGCGGGGAAAAAGCAATATGGCTGTCGACAGTCTGGAAAGCATTGCTTTCAGGAAGGTTAGCTTTTCATACACTAAAGAAAACATAACCCTCAGCGACATTAACTTCTCAATTCCGGCGGGAAACCGTGTTGCAGTGGTGGGCCCCAGTGGATGCGGGAAAAGTACATTGCTGAACTTGCTTTTGCGGTTCTGGTATCCCGACAAGGGGAAAATCTTATACGGAAACCGGGATATTTATGACCTGGATGAAGAGCAATACCGAAAAATGTTTGCCGTGATTTCGCAGGATGAGCATATTTTTAACCGCACTTTGCGTGATAATCTTTTGCTGGCTAATCCTGAGGCTAGTGATGAGCAACTCAGGACTGCCCTGCACAAAGCCGGGTTAGGAGCCTATGCGAATCAGTTAGACCTGGAGCTGGGCAATTTCGGGATGCGTTTTTCAGGAGGGGAGCGGCAGCTTCTTTTTATCGCCAGAGCCCTTTTAAAAGATGCCCCGATTTGGGTTTTTGATGAAGCAACGGCCCATATGGATGCACAGACAGAACAAAACGTTCACAGGATATTGGAAGCCAATCTACATGGGCGTTCTTTATTGTTTATCACCCACCGCCTGATTGGGATGGATAAAATGCATCAAATCCTGGCGATGCAGGACGGGAAAATCGTTGAGCGCGGAACGCACAAAGAATTGCTGCAGAAGCAGGGATTGTATGCCAAAATGTATCATTTGCAAAATGAATTGATTCCAGAAGCATAACAGCAAAACCCTTTCCCTGAAAGATTATGTGCAGGAAAGGCGGGAGGTTTTTGGAAAGGTATAACATAATGGCTAACAGTTCATCAGTTAGTCGGATTCTAAAAACTGTAATTGGTAGCTTTGAAATAGTCAGCATGCTTCCGGCGAATGGCGCGATATGTTCATTCGGCCGGGAGTTGGCTTTCACATTTCAGACTGCTAAAGCCAAAAACAACCGGAAGCTTTTCTAAAAGTATTTTTGACTATTCATTTATTTCGTTTCTGATCTTTTTTCTATAATCATAATACTTTTTTCCACCATAAGCCGCGCCCATGGCCAGCAGTAGGGCTATGCCCCCGCCGATCGGGGCCCCTTCACCTCCTACGGGCGTATCTCCACTTCCTGTTGGGTTGCCCGGAGGATCAGGCGGTTCTGTAGTCTGGCTGGTAATTGTTCCGGATATCAGAACAAAAACGGTAATGATAAATATTTTTCTTAGCTTTTTCATATCGGTTTGTATTTAAAATATTTATTAAATTGTTAAAAAGGAAATAGATGCATGGGGTGCCTTACAGCTATTTCCTAAATATGTTCTTATTTTCTTTACTTAGAAATACTTACTTTTGCTGTGTAACGTTGATTGTTCTGAATGACTGTTGCAAGGTAGATTCCAGTCCTCAGACGGGTTGGGATTTTCACGGTATTTTCCCTATACCCGTCAATTTGTTTCTGCAAAACTATTCTCCCTGTCAGGTCAGTAATCCGGACGTGCAGATCCCCTTCTTCTTTAGGGTGGATGAAGAGCTTATGATTCGACGTATAGATACGCACCTTTTGTTTGTCTTCTGATACATCTTCTTCAATGCCTACAGAGCTAAGATGAATTTTAAAGCGTGTTTCACTATCAGAAAGCACCCAGGAGAATTCATAATCCCCCTCTGCCAGGTTGTGGAAGGTTTTGGTTTTGGTATCTTCGAGAATAGCCTTTTCAATACCTTCACCTTGTTTCAAAGCAATTTTATAGTCGCCGGCTTTGCTATTAGTAAACCCTAACTGGACAGGAGTAATGTAAGGCCTTGCATCCACAGCCAGTTTGCCGTCGGTTGATTCTGACCAAAGCTGGCATACTCCTTCGGTACTGGTCAACAGTTTCCATGCATCCCGGCTCCATTCAAAGTTTTTTGACGCTTGCTCGTTAAGTACCAGCCAGAACTCATCAGAGTGGTTTTCGCCTGAAGCATTCAATATCAATCCCTTACCGAGTGATTTGTCCTGTGATTTTGTTCCAGTCACGTGTGAACGCATAGTGTTATTCAATGAAAAACTCTTTGTGCTGTTTGTTATGATGAAGAAACTTTCCATCGGAGCCGCATAACGGTTTCCGCTTCCTGTTCCTTCTTCGGTGCGTTCATCGTAATCGGTGCCATTCCACGTGTACTTTGAACCATATCCCGACACCAGGTCCCAATCGATGGAAGACGGATAGGGATTCCCCACAAGGTTCGCCCCGTCATAAATTGTCCCATTTTCATTGTATGATATTTCGATACTCTGATTGCCGGTATAAGGGGTTCCGGGAAAAGTATAGGAGGCTTTAGTCGGATGCCATACTATATAACCCTGCACAGGATTTAGGGCAGTAGTGGTTTCAATAATCTGTGTCCATGAGGTAGTACTCTCATCCCAGTATTGGAGATAATCGCCCTCAAAAATAGTCGCTGTTTGCGAAGCTACGGGAACAGAAATCCACTGCCAGGTATCATCTGTGGTATTCTTATTCACGTTGATAGTGCCGCTGTTGGTGATGGAGCCGTGGGTAATGAGGGAGCCGCCATCGTCCACTGTAAAAGTAGCCCCATTGTTAATGGTGAGGTTGTTGCAATCAGCATTCACCCCTGTGCCTATGATAGGCAGTGTTCCAGCATTAGCGATAATGACATCATCACTGCCACAGGGAACATAGGACATATCCCAATTTTCTGAAGTACTCCACGCAGCACTTGAAGAGCCATCCCATGTAATGGTTGTCCCCTGCGCGTCAAGATTGGGGTAGCCACTATTGTAACCTGAAGATATGGCCCAAATATTATCAAAATCCCATCCGGCATCAGTAAAAGTGCTGCGGGTTTTCATTTCGGCGGTGGTTTTGCCGGTCTCGCCGTTACCTTCTTCATAACTTGTTGACCAGCCGCTGTTTTCCGTATCCCAGAAATTACCAGTACCTGCGTCGCCATTATCATTTTCTTCGCCGCTAAAGCCTCCTACATTTGTTGAAGCGTTCGGAGCACTCACACTTCCGGCGGAGTACGAGTAAGAAACCTTATTACCGCCGCCTCCATCATTGAAGTAGGCGCCTACGAATCCACCAATCCCATAATTCGAGTCATTGGTTGAATTTGGTGCGCTCACATCGCCGGTCGAATAGCAATTGTTAACAGTCCCATCGGTTCCCGAATAATTGGAAACAGATCCCGCAAAGCCTCCAATCCGACCCTGTGTAGCCGTTGTGTTGCTTACATCCATTGTCGAATAGCTTTCCTCAATAGTTCCATTATCATGCCACCCGACAAAACCTCCAAAATTGCGACCATATCCTGTAATCGTTCCGCTGCTACTGCACTGGGATATCGTGCTGGTTCCGGATTTTTGACCAACAAAGCCGCCAGAGGCTAAATCCCCATCTGAATTGTTAGCATCAACATTCCCTGAAAAACTTGTGGATGTAATATTTCCGGATGAATTACTGAAACCGATACAACCGCCTGTATTCAGCGTACCGCTTATGGTTCCACCAATTGTACAATTACTGATAACATTGTTGCCATCTTCATATCCTGCAAGCCCTGCTACGTACTGATGGCCGGTTATATTCAAGTTTGTTAGCACAAGATTACTGATACTGGTGCCATTAACATAGCCAAATAACCCAACATAGTCAGTGCTACTAAGATCGATGTAGAGATTATCTATGGTATATCCAAAGCCATCATAACTGCCCGTAAAATTGGTTGAATTATTCCCAATCGGCGAAAAGCCTTCCGGAGTCCCGTCATGATCATCATCCCAGTTTTGCGTAACCAACAAATCAATATCGTTAGTTTGCTCAAAATATTTATTCCAATCTGAAGAAGTTTGACTTAACCAGTATAAATTATTAAACCCTGCAATTTGATAAGGAGTTCCGGAAGTTCCATCACGGGCAGGTACAATGTAATCGGTAACCCAATCTCCATCCTCCATATTATGTAAAGTTCCTGTATGGGAATTTGAACTATTGTCGGTGAGAGAGGAGCCTGAGCCGTCTGACATTGTATAATAGGCAATTAGATTCGTTTCATTACCAGATAAACCACAACAGATATATTCCTGTATTTTTGCTTCTGTTCTGACTTCATCCCAAACTTTGACTTCATCGATTGTTCCATTAAAAAATTCAACAGAACCATTTTCGCCGGAACCTCCAATATACAAACCGTCGTCATTACTACCGGCTCCCAGAATTATATCCCAGGAATGTGAACTATCCCATTCGCCATTAACATAATACTTTAAGGTTGTTCCATCTGAAGTAACAGCCACATGATACCATTTTCCGGTTTCAAAAGCTGTAGTGGTCAGCATTTCATCACCATCTCCATTGGAATCGTACGCATAGATTCTTAAATGTTGATCACCCTGTTCATCCCAGTGCATCTGCCAATTTCCACTTTCTTCATTACTATCATAACGTTGCCCGAACAGAGAATGATGCTGATCAAAATCATCGGTTTTAAACCAAAAAGATATAGTTTGAATTCTTGAACTGTAAGAAGTTGTTACATATTCATCCGTTCCATCAAATTGAAGTGCATAATCCTGAGCGTAAATCACATTAAAGCTCAATGCTAAGATAATTGCTGAAAAGATAAACTTCTTCATGATTTCTCCTTATTTTGATTGAATTTATAATTGTGTTTTTTGATTAATTCTATTAACTGTTGGGAGTTAATAGGTTTTGCAAGATATTCATCAAAACCAAGTTTTACGGCTTGCTTTAACTGGTCAATTTTGAACCCGGATGTCAGTATAAGCAGTGGTTTATTGGCTACCTGACGAATATGCTTTACATAATCTTCATTAATAAAATCCTTAAACAGATCTCCGTCAATCACAACAGCATAAAGAGATCCTTTTAATTTTGGCAGCTTGTATAGAGTTGGCACCGTTCTGATAAGAAACACATAGCCATCTTGGCTTTCGATAGCCTCTGCATTAAGACTGAATGTGTCAGAATTGCCTGCTATTATGATTAACCACCGTTGCATATTGCTGTCTCTGGCTTTTCAATCAAAAATAGCTTGAAAGTTAAGGCAATGAAAGAACCAAGGGAGATAAAAATCTATTGAAAATATTATGTACAACTATAATTACTTGATTGTAAATATATTATATTTTCAATAAAGGAAAAGGAAAGGTATTTAAGAGAGAAGAAGTCTAAAAAAGGTCAGTTTTAAGAAAAGAAAGAAAATAGGGTGAGTCAAATTTATGAGTGCAATAAAATTGTTTTACAGTTAACCTATAAGCCACTTTTTTAGCACGCTAAACATCACTTCTGTTTCGATAGGTTTTGATAAATAATCGGTGAATCCACTTTTAACAACCTTTCTAATGGAGTCGTGGTTTGCATAGGCTGTTAGCATAATGACAGGAACATCCAGAGCGATTTCTTTGATTTCTTTTTTGGCAGTGAATCCTTCTTTCACGGGTATCATGGTGTTTATAATCACAATATCAATATTGTTTAGCTTGAATACATTTATTGCCTCATTACCATTAGCAGCATGTAGAATTCTGACTCCTTTTTTCTTCAGCTTTGCCTCATAAAAACGATAACCTGGCTCATCGTCTTCGACAATGAGCACACTAAAGGGTGAAAATCCGGTGTATTCATTTACGAATTCGTTGTTAAGTTGATATTAATTTCTTCATTATAATGATATTAAATAACTATTCAAATTCATGTTGTTTTCCAGATGTAGTTTTATCCTAATGCTATGCCTTCTCTGATCAATGGTATATGGTGATAAGGAGAGCATATGAGCTATTTCTTTTGTAGGCAGGTTCATTCTCAGCAGCGCACATAGCTGCAATTCACTTCGAGTGAGTTCTGTATTGATTGTGGTTAGCTTTTCGTAATACCTACCATGCATTTGCACAAACATCTTCTCAAAGTCGGCCAAAGAATCACGTCCAGCCTCTCGGCAAATCGTATTAATTTTTTCCTGGAATTCTTTCTGATCAGTTTTTCGTGGAAGCTTTATACTATAGGGTAACAATTTATCTTTTATGGATTGATTAATTTTAGCCAATTTGGCTTGTTTTAGTGATTGATAGACCAGTTCCTGCTCTTTTACTTGTAATTCCAGTTTATATCTACTTGTTTTTTCTTTTTCCAGCTTCTTATCCTGATCAAGTATCCTGGATTTTGCCAGATGGTACTCTTTCTCCTTTTTTTCTATTTGAAGATGTTGTTGGGTGACCTTTTTCTTTTTTTGATAGTTACTGATAATCAAATATGTAACTGTAGCGGCAATTAATATAGTTACAACCAACCCTGCTAAAAGAATACGACTCAACCGGAAAAGGTAATACTTATCCTTATAAAGCCCAAGGATCTTCGATTCAGCTTTTTGTTTTTCATAGTTTATTAAAAGCTGTTTGTTAATCAGGGATTTCACTATCACATCTTTTTGAGAAGCCAGCTTATCAATATTTTTTCTCAGCTCATTCATTTTCGCTTTATTTCCAAAGGCATTATAGATTTTTACCAGGTTTTTTTGACTAATGACACTAAAAACAATATCTCCTGATTTAGTAGCCTCTTCCAGGCATCGCTGCGAATACACCAGGGCGGTATCCAGATCTCCCAGCTTAAGATGAGCGTAGGAAAGATTGGCCAGAATAGAAAGCTCCGGGAACTCACTGGTTTTTTTATGGAGTTTCTGGGCTCGCTCCAAAATTAGCACGGCTTTTTCGTAATCGTTCTGATGGATATGAACGCCGCCAATAATAATAAAAGCAGTGGTCTTTAGTTTGACATCTTTGACTTTATTGGCTGCAATAACAGCTTTGCGCGCATAAGTATCCGCTGAATCAAGGTATGTTTTATAAATACGGTTATGAATGTATAACTCATAATACACCGCAGCCAATACATTAAAAAGTTGGCTGTTCAATTTTTCGTTTGATTTTGTTCTTAGCTTAGTCCTGGCATCTTCCAAGAACCGAATAGCATCATAATAATTTCCTGAAGACCTCAATCTATCAGCAAGTTGAATCTTTATTTTTGCGATAGCAGGATGATTTTTTTGGGATTCATACATTGCCAAAGAATCCAGCATCAACCCAATCGTACTATACTTTTTCAATATTTCGTGTCTTTGCGGATCGGAAAATTTTTCACTTGCCTGTGAACCATTTTCACTTTCATTATCCCTCATTGCCTCATCATGGTCTAACTCGCATGAAGTAAGCACAAATAGAATAAAAAGCAGTTTTATAAATCCTTTCATCACCAAGATAAAAATCAATAATTACTATTCATAAAGATAGCATTTTTTATAATGTCTTTTTATTTCTATAGGAGAATAAATATATCACAACTATCAAAGTAAAACCTAAACACCTCTTGCACCAAGCAAAGCCCGTAATAGGGGGAAAAGAAACGTTCTTTGAAACTTATTTGAAGAAACCTGTAGGAAAACCCATCCTATCCGGTAAAGTTTAGCCACCAGCCGGAACCACGTGGTGCGTAGTTGAGCGAAAGCAAAGCCCTGACCAACCTTCACCAGTTTATTGATGAAGGGATACTGCAACGATCTATCAACGCCTGAACAAACAAAGCAGTGCAGGAGTAGACGGCCATAGCTGGCAGACCTACAAGCAGGTGCAAGCCGACCGTTTACCGAAATTGCTGAGCGCGTTCAAGGGGGGTAGCTATAAGGAAGTAAGTTTTCAAAAGAAGCACTATATCATAGATGCGGATATAAAAGCCTACTTCGGCAGTATCAATCACAGTCAACTACGCGCCTTCCTTGACCGCCGGGTGAAGGAAGGCGTGATACGCAGGATGATAGATAAATGGCTTAAAGCGGGGATACTGGAGGATAACCAAATAAGGTATCCGACAGAGGGAACGCCCCAGGGCGGAATAATCTCGCCCCTGTTAAGCAACATTTACCTGCATCATGCATTAGATGAGTGGTTTTCAGAACAAATCCAGCCATTGCTGAAAGGTGGGAGTTTTATTGTGCGCTATGCAGACGATTTCATATTGGGATTCACTAATGGTGAAGATGCCCAGCGGGTTATGAACGTGCTTCCCAAACGATTCGAGAAATACGGACTGGAGTTGCACCCGGAAAAGACCCGTTTAATCAAATTGGGCAACGAGCCAAAAGGAAGCTCGCGGAGTTTTGACTTTCTTAAATTCACGCACTTTCTAAGCAAAAGTCGTAAAGGAAAGATTGTGTTAAAAAGAAAGACAAGCCGTAAAAAGTTCACCCAAGCGTTGAACAACATGCGAGGTTGGATATCCCAACATCGGCATACGCCATTCAAAGAACTCATCCCGGCGATTAATGCCAAATTACGGGGGCACTACAATTATTATGGAGTGACCTTTAATAGTCGGATGCTACAGAAATTTCACTATGAACTGTCACGCATCCTATACAAGTGGTTAAATCGCCGGGGTGGAAAACCAGTAGGGAACTGGCAAAGGTTTTCCAAACTGATTCACCAATGGCAGCCTTTGCTCAAACCCAAAATCTATCACAGCTATCGCTGAGCGAAACCGGTTTAAGAGGAATCCCGAGATTTCGGGGGAAATCCGCTCGTCCGGGTCTGCGGGGGAGCAGAGAGGTAACGACCTTCTCTAGCCGGACAAACCTCAAACCTTCTCTTCGACGCGGGCCAGACCAATCATCACCGGCTCATCGCCTTCTTCGATGTCTTTGAGGTCGACGTCGTAGAATTCATTTTTTTTAAGGCCGGCACCGGTAAATTTGACGGGGATGTAGTGCTCGCCATAGCCATGGGCATAGCCGTTTTCGTCGATTTTTTCGACCAATACCCGTTGCTGCTTCCCGATGAACGATTTGCGATAATTCAGTTTGTTATCGGCTGTTAAATCCCGGATAATTTCACTGCGTTGCGATTTCAGCTTGTCGGGGAGTTGCTCTTTCATGCGGGCCGCCCGCGTCCCTTCGCGCATGGAGTACTTAAAGGTATGGATATGGCTGAAGCCAAGCTCTTTGACTACATCAACCGTTTCGTTAAAATCTTCTTCCGTTTCGCCCGGAAAACCGACAATTACATCCGTAGTGAAATTAAAATCCGGTCGCACTGCCCGCACGTCACTCACGATTTGGCGGAATTCATCGACGGTATACATGCGGCGCATTTTCAATAATGTTTTGTCCGAACCGCTTTGAATACACAGGTGCAGGTGCGGGGCAAGCTTCGGATGCCTGAAAAGCCTGTAGAGTTTTTTTCCGAAACCGTCCGGCTCGATGGAGGAAATTCTGACCCTGAAATCTCCCGGAATTTCGAGTACCCGCTCCACCAGATCCTCGAATTTCATTCCGTTGTATTCATAACGGCCGATGTTGACCCCGGTCAGAACAATTTCTTTGTAGCCATAATCGACTACCTGGCGGATGTTTTCTTCGATCTCTTCGTAAGGACGGCTTTTGGCCCGGCCCCTTACTTTTGGAATAATGCAAAAAGTACAGAAGTTATCACATCCGTCCTGAATTTTTATCATGCTGCGCGTGTGGAAGGTATGCTCGGCAGCATCGTAGTTAAAAAGGTTGGCGCTTTCTCTTTTCGGGTGATATACTTCTCCCTTGTAGTGGGCATCTATCAGGTTGTAAATCTGGCTTTTTTCCTCATTTTCCACAAAATACGTCACGTTGTCGAGTCTCTGCTCCAGCTTGTCGCGGTGATTGTTGACCATGCAACCGGTCACTACTACCAGGGCCTCCTCGTTGGTTTTGGTTGCCTGACGAATGATGTTGCGTGATTTCGTATCACTTTGCTTGGTCACCGTACAGGTATTTACCACATATACATCAGCTTTGTCGTTATAATCAACGATTTTATAGTCATTATTTTTGAATGTTGAGGCCAGTGCATCGGTTTCGTACTGGTTCAGCCTGCAGCCTAATGTTCTGAATGCTATCTTTCTGTTCATACCTTCTCCGCTAATTCTTTTTCATCCACATTCACATGCTTTCCCTCTGTTGCAAAAGGAGTGACTGACGTGATTTTTACATAAGTAAAATCGCCTATCAGTTTCTCATCATTCGAAGGGAACCTAACAATTATTTTCCCCTCTGTCAAGGCGGATAAATAACCCTCTTTTTTATTTTTTCCGGTAACCAAAACCTTATAGGTGTTTCCGATCATCGCCTTATTGTGTACGATGGTGTGTTTGGTCAACTCATTGGTTAATTCATGGAATCGTTCTTTTTTTACCTCATCGGGTACATCGTCGGGCCAACGTGAGCTGGCGGCGCCCGGCCGGGGCGAATATTGGGCAATGTAGGCCATATTGAATTTAAACTCTTCCATGATTTTGCGGGTGTTTTCAAACTGCTCCTTCGTTTCGCCGGTGAAGCCCACGATGATGTCTGTAAAAATCGTTGCATCCGGGACCAATTCCCATATTTTGTGGATAATATGGCGGTACTTATCGATGTTGTGTTTCCGGTTCATCCGGATAAGTACCTTGTCATCACCCGATTGAACCGGGAGATGAATTTGTTTGGCGATATGGGGGTATTCGGCTATCACTTCCACCACTTCATCGGTGAAGTCGCGGGGATGGGGAGAGGTAAAATAAACCCAGAAATCCTTACCGCTCTGCTTGCCGTATTCGCCTACACGTCGTAATAATTCGGCAAAAGAAATCTCATTGCCCCGCTTGTCAAATCCATACGAATTTACATTCTGCCCCAGCAAAGTAATGGATTTGTAGCCTTTGTTGACCTGGGCTTTCAATTCGTCTAAAATTTCCTCATGGGGTCTGGATATCTCTCTTCCCCGTGTGTAAGGAACCGCACAGAAAGTACAGAATTTATCGCAGCCGTTCTGAATCGGGATAAACCCCTGCCAGTCGGAGGAGTAATGGGGGGTGATATGCCAGAAATCCTTAATGCTTTCCGGTACCTTTCCTTCGGTCAGGTTCAGACTGGCCGGGGAAGTAATGCCATACTGACTTATCATTTCGGGAAACTTCGGTAAATCGGCCATATTGAAAACAATATCAAATTTTTTCAGAAACTGCTCTTTATCATATGGCAGTATGCACCCGGTAAGGAAGGTGATCAGATGCCGGTGATTCTTTTGCTTGTTCCATTTGCTGATGTAGGAATAGACTTTATTGATGGCCTTTTGCCTGACCGAACAGGCAATAACCCCCACCAACTGCGCTTCTTCCTCGTTGTCCGTCCAGGTATATCCCATTTTATCGTCCAGCACGGCTTTTACCCGCTCGCTGTCCGAAACATTCATCTGGCAACCTAATGTGATTATATGATATTTCATGACTAATTTTTCAGTTCTCTATTATTTTTATAGGATTCTAACGGCTTTGCACCTCTAACAATTAAATCCCAAATTTCAAAAATCAAATCTCAAACAAATCCCAATTTTTAAACTCCAAACATGCTTATGGCTCTTTGTTTGATATTTGATGATTGGTTCTTGGTGCTTTTTTGGAATTTGGGATTTGTAATTTGGAATTTCTTCCAATTCCCTATTCAATCTTGAAACTTCACCCTAGTTGCAGGAGCAATTTCTAAATTTCAAAAACCAAAACCCAAACAAATCCCAATTTTTCAAATTCCAAACATGCTTATAGCTCTTTGTTTGATATTTGATGATTGGTTCTTGGTGCTTCCCTGGAATTTGTGATTTGTCATTTGGTATTTCTTCCAATTCCCATTCAATCTTGAAACTTCACCCTAGTTGCAGGAGCAATTTCTAAATTTCAAAAACCAAAACCCAAACAAATTCCAATTTTCAAACTCCAAACATGCTTATGGCTCTTTGTTTGATATTTGATGATTGGTTCTTGGTGCTTTTTTGGAATTTGGCATTTGTAATTTGGAATTTCTTCCATATCAACCAATCACCAATCACCAATCAACCAATCAATCAACCATTCCCTAAAAGTACACTTCCGCATGCAGATGTTTAGCCGGCACTCCTTTGAGCTTAAGCAAATCAAAAACTTCATAAATCATATTGATATTTCCACACAGGTAATAGAGTGCATTCACGTCGTAAATATTCTTTCTGACATACTCCGTTACTCTGCCGTGGAAATCCCCGTTTTTATCGCGCGAAGTGCAAAGAACGTATCTATCGGGATCATAATCCTGCCGGTCATAGGCTTCGTAAGCATAACGAACACCATGGAGCAGCGTGTAATCCAATCCCGGATAAGATTTTACAAAACTATGAAAAGGCGCAATACCTGTTCCACTCCCAATAAAAATAAAGCGTTTGCTTCGGATGTCCTCATCATTCAGGGTGAAATAACCTACCGGTCCGTCGAAATTCAGGACATCGCCTTTATCCACCCGCTTGAGTTTTTTCGAGATATTCCCGTCATCCACTTCTTTTACCAGCACATCCAGAAAATCATCCTGCTCGCCGCTGTAGATGCTGTATTCTCTCGATTCCACTTCATTGATTGGTCCCAGGGTGATGTGCTGCCCGGCCCTGAAATCAAGCCCATTGCGGTTGAGGCGCACTACATAAGTGGATTCAGTTAAATCTCTTATCTCCTGAACTTCGTATTCCGTCTCCTGAAGATTTTGTTCTTCCAAAATTTAAACTCCTTTTTCAATTCGGGTGCAAAATTAAGAAAAAGATTAATTTAGTACGATTCTAAATAAAAGAGATTTTGCCCGTGTGGTTTAGGGAACTAAGCGATTTATTTTCTGTTCATTTTGTGGTATTCCTGACAAAGTTTTCAGAAAATATTTTAATAAACGTAAGCAATGGTTAGAATAATCTAAAAGATTTTTCGACAGGTGAGACAACCTTTATACATCTGTGATATTTCCGTGATATTTCACAGCTACTTTTGAAGCTGAAATTTAATAAACATGAAAGCATCGGGAATGTTGTTACATGAAACTGTCTTTTCAATAAAAAAGTGGCAGGCATGAAAAAAGTATTGATAATTGAAGATGATAAGGATATTGTTGATTTACTCCGGATTCATCTGGAGGATTTGGATTGCAAGGTAGAAGTTTCCAATGACGGAAACGAGGGACTGAGAAGAGCTCTGCAAGAATCGTACGATTTGCTGGTGCTGGATATTATGCTTCCCGGAACCGATGGAAATACGATTGCGCAGAAACTTCGTGCTTTTGAGATATATACCCCGATTCTCATGCTTACCGCCAAGACCGAGGAAGTGGATAAGGTGCTGGGCCTGGAGTCCGGTGCGGATGATTACATCACCAAACCCTTCGGAGTAAGAGAATTCATAGCCAGGGTCAAAGCGATTTTTCGCCGCCTGGAACAGGATACAAAAAAGTCGAACCAAGCCGACACCAAACACTTGTCCTACGGTGATTTGGAAATTGACCTGGAAAAAAGGAAGGTGACGCTGAATGGTCAGCGAATCGATTTGACCCTGAAGGAATTCGATTTACTGGCTTTGCTGGCCGGAAACCCGGGCCGAAGCTACAACAGGGACCAACTGCTCAACGATGTGTGGGGCTACGAATTCAGTGGTTATGAGCACACCGTGAACTCCCACATCAACCGCTTGCGATCTAAGATTGAGCCGGATGCATCACATCCCAAATACATCTTAACGACTTGGGGTGTGGGTTATCGATTTAGTGACGAAATGGAATAAACCATGAGTATGTTTAAGCAAAGAAAAAGTTTGTATTGGAGGATTAGCCTGGTTTTTTTGCTGATTCTGCTGCTGTTGGGGCTGGCTTACGTGACCATTACCACCTATGCGGCCAGCCGTTATTACCAGGAAACCACCCAGCGACTCAACGCCGATGTGGCTCAAAAGATGCTTAAAGAGGTGGACCC
>JAIPBX010000117.1 GCA_021738485.1 Bacteroidales bacterium | reverse complement strand
AATCACCTTCCGGAATAAAGTATTGATACCGACTTTACGATTACCTACCGTGGGGATGAACGGAATTCCCAGCATCTGCCCCAGTTTCTCATAGTTAAGTTCATCGCCTTTTTTCCGGAATTCATCATACATATTCAGAGCCACCACCACTTTAATATCCATATCGATAAGCTGGGTGGTGAGGTAAAGATTTCTTTCCAGGTTGCTGGAGTCTACCACATTGATGACAATATCGGGTTGCTGTTCAAGAATGTATTCCCGAACAAAAAGTTCTTCGGGGGAGTAGGCTGTAATGGAATAGGTCCCCGGCAAGTCGATAATATTAAAGTCATACCCGTCGAGATGGAAACGGGCTTTCTTAACATCCACGGTGACGCCGCCATAGTTTCCCACTTTCTCGGACATCCCCGATATGTAGTTAAATATGGTGGTTTTCCCGGAGTTGGGGTTACCCACCAGGGCGATATTAATGGTCTTTTCTTTTTTATAAGCGGCGCGCTTGAGAATTTGGCTGTCGATAGTGCCGTTGAAAGACGGACGCTCACGGACTACTTCTTTCTCCGAAACCACCTCCACCAGCTTGGCTTCACTATTGCGGAGAGTTACACAGTAATCCAAAATCTTATATTCTACCGGATCGCGCAAAGGAGCTTTTTTGACCACTTTCACTTCCTTGCCGATAATGAATCCCATTTCAGTGATTCGTTTGCGGAAGCTGCCATGGCCTTTTACCTTGGTAATAACTCCTCTTTCGCCTTGATCCAGATCATATAATGTCATTAACTATCCTTCTTTAAACCAAATCCAGAAAGCAAAAATAGAAATTTCCAGAATGCAGGGTTATCCCTAAATGTTGGTATTATTACTTAACTAAAGTTTCCCATTTCTTATAAAGAAATGAATATTAATATTTTATTAAAAGACTGTTTTTGTATGTTATTATATATCAAATATTAATCTTTTCCTATAGCGTTAGCGGCTTCCTTAGTGAATCTTGGTGACTTGGTGTCTTAGTGGCCTTCTGGTACTACCGCCACGAAGGCACGAAGACACAAAGATACACAAAGTTTCAAACTATTTAATAAGAACTTATTGAAATACAGCCGGTTACCATTTTAAATTTTTAGGGCGCAACTTTAGTTCTTAATCCAGCCCCAACTTGTTTTCATCCGCAAAGGGATCTTTATTGGGATCAAACATGAGTTCATGAAACCTGTTTGCTGCCCTGAGCGCTCTAATCCCCCAATGATGCTGGAAATGATTTTTAAAATCAGATACGGCATTTTCTTTAGCTGCATCGCTATTGCGTTGATAGAGCATGAGGAAGTCCTTCATATCCTGGTAAATATCGGCCAGGTTGTCCGAAAGGCTGGATTCCTGGGGTTCATATTCATTAAGCCCGGTGTTTCGGACGATCCAATATTTGTCATCATCGGCAAGTTTATCCTTCAAGGCATAAAACACGCGCTCCCACTGCATTTCATTAACGTATTTTTCATTCGCCCCCGGGTCTTGCACCGTGGTTCCGGGTACTAAAACCCCTTTAAGATAAAGCATAGGAAGAATCTTATACATATACTCAATGATATCCTGTTTTCTGTATTCTTCCGCTTTTTCCACAAACATGCAATACTCGTTAGCTACTGTCAGCATCTCGCCTACATGCTTGCTGTAAATGGGTTTAGTATTTTCCTCGGCCATAGTCTCTTTAATTTAAGGTGCAAAATTACAAAAAGTGCTGTGATTTTGTGTCAAACAAGAACAGACCGGTGTTTTTATCCCATCCAGACATCCAGCTCATCCTGGTATGTAACCAACATACGGGCAATTTCTCTGCCGGTGTATTGAAAATAATCCGCATTCTTTTTCCCGACGAATTGTTCATGGCTTTCAAGAAAGCGCCACCCCACAATACTACGATCCATTAGCGGGAAAAAATTAACCGTGTTGATATCAAATTCGTTTACACATGCTTTGAACTCCCCTCCGAGTTCTGAAGGAGTCCACGATCCATAGCTGCGGGCGGTATTATCCTCCCTGGTCCTTCGTAGTAATTCGTAGGTAAAAGCTCCGAAAGAGAGTATTATGGCAGGCCTGTATGTGTCCATCTCCTTTTTAAGGGCTGCGATGTCCTCCTGGATTCCGTTTTCCCAGATAACATCATTGATTTTTGGTTTCTCAACCTTTTCAGGGATGGTAGTAAAATAGCAAAAAGAGTCTTCGTCGAGTCTTTTTTGTATGGATTTATAAATATGATGCTGGATTACATTAAAAACAGACGTACATACGATATGCCGTGCCGGATGCCGATAATCGAAAGGTCCTTTTAAATTTTCCTCCAAATAACTGGGTTCCATATCGCTAAGAATCCAGATGGGGAAATTTTTATTCCCTTCTTCATAATTCATGAATAAGTTGTTTTGATTTTTCTCCTCTTTATGGAATCAAGTTATCGCCCTATTCCGCTACACTACGTACCTCCCGGAACAATTCACTGATTCCGCAGCAAAAGTAATAATTATAAACCAACCTTACTTTGCAATCTTAAGGTCTTTTATAATATTGTTTATCTTTTGGTCAAGTTCCTCTTTTTTTCGTTCAAAATCGCCTTTATTCTCCAATGTCCCCTTCACACTGAAATAATACTTAATTTTTGGCTCGGTACCGGAGGGGCGCATCGTAATTTTTGAACCGTCTTCGGTAAAAAATTGCAGAACATTTGATTGGGGCAAATCAATTTTCTCCGTCCTGTTTTCCTTGATATTTTTTGCTTCACTAACCGAATAATCCTTAATCATTACTATGGGTGAACCATTGACAGCTTTGGGAGGTTGCCGGCGATAATTTTTCATCCATTGCTGTATTTCTTCTGCCCCTTCTTTACCTTCTCTTTTTACCGACATCAGGTTCTCGTAATAAAAACTAAACTGCTGATAAATCTCCGGAAGCAACTGATACAAAGATTTCCCCTTATCGGCGGCCCATGCTGCGACTTCAGCTATCATAGCACATGAAATCACGGCATCCTTATCCCGGACAAAGTCTCCGACAAGGTAGCCGTAACTTTCTTCCCCGCCTCCTATAAAGGTTTCTTTTTCTTCTTTTTTTCTTATCAGATCGGCAATCCATTTAAATCCGGTGAGTGTATTGTAAGTGGGCACCTCAAAGTAATCTGCGATTTCTTTTAAAAGATCGGTAGTGACTACTGTTTTGACGATGTATTCCCTTCCGGTTAATTTTCCTTGCTCTTGCCACTTGGTAAGAAGGTAGTAAATCAATATCGAGGCCGTTTGGTTGCCGTTGAGGAGAACATGCTCGCCCTTATCATTTTTAACGGCAATGCCTACCCGGTCAGCATCCGGGTCTGTGGCCATAACCAGACCGGCATTTGTATCCCTGGCTTTTTTGATAGCCTTATCCAATGCTGGCGACTCTTCAGGATTGGGCGAATGGACAGTTGGGAAATCCCCGTCTATAGCATCCTGCTCTTCGACATGGTAAATATTTTTAAAACCAAAAGCCTGCAATGCTCTGGGCACGAGTTTCACACCGGTGCCATGCAAGGGGGTATAAACGATTTTAAGGTCTTGCTGGCGCTGAATTACTGAAGGCGAAAGCGAAAGGTCTTTTATGTGATTTATGTAAGGGGTATCGACCTCCTCTCCAATAGTTTTTATCAAATCAGGATTCCCCTTAAATTTGACATCATCGACCGATTGAATCTTTTGTACTTCTGCGATAATATTTTTGTCGTGGGGTGGAACAATCTGTCCCCCGTCATTCCAGTAGACTTTGTAACCATTGTATTCTTTCGGATTATGGGAAGCCGTAATCATAACCCCACTATGACATTTCAAATGCCGGATAGCAAACGAAAGTTCCGGGGTAGGCCGTAGGTCATCAAAAACAAAAACCTCAATTCCATTGGCGGATAATACATTAGCTGTGGTTTGGGCAAAAAAGGTATTGTTGTGGCGGCAATCGAAGGCTATGGCCACCTTAAGCGATTCGTCGGGATAGGTCCTGAGCAGGTAATTGGCCAGGCCCTGAGTGGTCATACCTACCGTATATTTATTCATCCGGTTGGTTCCTACGCCCATTACTCCCCGCAGGCCACCGGTACCAAACTCCAGGTCCGTATAAAAAGCATTGACCAATTCCTCTTCATTGTTATCCAGCATCGTCTTTACATGTTGTTTGGTTTCCTCGTCAAAATTCCCTTCAAGCCAGGTTTGTGCTTTTTCTATGATGTATTTTTCCACTGCCATAATTGTTGTTTTTTTAGAGATTCTCCAAACATTTTAATAAACTTGTTCTCCAGTGAGGTATATCGTTAGCTAAAATATTTTTAATTTTTGACTTATTCAAGACGCTGTAAGGTGGTCTCCTGGCTGGAGTTGGATACTGGTGGGTTTCAAGGGCATTCACTTTGCAATCAAACTGCTTGTACCTCATAATTTCAACAGCCATATCGTACCATGAGCAGACGCCTTCGTCGGCATAGTGATAAATCGATGTTCCCCGGGTTTTTATATCGGCAAGGGTTAAAACGGCTTCCGCCAGGTTGAGGGCATAGGTTGGGCTTCCCACCTGGTCATAGATAACCCCAATCTCATTTTTTTCATTGCCTAACCGAATCATCGTTTTTACAAAATTTTTCCCGTATTCGGAATAGAGCCAGGCTGTGCGTACGATAAAAGCATCGGGATTTTGTTCGCGAATATTTTTTTCTCCGGCCAGTTTGGTACGTCCATACGCCGTTTCGGGGTTCGGTGTATCTCCTTCTTTATAGGGGTGATAAGTTTTCCCGTTGAAAACATAATCCGTGGAAACATGAATAAGCTTACCTCCCCTTTCTTTCAATGCTTGCGCTAATACCCCGGGTGCTTTCCCATTAATAACTTCAGCCTTCTTCTCCTCCTCTTCAGCTTTATCGACAGCCGTATAAGCGGCACAATTGATTAGGGTCTCGATTTGATTTTTTTCAAGATAATCAGCCACCTGGGAATACTGCGTAATATCCAGCTCGTCGACATCTGTAAAAAAGAATTGATGCCGGGGATAAGCGGAAGCAATCCGTTTGATTTCAGAGCCTAACTGGCCGTTAGCGCCTGTAATAAGTATCTTCATATTTCGAATTTTTCAAAAGATCATCAAAATATTCAATGGTTTTTTTCAAACCGTTTTCCAGATAAACCTCAGGCTCCCAGCCGAGTTTATCTTTTGCCAGGGAGATATCCGGTTTTCTCATCATAGGGTCATCATCCGGCAATGGCTTATAAAATATTCTTGAGCGAGTACCCGTCAACTCAATAATTTTCTCAGCCAGCTCTTTAATCGTAAATTCTCCCGGATTACCAATATTCACAGGCCCGGTAAATTCATCTCCGGTACCCATCAGTCTTATCATGGCCTCCACCAGGTCGTCAATGTATTGGAAGCTCCTGGTTTGCGAACCATCGCCAAAAAGCGTGATATCTTCGTTTCTCAGTGCCTGAACGATAAAATTTGATACAACGCGTCCATCATTGGGATGCATCCGCGGGCCGTAAGTATTAAATATCCGCATAATTTTAATGCGCACATTGTTCTGATAATGATAATCCATAAACAGGGTTTCTGCGGCCCGTTTTCCTTCATCGTAGCAGGATCGCTTTCCTATGGGGTTTACATGACCCCAATAATCCTCTTTTTGGGGATGGACCTCGGGATCGCCATAAACTTCACTCGTGGAAGCCTGCATTATTTTCGCTTTAATCCTTTTGGCGAGGCCCAACATATTAACCGCTCCCATTACGGAAGTTTTAACAGTTTTAATGGGATTGTACTGGTAATGCACCGGCGAAGCGGGACAGGCCAGGTTGTATATCTCATCCACTTCAATAAAGAAGGGTTGCGTGATGTCATGGCGCACCATTTCAAAAAAAGGATTGTCCATAAGGTGGATAATATTTTCTTTAGCGCCCGTAAAATAATTATCCAGCATAATTACTTCATGGCCTTCGTTTAGCAGGCGTCCGCAAAGGTGAGAGCCTATAAACCCGGCCCCTCCTGTAACAAGAACTCTTTTTCTCATGGATGCAATTTTTATATCTTTTCTGTGTCTATTCCAATGCAATAATAATCAAACCCAAGCTCTTTCATCTCTTTGATGTCGTAAACGTTACGGCCGTCAAAAATGGCATTTTGTTTCATCAGTCTTTTAACAATATTCATATTAGGAAATTTAAACTCCGACCATTCAGTTACTAACAGCAAAGCATCCGCATCGATCAAAGCATCATATTCATCCGGGGCATATTGAATTTTATCTCCCACATGTTTCTTAGCTTCCTCAAAAGCCACAGGATCGTAGGCTTTAATGGTAGCGCCGGCTTCCAATAGCTTTTCAATCAGGGAAAGCGAAGGTGCTTCCCGCATATCATCCGTATTGGGTTTAAACGATAACCCCCACATAGCAATCTGTTTGCCTTTCAGGTCACCATTATAATAATCGTACAACTTCCTGAAAAGGATGGTTTTCTGCTTTTCATTGACCTCTTCCACTGCTTCCAGAACTCGCAGGTGATAATTTCTTTCAGCGCCTGTTTTTATAATAGCTTTTACATCCTTCGGGAAGCAGGAGCCTCCGTATCCGGTGCCGGGATAGATAAAATAAGGTCCTATACGTTTATCAGTTCCTATACCCTTTCGAATCATATTAATATCCGCGCCTACGATTTCGCTGAGATTAGCGACATCATTCATAAAGCTGATTTTCGTGGCTAGCATGGCGTTGGCCGCATACTTTGTCATTTCGGCCGAGGCAATGTTCATGAAAAGCACCGGATGACCATTCATGGTAAAGGGCTTATAGAGCTTTTTCATAATGTTTTCGGCCTTGTCCGAATCGGTCCCAACCACGATGCGATCGGGTCGCAAAAAGTCTTCTACGGCCGCTCCCTCTTTCAAAAATTCCGGATTGGAAGCCACGTCAAACGGAATATCCACTCCGCGCTTTTTATGTTCTTCTTTTATAGCCTGCCGGACTTTTTCAGCAGTTCCTACCGGTACGGTTGATTTGGTAACCACTAGCACATATTGATTCATGTTTGCCCCGATTTCGCGGGCAACATCTAAAACATATTTCAAATCGGCACTGCCATCTTTATCGGAAGGTGTCCCAACAGCGCTAAATATAACTTCCGCATCATCAATAGTTTCCTTCAAACTTGTTGTGAAGTGTAAGCGTTTTTTCTGTACATTATTGTGAACGATATCTTCCAGTCCAGGCTCATAAATCGGAATTTCCCCTTTTTTAAGGTTACCGATTTTTTCATGATCGACATCAACACAAGTCACATCTATACCGACATCGGCAAAGCAGGCCCCTGTCACAAGACCTACATAACCGGTTCCTACAATTGAAATTTTCATAGGTGCATTTTTTACATTGATTTGTTTAAGCTCCGCAATTTAATAAATACAACGCAATAAAGGGGTCCAGCGAATCTTTTTTTTTAAGAAGAGATTGTTAATAAAAAAAGCCTGCTGTATAAAAGCAGGCTTTTGGGTGATTCCGCTGAGGCTCGAACTCAGGACCCACGCCTTAAAAGGGCGTTGCTCTACCAGCTGAGCTACGGAATCGAAAAAATATGAACTTGAAATGGTGATTCCGCTGAGGCTCGAACTCAGGACCCACGCCTTAAAAGGGCGTTGCTCTACCAGCTGAGCTACGGAATC
>JAIPBX010000116.1 GCA_021738485.1 Bacteroidales bacterium | reverse complement strand
ACAGTATCAAAGCTCGTTCAACATCAAAATATTTTCATTCATCATCATATATTGAATCGGAATTAGAATAACCAGCTAAAAATTGCTCCTGTGCCAAGTATTTGAATTCATCTTCCTCCTCATTATCATCTTCTTCCAAGAGAATGATAACCCTAACATCTTTATCTTCCGATAACTTGCCACTCACTCGATCGGGGATTTGAATAGTTCTGTCTCTTAAGCGTGATTTGAACTCTACTGCTTTCATAGCTTTACGATTTTCGTACTAAGATACAAAATTCCACATAAAGATTTAATAATGTGAAAAATTCAACCAAAGTTAAGTGGTTTAAAGATGTGAAGAAAGCATGTAATCCATCTTTCTCCCCCATTATCTTCTACTAACAGAACTTCAAGCCCAACATCTTACCCCTACATCAAATCCTTTTTCTTTTCCTCAAACTCTTCCTTATCAATTTCGCCGCGGGCATATCTTTCTTTCAGAATATCCAGCGGGGATTTCTCAGAAGATTGATTAACTCCTTTGTTTTGATTAACAGACCATACCACTAACCAAATAATAAGGACCAGGATAATGAGGCCAATAATCCAGCCCCAGCCCATGCCCCATCCGTGCATTCCAAAACCTTCCATCATAAATTAGCTCCTTTCTTTTTATTCTTTAAATATTTTTAGCCTAATATAGATATAATTCCTTTTTCAAACAAACATTTCCGAAAACCCGGCAAGAACCGGGTCAACGGAAATGTTTTTCCTGAGTATAAAACAGGTTATTTACTGATGATCCATATGCTGATCGTTTTCCTCATCGCCGTGATGCATATTGTGTTCGCCTTCTCCTGCGCAGCAACTATGATGCTCCCCTTTGCTTTCTTTATGCATCATTTTCTCGCCGTGCATATGCTTCATCATCATATACATCATCTGCGGATGTTGCTTCATCATATCCATCATTGAATGCCGCATAGTTGAATCCTCCGCATACATATCCATCATGTTACCCATCATTTGATGCATTTGCTGCGGGTTTTCCTTCATCATTTGCTGCATCTGACTTTGATTCATCATATGGCCACCCATTTGCATGTCACCTTTATCACCCATCATATGACCTTTATCTCTCATCATCTTCATGACGTGCTCATTATCCTGCATCGCATCCATAAAGTCCATCATGAGTTCATGGTCATTCATGATCGTGTTGAATATCTCCGTTCGGGTTTCCTGGTTCTCAAGAAGCTTGTCTACATTTGCTTTTTGGCCGAAACTACTCAGGGCCAAAAAAACTGTCGTTACTAATAATAATCCTAATGTCCGCATATTTCTAAATTTTTTAGGTTCTACAATAAATCTTTTTTCCTTGTTTCAAATTCCTGTTTGTCTATTTCTCCCCTGGCATATCTTTCCTTGAGAATATCCAGGGCCGGTTTTTTCTTTTCTATGGGTTGACCGCCTTTGGTAAACGCCTGACTTATCAGCCAAATAATGGCTACCAAAACAAGCAGTCCGATAATCCAGCCAAGGCTCATTCCCCATCCGTGTAACATAATTCTAACTTTTTAATTCGTAATTCTATATATTTAACCTGAAGTTTGTACAATGTCGGAATTCCGGTCTAATGATGTTTCATTATAATCACAATTAACCAGGTCTTTAATCTCACAGGCAGCGCATGCTTTCTCTTCACCGGATTCTCCGTTATCATCAATAGCACATGAAGACCCAAATGAAATCTCTCCTCCCTCTTGCTTGAGCAATAGCGCCAAACCTATAGGCAACAGAACAACAGCTGCAAGAATCAGCAAAGCAATCAGTACTTTAATAATCATAGCGCCTCCTTTTTTTATGGATCCTTTTCCTGAGCATTTTCTTCAATCTTTACCTAACAAATTTAAAGGGTTCAAAACCCTGATGTGTTATATAATTTTAGATAAAAGTTGCATAATGTTGGTGAATTTAAATAACTAATGTTTCGAAATTAAAAATTGAAATCTTACAGGAGGAATTGCAATAGTTTATTATCAAATAAGTTCTTCATTTCTTGGTGTTTCTTTGTGTCTTTGTGCCTTAGTGGCAATAGTTCCAAAAGGCCACTAAGACACCAGGGCACAAAGATTCACTAAGCAAGTGATTTAATAGAACTGAATACTATAAAAGCATAATTTATTATTATGGAAATTTATTTTTTTGAGAATAATATTCCCAAACCTCAATTATGCCTGCATCTTTCGTTTGAGCAATTGCGCATTAATCGCTACAATAATAGTACTCAGGCTCATCAGCACGGCTCCTAATGCCGGACTTATCAAAATTCCCGCACTAAAAAGCACACCTGCCGCCAAAGGTATGGCCACTACGTTGTAGCCGGTTGCCCAGACAAAGTTCTGAATCATCTTTTTGTAGGTGGCTTTCCCGAAGACCACCAGCGAAGCAATGTCTTTCGAGTTGCTGTTCACCAGGACTATATCAGCCGTTTCGGCGGCAATATCCGTACCCGAGCCTACGGCAATTCCCACATCGGCAGTAGCCAGTGCCGGAGCATCGTTGATTCCATCACCGGTCATGGCCACAAACTCCCCTTTTTGCTGGAAGGCCTTCACTTGTTCCAGTTTCTGGTCGGGAAGCACACCGGCAAAATAGCCATCCAGACCCAGTTCATCACTGACACTTTTAGCTACTTTTTCATTATCGCCGGTCATCATATAAACTTTCAGACCGTTGTTCTTCAAGGTTTTCACGGCATCATAAGATTCCTGCCTTATCTCATCGGCCATCGCAATAAACCCGGCCGGAACATCATCCACTATCACAAACACTACAGTTTCCTGTTCATTTTTGTAGGCTTTTCCCGGGATATCCAGGCTATTTTCTTCTACATAACCCGGACTCACCACCTTCACTTTCTTTTGTTCTACATCAGCCTCGATACCCTTACCGGTAATAGCCTGGAAATTCTCAGCTTCGGGCAGGTTGATTTGGTCGCTTTTTACTTTCTCCATAATCCCCACGGCCAGGGGATGTTCTGATTTTGCCTCGATCGCACCGGCCAGTCGTAAAACCTCATTATCTTCAACAGCGTTATCAAATGCTCCATACCGGGTTACGACAAAATTTCCCTTCGTCAGTGTACCTGTCTTATCGAAGGCCAGTAAGGAAATCTTCCGCGAATTCTCGAAAGCCGTACGATTACGAATCAGCAAGCCCCGCTGGGCTGAAATGGAGGTAGAGATAGCCACCACAAGAGGTACAGCCAAACCCAGGGCATGCGGACAGGTAATCACCATAACGGTAGCCATACGCTCCAGCGCAAAAACAAACGGTTTGCCCAGTGCCAGCCATGTAGCTAAAGTCCCAAAACCAATGGTCAGGGCGATTACCGTCAACCAAAAAGCAATGCGGTCGGCCAGATTCTGCGTTTTCGATTTTTCATTCTGGGCTTCGCGGACCATGTTGATTACTTTATTCAGGTACGCCTCTTCACCCACTTGTTTTACGCTTACCGTAAGCGAGCCATTCCCGTTAATCGTGCCTCCAATCACCTTATCGTCTTTCGCTTTCTTCACGGGCCTGGCTTCCCCGGTAACCATCGATTCATTTACATGACTTTCTCCATCCACTATTTCGCCGTCTACCGGGATTTTTTCTCCGGGACGTACCAAGACTTTATTATCTTGTTCAAGTTCATCCACTTTAACATCCACAGTCTCGCTGCCTTGCAAAAGGTGCGCTTCCGAGGGCATCATTTCCACCAGCTTTTGCAACGACCGGGAGGCGCCCAACACTGATTTCATTTCAATCCAGTGTCCCAGTAACATAATATCAATCAAAGTGGCCAGCTCCCAGAAAAAGGTACTGCCTTCCACGCCCAGCGTGGTGGCAGCGCTATATCCCCAGGCCACTGTCACAGCCACGGCTATAAGGGTCATCATACCTGGTTGCTTCTTCCTGACTTCGTCCCCTAATCCGGTAAGAAAAGGCCAGCCTCCAAAGAAGTAGATGAAGGTGGATAATAGTAAAAGGATGTAATGGTCTACCCCTTTTGTCAGTGCAAACTCAAAACCCAGTAAATCCTGAATCATCGGCGACAGGGCCAGCACCGGCAGCGTGATGACCAGAGAAATCCAGAAACGTTTCTTAAAATCTTTAATCATCATCTCATGGTGATCGCTGTGATCATGCGAGCCGTGATCATGTTTATGAGCGGAATGATTGTGTTCTTCATGGTCGTGCTGATGATTATTGCTGTGGTTATTACCTTGGTGTTTGTGTGGTTGGTTCATGATTTATTCTTTAAAGTTTTCCTATTTTTATTGAACACTGTTTTTTTCCAACCACTCCTACGATTCACTAATCCCAGAGCCTTGGGAAAAGAGAAAAGTGAATCGCAGGTGCGCTCATAGGCTGGAATAATTTCGAGTTATTCGGACTAAATGGACAAAATACCCGTTTCATCATTTCTAACCTTGTACACTTCATCTACCGGTGATACGATAATCATTCCATCACCCCTGTAGCCTGTTCGTCCGTTTTGCTTAATCAGATCAACCACTGTTTGCACGTACTCATCAGCCAACAAAATTTCCAGTTTAATGACCTTGTAGGCATCCGCAAACGGGTATTTTTCACTGATATGCTCTTTTTCATGATCGGAATATTGTCCGGTACCTTCAGCTTCGACAAAAGTCATGCAGCAAAAGCCCGCTTTTTTCAAAGCGTCATGGACATCTTCTGTCTTTCTGTGTCTAATATATGCTTTTATCAGTTTCATAATCTTTTTCTTATTCTATTTTTTCTCCCTGAAATGTCAAGGTATACGGAGTATCTCCATCCATCATTTCAAAACGATATGTAAATGTATGGTGCTGCATATCAAATCCCCCAAAATGTTCATCACCCTGGTCGTGCTCATCGGCCATGTGATGCATCCATTCTGTTTCCCCATCATGCATATCGCTCATATGACCTCCCGACATGTGGTCTTCCCCCAGCATATGTCCGTATTGATGTTCAAATTCCTCGCCTGTGAAGCAGATCATTACACTGTCTTCGTGATTGTAATGATTGAACATAATCGTAGTATCCATGTGCTGGCTATCCCAATGAACCTCAAGTTGGTCATCACTGGTCACTGACACTTCAGCAGTGGCCTCATATTCAGCATCGGAACTCTTAAACGCAGAGCCGGATTTATTTTCGGTATTCAAAGTTCCTGCATAAATTCCTTCCACGGAATCCCTGCTATTATTATCCGTCTTTTCGCAGGCTGTTACTGTAAGCAAAGCAACACCTGCTGCAATTGCTATTAATCTGATTTTCTTCATAATTCTTCTTATTTTAATTTATTTAATTTTGTTTTGTTTTTAATTCGCAGCAATCCAAACGCTGATTGCCAAAGCTTTCTTTGTTGGCTCTAGCCATTTTATCGAGCCATCGTGCAACAATGCCCTTCTTCTTTTTCGCCTCTTTGAAAGGAATGAATCCTAACTTTTTCATCTCTTTCTCCAAATAAGTTTCACTTACCAGATAAGGATTATAGCTTAATGTCAGGACATTCTGATCTTTTGAAATACCTGTCACTCCTGAAAGCTTCACAATTGTCTTCTTAACCCATTGAAACCGATCTTCGGTAAGCTTTTTCTCAGAAATGAATTCTATGTTTTTCTCTAAACCTTCCATATTCGAAATATTTGATAATTAACAAATTATAATTTACCCTCTTCATAGCATACTCATTCAAAGGAATTATTTTACTAATGATTTATGGCAAATTGTACTTTCTATAGAGTGCTTTCGCCACTGGCAGTTATTTCTGCCAATCAGTAAATTCCATGGCAGCTATAGTTAAAGGATCATAGAAGGTAGGTCTGAAGGCTGGCGAGATTGTGCTGCACAGTAATTGGATGCCTGCTCTTTGAAAACGCAGCCTCTTGTGAATTAATTCTTTCCCTGCCGGGGATATTTAATTCAACAAATGAAGACTTTAAATCCGGAAATTTATCAATCTCAAAGTTTATAACAGTAATAAGAAATTCCTGGTCTAGTTGAAAATATTCAAAAGCATTCTTGCAGCAATCATCGGAAATATCGTCGCAGCATTCTTTAGCGTCTGAATATAATGAGACCGATACCAGGGTTTCTCCACAATAATGCCCGGAAACAGCCACTCCTGTCGTTGCCGTGAGCAACAAAACAGCGAAAATGATATGGAGCGTTTTCCTGAGCATATTTTTCAACCTTTAATTACAAATTTAAGGGCCTCATAACCCTGATGTGTTATATAATTTTGGAAAACTGTTGTATAATTTTGAAATATTTCCATCCCGTGTTTCGCCCCGTTGAAACAGGAAGCGGTTTCACGGGGTAAAGATTTCGGATTAACGGTAAAACCTGCGAAGGGAATCAATCCCCTGCAGGTTTGTTGTAAACTACTACTGTTCGGAATCTTTCCTGTCATACTGGCAACATCCGGGGAGGTTACCGTATGTTTTATCTTCAGCGGTCACTTTTTCGGTGTCGTGACCCACATCGGCAATGGCCTGGTGGATTTCCCTGATTTTGACTTTGGATTCGTCATACTCTACTTCCATCATCTTGGTCTTTTTGTCCCAGTCTGCGGAAGCAACTCCATCCAGGTCATTGGCTGCTTTCTCGATACGGCTTTCGCACATACCGCAGTTGCCATACACTTTGAATTCCTCCTTATCGCCACCGGCAAAAGCCATCATTCCGGCGAAAAGGAATACTACTACTGAAAAAAACGCTTTGTTATTCATAATACATAATTTTTGGTGAAACATTTATTTAGTTATTTATTATATCTGATTGATATTCTTAATTATCTTATTTTCTAAATACAAAAGAACGTTCCTTATAAGTTGGCAGTTGGCAATATGCAGTTGGCAATTTTTTTGATCTCTTGCCAACTGCCAATTGCCTTTTGCCAACTTCTTACTCGATTTCCTCCCTCACTTCCCCGCAGGTCAGCATCTGTTCGCCGTAATACGGGTTGCGGATTTGTTCTTCATCACTGAACCAATAAGCTCCTTCGTTACTGTTGGCCATCGGACAATACTGGTAGTAGGCTTTTACTCCGGACAGTCCGAAAGCGGTCACAGCCTCGTGAAAGGACGGGTTGAAGTCCACAAAAGCACTTCGCTGTTTCTTAAGATCGTTGGTGCCTGCTATCGTTTTAAGATGAGTCTTCATCACATTCAAATGGTCCATCCACTGCATGTGAGCTTCTCCTTCGAGCAGGCTCATATCGACCTTTTTGAGACTTTGCTGAACTTCCTTCACTTCTTTCGATACTTTTGCCGCATCCGATGCCACAAAAGCATCCTTCATCTCCAGGTAATCCTTGTAGAAGGCCGTTAGCTGCTTTTTAAACTGTGTACTAATCTGCGACTTATCTATCTCTGCCGTTTCGCCGGACTGGCCCTCTTCCATCTCTCCTGAATGACTTCCATGATCATGGCCTGTATTGGGTTTTCCTCCTTCCGGGCTCATCATGCTGGGTTTGCCGGCTAACTGAGCAGCAGCGTCAATTTTGAATGCACCATTGGTTACGATTTCCTCTCCTTCCGATAATCCACCGGCCACCACGTAGGATTGTCCGGTTTCAGGACCTAATTCAATCTGACGATGCTCAAATACCGGTTTGTCTTTTCCGGGCACTTTGACGTACACCACAGCCCGTTTGCCAGTCCATAAGACAGACGTTTTCGGGATGATTATTTTCTTACCGTCTTTGGCCATATCGGAGTAGAGTTTCCCTTGCACAAACATCTCAGG
>JAIPBX010000115.1 GCA_021738485.1 Bacteroidales bacterium | reverse complement strand
TTACAAAACAAGTATAAATAGCAATTTAAAATCAACAAATTTTCGCAATTCTAATCCAGCAGATTTTAGCAAGGTTAAATCAGCAATTCTGTATGGGTTGGTTTGTTTTTGTATTGTAAAGGCAGGTAGTTTTCTCTGTCGCTCTTGTACCCCCTCCATCTCCCCCTAAAATAGGGGGAGAGCCGCCTTTTAGCCAACGCTATCTTTGACCTCTTGCCAAAGTGGAATTCTCCAATTTATCCCTCCAGCTATGCCATATTCCTCTTCAAGCCCCCCTTCAGGGGGATTTAGGGGGTGAAACACTGTAAAAACTGGGTTAATCGCCGGCGGTTTTTGTAAAGCAAACTTCCGGGTACCACCCTCCAAACCTCCCTGCCGTGCCCCGCCGAAATGAAATGAAGGCGAGGAAGGGAGGCTTTAAGAAGAATACAATATCAAATAATTTCTTTGATATAACAGAACAAGTGTAAATAGCAATTTAAAATCAACAAATTTTCGCAATTCTAATCCAGCAGGTTTTCGCAAGGTTAAATCAGCAATTCTGCATGGGTTGGTTTGTATTTGTATTGTAGAGGCAGGTAGTTTTCTCTGTCGTTCTTGTACCCCCTCCATCTCCCCCTAAAATAGGGGGGAGAGCCGCCTTTGAACCGACGCTATCTTTGACCTCTTGCCAAAGTGGAATTCTCCTATTTATCCCTCCAGCTATGCCATATTCTTCTTCAAGTCCCCCTTCAGGGGGATTTAGGGGGTGAAACACCATAAAAACTGGATTAATCGCCGGCGATTTTTGTAAAGCAAACTTCCGGGTATCACCCTCCAAACCTCCCTGCCGTACCCCGCCGAAATGAAATGAAGGCGGGGAAGGGAGGCTTTAAGAAAAATATAATATTAAATAATTTTTTTCATATTACAAAACAAGTATAAATAGCAATTTAAAATCAACAAATTTTCGCAATTCTAATCCAGCAGATTTTAGCAAGGTTAAATCAGCAATTCTGTATGGGTTGGTTTGTTTTTGTATTGTAAAGGCAGGTAGCTTTCTCTGACGTTCTTGTACCCCCTCCATCTCCCCCTAAAATAGGGGGAGAGCCGCCTTTGAACCGACGCTATCTTTGACCTCTTGCCAAAGTGGAATTCTCCTATTTATCCCTCCAGCTATGCCATATTCCTCTTCAAGTCTCCCTTCAGGGGGATTTAGGGGGTCAACCTCTTCAGAGTCTGTCCCGGTATTCCCCGGGAGTAATTTAGGGGGTGATTAGGATAGTGAAAAACTCGCACAAGCTTACACATGACTGAATGGTGAGTTGCTGGCGCTCGTCTGTGACGAGTGCCTTCTTCTCTTGTCGTTTGGAACGACTTTTTAAGGCGTTTGGGGATTCCTCTAACGCCCGTTTTCGCGTTACAAACGCGAAGAAGATTCCGCGCTCGTTAAAAACGAGCGCGAGCTTGGGGGCCGGATACCCCCCTCTTCAAGTCCCCTTCAGGGGGATTTAGGGGGTGAAAATTTTACTATTGCACCACTTTTCTTATTATCGGAAACAATTCAGCCCTTTTCAAAGGCTTTGAGATGTAATCATTGCAGCCTGCATTCAGGGCTTTCTGCCTGTCTTCTGACATGGCATGCGCGGTTTGAGCGATAATCGGAACCTTCGGGTTAAGCGCTCTGATTTTTTGCGTAGCCTCATAGCCATCGATTCCGGGTAACTTAATATCCATCAAAATCAGGTCCAGTTCCTGGTTCCTGGATATTTCTATGGCTTTTTCTCCTGTTTCTGCAGTTAATAACGTGACACCTGTATTTCTGAACAGGGCTTTCAGGTATTCCATGTTATCCTCATCGTCCTCTACCAGTAAAATCCTTTTATTCTTAAAATTTGTCTGGGCATGGTCTGATAGGATAGTTTTTTGCTTAGCTTCTTTGGTAGATTGCTCCCATGGAAAGGATATATAAAACACCGATCCCTTTCCGGGACCTGAATCAAGGGTAACCCTACCGTTCATCAAACGGGTAAGCTCGCTGACAATGCTCAGTCCAAGTCCTGTTCCCCTGTATAACTTGTTGCTCAACGGATCTTTTAATGTACTACCACGTCTGAACCGTTTAAAGATGTTTTCCTGATCCTTTTCAGGGATGCCCGTCCCGGTATCTTTCACATAAAAAGTTATCTGACCTTTTTCGGTTGTATATCCAATTTCGATTGTGCCTTCATTGGTATATTTAATGGCATTCCCTACGAGGTTATTTATAATCTGGCTCAACCGCCCCGAATCTATCTTCATCTTCACTTCTTCTCCCGGCTGATCCTTATAAGTTTTCAGATTTATTTTATCCTCCTTTTTTGCATTCTCCAGTGTTATGCGGCTGATAGAATAAACTTCAGCTATGAGTTTATTCACCTCTACCTGCTCCGGGCTTATATCCAGATGGCCGGACTCCATCTTTGATACATCAACAATATCAGTAATAAGCTGCAATAGCATATCAGCTTTATTCTGAATAATACTCACGTAATTCGTTCTCTCTTCATCGTCAAGCTCAGGATCATTCAGCATATCACTAAATCCTACAATAGCATTCATCGGAGTACGGATCTCGTGGCTCATATTGGCAAGAAAAGACGATTTAAGCCGGTCACTCTCTTCGGCTTTCTTTTTGGCCTGTTCAAGCTCCTCATTCATCTTTTTAATTTCCGCCAGATGCTGATTCAGCTCTTCGTTTTGCGCCTGGTATTCTTCATTTTGGGCCAGGTACTCTTCATTCAGAGCCTCATAGTCCTCAATCTTCTGCCGCAATTCATTTTCAGCCTTTTTTCTTTTATCAATATCAATAACATTTCCAAGGAAATAAGAAGGTTTCCCCTTTTCATCCCTGATAGCAAACACATTCGATATACCCCACACCGCTTGTCCATCTTTACGGATAAACCGTTTTTCCATCTCAAAGTCATCAATTTCGCCTTGATACAATTGATTCATTTTTTCAGAATACGCTTCCTCATCATCGCGATGGGTGATCTCCCTTATTGATTTTCCCTTGAGCTCCTCTTCAGTATATCCCGTAAACTTGCAATAGGCTTGATTGGCATCCAGAATGTTCAAGTCAGGCGAAAGCCTTTTTATCCCTACGGCTGATGATTCATAAACGGTGCGAAACCGTTGCTCACTTTCTTCTACTTTTTTGTAGGCTTCTACTCTATCCGACACGTCTCTGATAAGCCCTATAACAGCAGTTACATTCCCTTTGTCATCATACAGAAAAAAGACGTTGGTCTCACCCGGAAAGACTTCCCCGTTCTTTTTGCGATAATGAACGGTATAATAAAAGTTCTTAGAAGGATCACTCTTTCGAATGGCCTCCCCCATTCTCTTGTAATCGTTTAGATCGTTATAAACATACTGGGTTTTTTGCCCCTTTATCTCCTCCAGTTTATAACCAAACAAATCAGCAAAAGCTTTATTGCAATCGATGATATTCCGTTGGGTATCGGCTACCAATATTGCATCCCTGATGGACTCAAACAGCTCGCGGTATCTTTTTTCGCTAGCCTGCAGTTGTGTTTTAGCTTCCTTCTCCTCAGTAATATCAGAGGCAAAACCATCTATGAGGAAACTCCCATCAGGATAGTATTTACCTATGGCTGCATCCATTGCTATCCATATCTTTCTTCCGTTGGCAGTAAAAGCCTCGTATTCAAAGTTATTAACCTTCTCATCCTTTTTGAGTAAACGAACAAACTCATCTCTGCGCCGGGGATTGGCATATAACTGTCTTTTTAAATCATTATAATAATGAATGGCCTCCTCGGTCGATTCAAACCCAAGAATATGAGCCATTTCATTATTAACACTCTTAACATCTCCCTCGGAGGTTGTTTGAAAAATACCTACCGGCGACTTTTCAAACAGCTCCTTATAACTTTCCTCAGTTTTTTCCAGCTCTTTTTGGGTGGTGATTTTTTCGTATGCCATGCTCAAATCGTCGGCTGCTTCCTGAAGAAGTCTCTGTTCTTTTTCATCCACTGTTCCCCTTTCTTCCAGGGTTACGACTATTAAGCCGATATTATGGGAATTTACCTGCATCGGAACAAGAACTATTTTATAGTGTCCTTCCCGATATTTTCCTGAATAACGACATTCACGACAAAAATCTTTTTCGGAAATAATCAGTAGTTTGCTCTCGCTTAACGTCTTTTGAATACATGGTGTACTCTCGCCTTCCCCATTGGTAAAAAAGTTCCATTCTTTTGGGAAATAATGATCTCCTGCCACAGTTTGCGGTTTGATAACCTGGTGGGTTTCGTCAAATAAACCTATAGTAATCCCCAGGTACGAACGAGTATCAAACAATGCCTTTGCGGCTTTATCCATTAGAGAATGAATGTTCTTTTCTTGAACAATAATTTGATTGATGTTGCTAATGGCATGCAACAACGAATTAAGGTGCTCCACTTGCTCCCGGGCCTTCTTCCGCTCAGTAACATCTCTCAAAGTAGCAATATACACCTCCTCTCCTTCCCATTCTTCCTCTACCGCATTCATCTCTGCAATTAACTCCCCGTACTTTTTGGAAGGTATAGTTACTTCCGTAGGTTTATCGACAGTGGCAGGAAGGCCAAAAACCATACCCCTGAGCTCTTTCGAATCCAAACTGAAAAATTTTCCGGCAGCCGGGTTCGCAAAACGAATCGTCCCCGTTTTGCTTAGCACGATAATGGCATCGGCATTTTGATGAATTAACTTACTAAACCTGCGTTCAGCATCTCTGAGTTTAGCAATGGTTCTTTGCTGTTGAATAAATGCATCTGTATGCGCCAGCAATTCTTTATTGGTAAGTGGCTTGGTAAGATATTCATCGGCTCCTGCATTTAACCCTCCGCTAACACTTCCCGCAGAAACTTCTTTTCCGCTGATTAGCACAACAAATATATCCTGAAGGGATTCTCCGGATTTTATCTTTTTCATTAGCTCGATACCATCCTCCTTATCCAGGGCCACATCCACAAACACCAAATCGGGATGATGCTTTTTCACCTTAGCCAGGCCATCCTGGCCATTGTCCGATACCATTACTTCATACCCATGCTTTTTCAAAGCCCGTTTATACCCTTCCAACAGCGTGGTATCATCATCAATTATATGAATCAATGGATTTTCCTCCTTCATCTTCTTAAGCGTTTTTATCCTTTTGTTTACATACTATATTATTTGTGCCATTCCATTCTACATGGTGTAGCCGGATATTACACCAGCCACATCCCTGAGTGATTGGCCGATATGCATACCGTCACTGTCTATTATAAATTCCCGGATATTCTTTTCGTGTTTCGAGCCACGCATCTTAAGCACGGTTAACCCGCGTCGTATCTCTCCATGGGTTTCTATGTACCTGAGCAGGATAATCGAATCGGTGATCGTAGAAATATGGGTTTCCGTAATGGACGGTCCGCCCGCCAGCGAGGAAGCTGTCGAGGTAAACAGGCCGGTGATCTCTTCCTGCTTGACATAAGACGTAAGGGCAATAATAAATTCCCTGAAGCCCTTATCCGTTGAAATCCGTTCCAGGGCTGAGAGGCTGTCAATAGCAATGCGGTTGGGTTTAAACCGCTTGATCTCATCTTTTATTTTGAGTAGGTGATCCTCCAGCGCCTCACTTTCGGGATAAATGCCTGCCACTTTAAGATTCCCCTCTTTTTCCATTTGCTCAAAATCATACCCCCATCCTTTGGCATTTCGAAAAATTTGTTCCCTGCTTTCTTCAAAGGCAAAAAACAGGGCCTTTTCACCTTCACGGACACCACCGGCCAGAAATTCGGTAGCCATAAGCGTCTTTCCGGTTCCGGTAGCTCCCGATAGTAAAACAATGGAATCCCGAAAGTAACCGCCGTCGCACATTTTATCCATCTCGCTGTTACCGGAGGTTACCCTGATATTTGAAGATTTTTGTGTTAATTCAATGGCTGATAAGGGGATAATGACCATCCCCCTTTCTGAGTTAATCGTAAAAGGATATTCTCCTTTTTGATGATTGGTACCGCGGTACTTCAGTATTTCTATGGTACGTCTTCTTTTCTCCGCTGCCAGGATATTGCGAAAAATAATAACGTTATCAGCCACAAATTCTTCCACTCCGAAACGCCCTATCGAACCATAGTCCTCTGTTCGCTCCATGGTCATCACAGCCGTCACCCCCATCTCCTTAATATTCCGGGTCAGGGCAAATAACTCACGTCGTATGACATGGGAATTTTCAAACTGGCTAAAAACAGCGCCAAGTGAATCTATGGAAACGCGTTTTGCCCCCGTTTTTTTAATGGCCGCTTTAATCCGGGCCTGCAAGGCACTAAAATCAAAATCGCCGATTTCCATCTGATCCCCTTGCACTCCGGGCGAGGCATCCACAAAAGCCCAGTGCCCTTGTTTCTCATATTCGGTTATATCCCACCCAAAGCTTTTAATGTTGCGGCGAATATCGACCGGGGGTTCTTCAAAAGTAACGAAAACCCCTGAGGCACCATTTTTAATACTTTCAACCAAGAACTGGGCGGCAAACAGGGTTTTTGCGCTACCGGCCGTGCCTGTAACAATCGTTGTTCTTCCGTCAGGCAAGCCTCCCTTCGAGATTTCATCAAACCCTTCAATATACGTAGGTAGTTTGGCTATTTGATTATTTGTATTCATAATTGGTTTTTTTTAAAGGTCCAGAAAATCGATTATTTTTTGTTTGTCTACAAGCTCCCCCACAATCCTAAGTTGAGGCTTCGGCGAAGTTTTTATTAGTGTAGGTGTTGCCAGCACCTTAAATTCTTCAGCAGGCTCGGAATCCTCCCCCACATCAATCACATCAAGGTGGATATCAGGATGCTCATCAGCTATCTCACTGATGAACCTGGCAGCTCTTTTTGAGCGGGCCGAATTTCCCGAGATAAATAGTTTCAATACATAATCAGCCATAATTTCCGTTTATTTTCATTTAGGGTCCGGTTAAAAGCAATGCGACGAGTCTTATTAACTACTCCCATCACTGTATCATTGAATACCGTGTTGGGAGTTCGTTTTCTTTTGTAAATTTGATTCTTAAGGATTGGTACAATGCCCCATTCAAATGAATAACCTGTAATACACAAACAAGGCAGAACACTTTTCAGGAAAGCACGGCATTCTCTCTCCACATTAGCAAATAAGTGGCTATATCCTTTCGTTATCTGAACATCTGAAGTTACACGTGATAACTTAACAGTGTCTCCATAGCACAATATATTATTGTAAAAATTTATCATCTGCTCCCTACGAGAGCGGGAACTCTATTTTAAAAACAGTTCCTTTCCCTTTTTCACTTTCGGCCCAAATCTTTCCGTTGTGGGCCTCCATAATGTTTTTTACGATCGTAAGGCCAAGTCCGCTCCCTTTTTCACCTTTTGTCCCTTTTTTATCTATCTGATTGAAAGGTACAAAAAGTTTCTCTAAATTACTGCTTTCTATTCCTTTTCCAAAATCCTTGAATGAAATTAACATATGGTTGTCGGATTCATGTAACTGAATCTCCACGCTAGAGTCAGAATAGGAGAATTTAATAGCATTCGAAAGCAGATTATTAAAAACTTGTTCCATTTTAAAATAATCGGCCTGGATGATTTTTTTATCAAATTCAGAACGAAGATGAATTTCGATTTGCTTCCGGGAGGCGATTTGCCTGTTGATTTCAACCGTATGCCGGGCCAGTTGAACGATATCAAACTCCTCTTTTTCCAGCTTCATATCCCCCGACTCAATTTTGGAATAATCCAGCAGGTTTTCAATGAGTTTCAGCATGTAGTTACTGGAGGTGACAATGTTATTG
>JAIPBX010000024.1 GCA_021738485.1 Bacteroidales bacterium | reverse complement strand
CTATCCCAATCGGTAAACTGAACCCCCGAACAATGTTTTTTCACCTGAAAAGCCATTGCCCGGCTGCTTGCCACCGATTTTCAAAGAACGTGTTCGCTAAAAGCGAGTGCAAATATAGAGGGTTATTTTTGAATTACAATGTGAATGCCGATGAAAAGTTTCAATAAATTCTCCTGTTTTTTTTAACTTACGGAATGACAGATGTGTCTATAATTATTTTTTGGCATGGCAAGGCAAATCTGGAAAGGAGGATTAAAGAATAATATGAGTTGTTTATACGAGGAACGAAAAGAGTCACTAACTTTGTTTGCGAATCTACTACAAATAGGAAAATCATGCTCACTGTAAAAGACATGCCTTATATGAAGCAAATTATAGCTTTCTGTTTTCTAGTGATCAGCACTATATCTGTGAATGCTGCCGGGGAAGGAAAAGATAATCAGGATGAAGAGTCATCCCCGAAATTTTATGCCGGTGGCAATTTGGGATTGCAATTCGGTACTATCACTTTAATCGACGTATCGCCCTGGATTAGCTATCGGGTTATTCCACAATTTTCGATTGGAGTGGGAGGAACCTATAAATATTATCGGTATGGCTCACAATTCATTAGTAATCAAAATACTACTACTGCGGATAGGACTTATCACTATTATGGAGGGCGATTATTTTCACGCTATTACCCGAAAAGTGAATCGATAGGAATTTTAAATGCATTATTTTTACATGCAGAATACGAAATTCTTGAACTACAGTTTGATACAAGCAGCAGTAATCAGCGTGTTGAAAGTGTTTTCGGTGGTGCCGGATTTCAGATTCCTCTTGGAGAGCATGTTTACGGCGACATCTACCTGCTGTATGATTTTAACAAGTCAGGATATTCACCGTATAAAAATCCTTTACTCAGAGTGGGAGTGAACGTGGGGCTTTAGAGAAGGTATTGAGTATTTGAGGATAAATCTCAATGAATTGATCTATTATTTGATTTAACATGTAAAACCAATACATGCGGCAATCTTTCAATACCCCAATATGGCTCAAAATTGATTTCCGTGAGAGGAGTAGCGGGATTCCCGAAATAATTGAAAACTCCTTATATCCTTTTGAATACAAGATAATTCATTTACCTGTCGGGGACTACTTATTAGAAAACAAAATATTAATTGAAAGGAAAACTTTAACAGACTTTATTACCTCGGTAAAAACCGGAAGAATTTTTGATCAAGCCTATCGGCTGGTTAATACCGGTAAACCATGTTTGTTGATTTTAGAAGGACGTAAAGAGGAGATTACCGGGAGTAAAATGAAAAGAGAAGCCATGCAGGGATGTCTCGTTCATTTACACGTTTTTACAGGTCTGCCTATGATACGGTCAAAGGATACCGAAGAGACTGTACAGTTATTCTATTATATTGCCAATCAATATAAAAAATCTCAAATTCCACAGTTTAAGACTTATGGTATTCCCTCAAGAAGTCTTAAGCTCCATCCATCCCGAAAGGAAAAAATTATTATATTACAAAGTTTCCCGGGTATCGGCCCTCAAAAAGCTATCAACCTATTGGAATTCTTCGGAAGTGTGGAGAAAGTCATTAGCGCGGAAGTCTCCGAGTTATCAAAAGTCAGAGGTATTGGGGAAAAGCTTGCTGAGCAAATATATACTTTGACACACAGTGCATTTTAGCTTTTCGTAATGCTTTATTGACAGAGTACAGAAACGGAAGCAGGATAAGCTTTTTTGCTGAGTGCATTAAAAAACCCGGTGCTGTTTATTCAGTACCGGGTTTTTGTGGTTGATATTTTGATAAGATTTCGTATTAACTGTTTTTAAAAACAAACTGATCATCTTTTACATCCACCGTGATAGGCTTCTCACGGTCAATATTATCGGCCAGGATCATCTTAGAAAGTTCATTGAGTACCTGTTTTTGGAGAACACGCTTTATCGGACGTGCTCCATACTGCGGGTCGTAACCCTGCTTAGCAAGTAAATGGGCCGCATTTTCCGTCATATTGATATCGAGACCGTTTTTGCCAATCATTTTTTGGACCATATCAAATTGCAACAGCACAATCTGTTTTATTTCTTCCTGCGAGAGTGGCTGGAATACAATTGTTTCGTCCACCCTGTTCAGGAATTCGGGACGCACTGCTTGCTTCAGTTGGTCAAGTACTTCACGGCGTGTTTGCTCTAAAACCTCATGGTTATTTTCTGCATTCACCGTGCTCAGTTTGTTTTGTATATGGTGTGAACCAATGTTTGAGGTCATGATAATGACCGTGTTCTTAAAGTTTACAAGGCGTCCTTTGTTATCTGTTAAGCGCCCGTCATCCAATATTTGCAGCAAAATATTGAACACATCCGGGTGAGCTTTCTCGATTTCATCGAGCAGCACCACCGAGTAGGGCTTGCGGCGGACTTTTTCGGTTAATTGCCCGCTTTCGTCATAACCAACGTATCCCGGAGGTGCTCCGACCAAACGCGAAACGGTATGGCGCTCCTGGTATTCCGACATATCGAGACGAATCATAAATTCCTCATCATCAAAGAGCAATTCTGCCAGGGCTTTGGCCAGCTCTGTTTTTCCGACCCCCGTAGAGCCCAGGAAAATGAAGGAGCCTATCGGGCGATTGACATCCTGCAATCCGGCGCGACTTCTTCGGATGGCATCGGCTACCGAGTGGATCGCTTCATCCTGACCTATAACCCGCTTATGCAGTTCATCTTCCAGTTTCAGCAGCTTTTCCCTTTCACTCTGCAGCATGCGGCTTACAGGGATGCCTGTCCAACGGGCCACTACTTCGGCCACTTCTTCCGAGCCAACTTCCTCATTAATCATACGCTCGTCTGTCTGGAGCTCGGAAAGTTTTTTCTTGGCTTCCTCCAATTTATTATTCAAATCCGTTAAAGAACCGTACCGAATTTTCGCTACTTTTTCATAATCGCCATCACGTTCTGCTCTGTCAGCTTCCGTCTTGAGGTCCTCGATTTGTTTCTTATAATTCTGGATATTATCGACAATCTCTTTTTCAGCTTTCCATTTGGCCATGTAATTATCCCGCTCTTCATTGAGATTGGATAATTGTTCATTCAGATTTTTAAGCTTGTCTTTATCGTTTTCGCGCTTGATCGCCTCTTTTTCAATTTCCAGTTGTTTGATTTTCCGGTCAAGATCATCGATTTGTTCCGGTACGGAGTTAATTTCGAGGCGAAGTTTGGAGGCTGCTTCGTCTATCAAGTCAATGGCTTTGTCGGGCAAGTGTCGCTCACTGATATAGCGGTCCGACAATTCCACCGCCGATATGATAGCCTCATCTTTAATTCTTACCTGGTGGTGTGTTTCATACCGTTCTCTCAGGCCACGCAGGATGGATATCGCGTCCGTTACCGTAGGTTCATCAATTATGACAGTCTGGAAGCGCCGCTCCAGCGCTTTGTCTTTCTCAAAATGCTTTTGATATTCTTTCAGCGTCGTAGCTCCTATGGCTCTGAGGTCGCCACGTGCCAGGGCGGGTTTCAGGATGTTGGCGGCATCCATAGCTCCTTCACCGCCGCCGGCTCCAACGAGCGTGTGTATCTCATCGATAAACATAATGACTTCACCCTCAGAATTGGTTACTTCCTTGACCACACTTTTGAGCCGTTCTTCAAACTCCCCTTTATATTTGGCTCCTGCTATCAATGCACCCATATCGAGCGAGTATATCTGCCGCGTTTTGAGATTTTCGGGCACATCACCATCTACGATGCGGTGGGCGATACCTTCCGCGATAGCTGTTTTCCCTACGCCGGCCTCACCAATTAAAACCGGGTTGTTTTTCGTTCTGCGGGCCAGGATTTGCAACACTCTTCTTATTTCCTCTTCTCTCCCGATCACCGGGTCAAGCTTCCCGGAGTGTGCTTCATGGTTTAGATTGCGCGCATATTGGTTCAAAGCATTGAAAGTATCTTCTGCACTCTGGCTGTTGACCGTTGAGCCCTTACGCAAATCCTGTATGGCTTGTTTGAGTCCGTTTTCTGTCACGCCACTGTCTTTAAGCAGCTTACTGGTATTATCGTTCGCGCTAAGAATGCCCAGGAGCAAATGCTCAATAGAAATAAACTCATCGCCATAATCCTTTAGTAAGGTTTGGGCTTTCTGTAAGGATTTGTTCGCATCGCGGGAAAGATACAAATCACCCCCACTTACTTTAGGAAGCGAATCCAAAATGCGGTCCAGTGCCTGCTTAACCACGTTGAAGTCTACCTCCATTTTCTTAAACAGAAACGGGGTCACATTTTCATCCACTTCCAGAATACCTTTCAGTAAATGAGCATTCTCTATGGCTTGATGCTCATACCCTTCAGCAATTTGCTGAGCCTTTTGAATGGCTTCTTGCGATTTTATTGTGAAATTATTTAGATTCATGTTTTTTCTCCTTTTCTTATTTTCTATACTGATTCGTCAAACTCTTTGCCATAAGTAGCTCATGGAAGGTATTAAGTCAAAATGTCATTAATCATCAACAAGTATAAGACAAATTGACAGTATTCTAAAAAAACCATTCCGGGCTTATATTTATTAATACATTTGTACAAGATCATGAAAGAATGAATTAAAATTATGGGAAATACTAGTTTAATGGATCCAATAGGCCGGTTGATGGGGCTGCGTTATAAGTCTCATCCGTGGCACGGTGTAGAAATAGGCGATAATGCCCCGAAAGAGATCACTACTTTTATAGAAATGGTATCCACTGATACGGTAAAATATGAAGTGGATAAATCCAGTGGCTATCTTAAAATCGATCGCCCGCAAAAATACTCTAACGTAGTGCCTGCTTTGTATGGTTTTATCCCACAGACATTCAGCGGAGATAGCGTAGCTGAGTTTTGCAATGAGAAACTCGATAGAGAGGATGTGAAGGGGGACGGTGATCCGATAGATATATGTGTATTGACGGAGAAGGAGATTGTCCATGGCGATATACTGGTGGAGGCCATACCTATCGGAGGATTCAGAATGCTTGATGGTAATGAGTCGGATGATAAAATAATTGGTGTGATGAAAGATGATGCAGTTTACGGTGATTTCAAAGATATTTCGGAGATGTCATTATTAGTCGTCGATCGTTTGAAACATTATTTTTTGACCTACAAAGATTTACCCGGAGAAGAAAGGGATGTGGAGATAACGCACACCTTTGGTGCTGAGGATGCTCATGAGATTATAAGACGTTCCATGGCTGATTATCGCACCCGGTTCGAAAATCTCAATTCCATTTTATCAACCCAAATGAAATAATAAATTATGTCACAAGAAGGAAAAAAAGTATTGCTTTTAGGAGCCAGCCTGAAGCCTTTCAGGTATTCAAATATAGCCGTAAAGATGCTAACGCGAAACGGTCATGATGTATGGCCGCTGGGGCGGGAAGCAGGTGAGATAGAGGGGAACGAAGTAAAAACCCGTTTGCCTGACTGGAAGCAGGTAAATACTGTTACTATTTATCTCAACCCGGAAAATCAAAAGGATTATTATGAATCGGTTTTCAGATACAACCCGGAGCGGATTATATTTAATCCGGGCACGGAAAATCCGGAATTTCGCTCTCTCGCGCAGGAGAAAGGCGTTAAGGTGGTGGAGAATTGTACCTTAGAGATGTTAGAAGCAGGAATTTTCTGATTACAATACGAATTAACTCCGTCATACGTTATCCGACGGAGTTAATTGTTATTTTAGTGCCCTGAAGAAAAATAGATATTCATGAGGAAAAACTTGACCGCTTTAACTGTCATTCTTTTTTTGAGCACCGCAATTTATGCGCAACAACTTGATTTACCGGAAACAACACCAGGCTGCAACCAATCAACCGTAGAGCTTGATGCCGGCGCGGGTTTTACCAGTTATTCCTGGAGTACGGGTGATACCACCCAAACCATTAGCGTTGGCCAGGAGGGTTACTATACGGTAACCGTGCTGGCCGACGGGAGTTTTCAAACCGATTCGACATTTGTGGAATTTTTGGATTACCAGGTTGTGCCTGATGAGGATACCACGTTGTGTTACGGTGAAGAATTTGTGATGCATGTCGTCCCGGAGATGTATACCGTAGAATGGCAACCCGGCGGCGTGCTGAATGATACCCTGCCGATTTATCCAACAAATGAAACCTCTTATGAAGTATCTATAACCGGCGACAGCGCTGCTTGCGTGGAGAATTTTGATGTTTCGCTGCATCCCAGAATATTTGTAAATATCCAGCAGGTAAATGAAATATGCCACGGAAGCTGTAACGGTCAGGTAATAGCTTCAGTAAGCGGGGGAGAGGCCCCCTATGAGTATCTGTGGAATGATATCTCCCTGCCCTGGGATTCGATTGCGCGGAATTTATGTGCCGGTGAAAATAACCTGAAAATTACCGACCAAAACGGATGTACACTGGATACCAACTTTACGATAGAGGCCCTTCCGGCTTCTGAGCTGGAGGTTTCATCCAGTCCTTCCGACACCATTTATATTGATAATCCTACTATTACCTTCACCTTTGAAAACAATTCGGATGCACAAGTGAGTGAATGGTTCTGGACTTTTGGAGACGGAGATTCTTCCATGATGCGCGAAGTCGAGCATACTTTCGAAGGCGTAAAAGGTACGGATGATTCTCCACCACCGGATAATTATGTGGTTAACCTCGATGCTACCAATGAGTATGGGTGTGATACGATTATTGCCAAGGAAATGCCTATTGAAGAAGCGGAGTTAAAAATACCGGACGTGATGACGCCTAATGGAGATGGCTTTAATGATAAGTTTGTCATACAAAATGAAAAAACCGGCAATAATATCACTTACGAATATCAAAGAGTAGAGCTGCTGGTATATAACCGGTATGGCAGATTGGTCCATAAGGACGATAACTATCAAAGTGATTGGACGGCCAATGGCCTGTCTGACGGTACCTATTTCTATGTCATACGCACTTACGGGTATTTCAGGAATGATGATTACCAGGGTGCGCTAACGATTATCGGGAGCAGGAAGTGAATTTGATTTACGGTCTTCAGGTATTAAAGTGACTCGTTTCGGGATAAGCGGTTAGTATAAGCTCATACGGTATCACGAATTGGTGCGAATTTTTGTCGAATAGACGCGAAGGGAAGATTGATTGAATGATTGAATGGTTGAATGATTGGATAAAGGGTTAATTGGTGATAAATCCCAAATTCCAAATAAGAACCAAATACCAATGCTCAAATAAAGAAAATAGAAGAGATTGATGTTTGGGTATTGAAAATTGAAATTTCCTTGGAATTTGGTGCTTGGGATTTGGAATTTTATTTTTTTAAGCAACTCCGCATCACCTACGGATAGTATCCGTTTAGAAATACAAATCGCGTTCGCCCTGTTTAATGCGCTCTATCCGGTTTCTTATTTCATCCACCCGTACATGTTTGTGTTTGGCCGCCAGCTCTTTAAGGTTTTCTTCGATGACTCTCCAGCCTTTTTCCTGCACATCGGGCGTAGCATAATCCACCAGGTATTCACTCAATGTGAGGATGGCGTTGGGAGCGCAGTAGCGTTTGATAAATCCTGGCACGGAGAATTCCATAAAATGTTCTCCGGTACGCCCCAGCCTGTAGCAAGCTGTGCAGAATGAAGGCAGAAAATCCCTGTCCAGCAACTCATCAATGATTTCGTTCAGTGACCGGTTGTCATTAATTTTAAACTGTTCTTTGTTGAGATTTTGGTCTTCATTAAGGCTCTGGTCGGTGTAAGAGCCGATCTCCAGTTTTGTTCCGCCGTCGATTTGCGATACGCCGTATTCCATCACTTCCCGTCTCACGTGCTCCGACTCCCTGGCTGTGAGGATAAGCCCGGTGTAAGGCACGGCTAGACGCAAAATCGCAATAATGCGGGTAAATTCCTCATCATTGACAATGTATCGGTCGTTCATTCCGATTGTTGATGCTTCGGTGATGCGCGGGAAGGAAATCGTGTGAGGCCCTACATTGTAGCAAGCTTCCATATGATTGGCATGACGCACCAGGGACAAAACCTCAAAACGCCAGTCGTACAGACCGAAAAGGGCCCCGATACCTACATCGTCAATACCTGCTTCCTGCGCTTTATCGAGGGCTATAAGGCGATTGGCATAGTCACGTTTTTTACCGCCCAAATGATACTCCTTGTAGACTTCCGGATGATAGGTCTCCTGGAAAATTTGATACGTGCCGATGCCGGCATCCTTCACTTTCTTATACCCTTCAATTTCGAGAGGCGCGGCATTGATGTTTACACGCCGTATTTCTCCTTTACCTTTTTTGACATCATACACTGTTTTGACAGTGTGGGCTATATAATCGGCACCATAATCGGGGTGCTCTCCGTAAACCAGAATAAGCCGTTTTTGGCCGTTATCTTCAAGGGCGGCTACTTCGCTTTGTATCTCTTCATCGGAGAGCGTTTTTCGGATGGCGTCCTTGTTGGAAGCTCTGAATCCGCAGTAAGAACAATTGTTGGTGCATTTGTTTCCGATATAAAGGGGAGCAAACAGAACAATACGATTGCCATAGATAGTGTCCTTTAACTTTTTGGCTCCCATTTTGATTTGTTCGATCATTTCCGGATCGTCAGCACTTACTAATGTGGCCGTTTCAGCCAGTGTCAGCCTCTGTTTATTCAGCGATTTATTTATTATTTCTTCTACACGCTTTTTGGTGGGAGTTGCATTGGTAATGTGCCCCCATATTTCATCAGCATCAATGAACGGCTTCATGCGTTCATCGTCTATCTTACACTTTTCCGGATTGAATTTCATATCACCCCACTAGATTGTTATTTTACTAACAGCAAAGGTATAAAATTTTTACCGGGTACATTGATTTCCGGATTCTAAATAGTGTCCGTTTATAAAGTAACCTTCTTCAGCTTTACCCCTCTAACTCTTCTAAAGGGGAGAACAGGTTAAGCACTGATTGTGTGGCTGTTCTCCGCCTCAGGCGGAGATTAAAAGGGTAATGGGAAGGAATTAGACAGAATCGAGACTTTATAGACAAGCACTAAACAGTAGTGCAGGGTGGAATAAAAGTCCCTGTCAATTCAGGGTATTGAATTTTGCTTCTTGCTCTCATCAGTATCAAGGATATGATTTTTTTAGCCGGTAATCTTTTGCAAGTTATTGTCAGCCATTTCCGTCGATTTTGATATTGAGGTTATCGTAAGCCAGGAATACATTAGAAGGCAAATCTTTTTCCACTTCTTCATGTTTCCCTATAAAATGACTCATGTGAGTTATATAAGCCTCTTCCGGATTGACTTTGTTGATGATATCGATAGCTTCTTCCAGGGAAAAATGGGATACATGGTGGGATTTTCTCAAAGCATTAATCACCATAATTTTTGTGCCTTTAATTTTGTCCATCTCTTGTGCCGGTATCTCGCTGGCATCCGTAATATACGTAAAATCTTTAATCCTGAAGCCAAGAACTTCCATTTTGTGGTGCCACACCTTAATAGGAGTGGCTTCGATACCGTATACATCGAAAGGGTGATGGCTTATGAGGTTTTTAGTGATCTGCGGAGCACCAAAATAGCGGGTATTATTAAAAACATAGGGAAACTGCTCGTTTAGCGAGTCAAAAACTTCACTAGTAGCATAGACGTCGACTTTTTTGTTTAGGATGTAGTTGAACCCTCTGATGTCATCCAGCCCTGCAATGTGGTCGCGGTGTGCATGGGTGAAAAGTATTGCATCAATATCGCTTACGGCATTATTCAGCATCTGCATCCTGAAATCGGGCCCGCAATCAATAACAATTGTTATATCCCCTATTTTTAGCAAAGCGGAAGTGCGCAATCGCTTATCTTTTTCATCGGTAGAAGTGCAGACCTCGCATTGACAAGCTACTACGGGTACGCCCGTGGATGTTCCGGTTCCAAGAAATGTCAGGTCTATGTTTAGATTTTTATCTTCCATTCTTTGATTTTTGATATTCGTTTAACCCTTTTTCTTCCCATGAATATATTAACTAAAGTTTTTCATTTCTTGTAGAATCTTGATTATTAATCTTTTTCAATTGTGTTAACGGCTTCCTTAGTGAATCTTGGTGACTTGGTGTCTTAGTGGCCTTCTGGTACTACCGCCACGAAGGCACGAAGACACAAAGATACACGAAGTTTTAAACTATTTGATAAGAACTTATTGAAATACAGCCGGTTACCATATTCAATTTTAAGTGTGAAACTTTAGTATATTAATTCTTCAATTTTGTTTTTGTCATTTATCAATTGTTTCCATCGATGTTGCCGATCCCTGAATTTGATTCCTTTCCTGATTTTTTTAGCAAAAAACACATTGATAACCCTTCCGTGAATGTCTTCCCCGAGCTCCATGAAGTGTACCTTCACTACTTTGTTATGGTTGTAGTGGGTGGTATCTTCATTTTTTGTGGTTATTTCAGCCATACCTTTGTATTGCGACCCTTTGAAATAAATAAATACAGCATACAAGCCCGGGGGAGGGATGAGTTTACAGTCTTCTTCAATCTCTATGTTATACCAGGTAAATTCGTTTTTCCCATTTTCAGGAGGTTGTTTCCTCAGCTCGCCTGCCATAAGGTAATGATGGTCCAGATAGGCATTGGCTTTTTGAATGTCTCCATGGAGCAGAGCATGCCGTATTTTTGTACTACTGACAGTTTCATGATGCAGTTCCTGCTGGGGAATTTCTTCGACATCAAATTTGAATTGCTGTCCCAGTTTGTATAGGTATTCATAGTCCCCTTCCCGGTTATGCCCGAAATGATGGTTGAAGCCTACCACTATCTTTTTGGCTTTTAATTTTCCGACAAGAATATCTTTTACGAAGTCATGCGAAGTGGTTTTTGAAAATTCCCGCGTAAAGTGAATTATGATGAGATTATCTAACCCCGTTCGCTTCAGCAGTTCTATTTTTTCCCTCTGGGCATTGATAAGTTTCAGGTCTTTACCGGCAGTTTCGGGATAGAGCACCTTTCGGGGATGCGGATCAAAAGTTATCAGCACCGATTCGCCTTCGATTTCTCTTGCCAGCCTGTTAATGCGTTTTATAATTGCTGTATGGCCTACATGCACACCGTCGAAGGACCCTGTTGTCACTACCGGATTTTGAATATTCCCGATGTCATTCAGATTTTTAAAAACTCTCACTACTAACGGACAATTTTAAGCAGTTATACAGTTAGGCTGTTTTTCTTGACAAAAAAGGCCACTTTCTCCAATGAAGTAATCATATCATACTCCTCAAGGTAGACATGATCAGGTACGTTTATTGCTGTTGGTGTATAATTCAAAATACCTCTGATGCCTGCTTTAACTAACATCTCCGAGATTTTTTGAGTCTCATCGGCCGGGGTAGTGATAATGGCTATGGTAATGTTTTCTTTTTGAACAGTGTCCTCCAGTTGGTCGATGTGGTAACATTGAACGCCTCCATACACACGGTCGACTTTATCCTTATTGATATCGAAGCCCGCCGCGATCCTGAGCTTGGAACGTTTACCCTGCAGGTAGGTTATCAAAGCCCTTCCGAGGTTTCCTATACCGATTATAGCCACATTTTGTCCTTCGTCCGTATCAATAATTTCTCCGATCAAATCCACCAGTTCCTGGATATCATATCCTTTCCGAAGGGTGCCGGTATATCCAATCAGCATGATATCCCGGCGTACCTGTACAGGAGTGATATGATGCAGGTTCGCAATTTCATGCGAAAAAATATGCTTTTTGCCGTTTGCCAGGCAATTTAACAGGGAACGCCTGTACTGGCTCAATCGCTCTACTGTTTTATCCGGTAACTTTTTCATTTATCTATGGGTTTATTTTTAATTCTCTTTTGGAAATGTTAGTGTAAATATACTACCTTCATCCGGTTTAGAGTTAACGTTTATATCTCCATTATACGAATTTACGAGTTTTTTTACGATTGAGAGTCCTAATCCGCTTCCTGAAATATTTTTTGTTTTTTCGTTTTTGATCCGTACAAAATCTTTAAAAAGTTTTGATAATTCGGTTTCATCCATTCCAATTCCCGTGTCGGCTATCTGAATGGAAAAATTATCTTTTTGTTCTCTGATGTTTACATCCACGCGTCCATTTTCTTTGTTGTATTTGATGGCATTGGATATAAGATTATTGAAAATAGTTTCCAGTTCTTCGGGGTCAGCTTTCAAAGGGGCATTTTCGGGGCCATTGACATGGATATCCACATCACGCTGAATGGCATAGGGTTGCATGGTATCCACCGCCGAATACACAGCATCTACAAGATTCACCTCTTTTATGTTTCTTTTTATATTGCCGGTTTCCACTTTTGTTAAGTCCAGCATATCCAGGATAAGGTTATGCATGCCTTTAATGCGTTTCATAGTTCGGTCGATCACCTGGTTGTAATTATTTAAATCATCGCCGAATTGCCTGTCCTGAAGCATTTTCAGATACCCCTCCACCGCATTGATAGGAGCTTTTAATTCATGAGATAATACCGACAGGAATTGAAAACGTATTTGACGCCCTTCGGTATTAAGCTTTTGGGTCATTTGCTTAAGAAAGATATGTTTGGTTACTGTTTCCACGGAAGAGCGTAAATCCTGGGGCGTGAAGGGCTTGGGAATAAAATCGTGGGCGCCGTCTTTGGTAGCTTGCACGGCGAGTTCCAAAGACGCATAGGAGGTGATCATCACTACTACACTGTTGATATTTTCTTTTTTAATGGTTTCCAGAACATCAACACCTTGTATTCCGGGCAGTTTGTTGTCCAGAAGAATAATCTCCGGTTTTTTGGCCCTTATGGTTTCCAGAGCGCTCTCTCCATCGGCTTCTTCAAGGATTTCAAATTCTATATGCTCATCCATAAACGGATAATCCACCTTAAAATTCCGCAGAATCCTTGAAACGCCCGAACGAATACCGGGTTCGTCATCAACAACAAGTAGCTTCAGTACCGACATAGTTTCTATTCCTGATTCAATAACCTTTTAATTTCCCGTTCGAACTGATCTTTTCTAATCCCTTTATCTAAAAACAAATCGGCTTTAATCCATTTTCTGTCCTCTTCAGAATTGATATCGAACGACATGCCTGTTTCAGCTGTTACAGCTGTGGCAATAATTATCGGCACTTCGGGATACATCTTTTTCATTTTGTAGCTAAGGATAAAACCACTGTCTTCATTTTCCATCATCAGGTCGATTATAGCCAGGTCCGGTTTGGTTGTGGCGATGATTTTTTCGGCCTCCTTTTGGCTTTCAGCTGTAATGGTGTTGTAGCCAAATCCCTCCACAAGAACTTTCGTCTGAAAGAGATAATCGCCGTCATCATCCACTATAAGAATTGTTTCATCATATTTTGCCATAGTTTCATCTATTTTAAATTGCTTTTTCTTTTCTGCTATGATGGCGGGGTAGATTAATAGAGAACCTGGTACCCGTCATGCCTTTTTCGGGATCTGTATTAGATTCCACATTAATTTTTCCTTTATGCATTTTAACAATACCATAGATAGTAGCCAGTCCCAGCCCCGTGCCTTTGCCGATTTCTTTAGTAGTGAAAAAAGGTTCGAAGATTTTTTCCAGGTTTTCCTGGTCTATTCCTTTTCCGGTGTCGGACACTTCAATATTAACCTGGTCCGGTGTGTCGCTAAGTTTAATGGTGAGCTGTCCCCCGTCAGGCATAGCCTCAATACCATTTTTTGCCAGGTTGGAAATGGCCTGTATCATTTGCTCCACATCCACATCGGCCATGGGGTTGTTAAGATTGTTATGAATTTTTAGGTGTACATTATTCTTAACAATCACAGATTCCAGGCTTTTATGAATTAATTCTCCCACATTTATTTGATCATATTTCACCTGGTTTTTGCGGGCAAAATTAAGCAAGCCGCTTACAATGTTCCTGCAACGGTCCGATTGCTCCACGATTAATTGAAGATCTTTGTAAAATTCGGATTCTTTATCGGTTTCATCAAGCAGGATATTGCTATACATAATGATAACCCCCAGTGGATTGTTGAGTTCATGGGCAATACCTGCTGATAATTGACCCATATGAGCCAGTTTTTCCTGCTGTTTAAGCGCTTCCCGGGCTGAATTAAGTTGCTGGTTGGATATTCTCAGTTCGCTGAGCGAATGATGGAGCTTTTCGATAGAATAGGGGAGGCACATTTCCGTTTCCGCCAGCCCTTGAATTATGGCAATGGCGTGAGCTTCACATGTCTCATAACCACAGGCACCACAATTGAGGTGATCTTTTTCCGAATATTTGCCAATGGAAGCTAAAACTTTTTTTATCTCTTCCCGGGAAGGGGTTTCCATACGGCGATCGGCTTTTATAAACGACACGCTTAAATCCAGCTTTTCGTAAAAATTGATATTGTGCCTCCATTGTTCTGTATCCAGGGCGTTAAGTTTATGCTTGACATAGCTGTTTACGGTCAGGCGTCGTGAATATTTGTTATTTCCTTGTGAAGATGTCCCCGGCCCCATGATGCAACCTTCGCAGCACAGGAGCATAAGATTTTGATAAATGACGCCTTTTTCAAATTCCTTTATGGCTTCTTTGAAATTGGAGCGTCCTTCAGCGGTAATGATTCTGCCGTCATTAATATCTTCGGCCGCATCGAGGTTTTGAACCAATCCGCGGCTGACCGGGAAAATAGCACCTTTACCACCTAAAGGCGGGTCGAAATCAGAGGGTTCCACGTTTTCATGATGAAGATGTGCCTTCTCAAACATTTCCCGCAATTCGATGAATGTTAATTCCTGGTCGGTTTCGTTTGACTCGGCTTTTTTGGCGACGCAAGGACCGGCAAAAACAATTTTCACATTTTCGCCATATTTTTGCCTCACCACCCTTGACATAGCCACCATGGGACTCACAATCGGTGCCAGATGGTCGGTCAGCTCAGGGTGATAATGTTCTATGTAGTAAACAATTCCCGGGCAGTCGCTTGATATGAATGATTTATCGCTTCGCCCCAGCAAGTCGTTAAATCTTTGGGAAACCAAATCGGCTCCAAAAGCCACCTCACAGACATAATCAAAACCTAATTCCCGGAGCATTCCAACAAAGCGGCGATAATCTTCAATTTCGGAAAATTCGGCGGGAAAGCTGGGAGCTACAAGGGCGGCTACCGGTTGGTCGTTCTGTAAAAGCCGCTCCACCTCAGCGGTAAGCTTGACAAAGTCTTTGGCATGCTGACTGCAGACTTTTACACAATTTCCGCAGCCGATGCACCGCTTATCAATCACCTGAGCCTGGCCGTTAATAATTTGTATGGCTTTCGCCGGGCATTCTCTAACACAAGTATAACAGACCCTGCATCGATCGGGAATCGTATACACCAACTGTTTTCTCACTGCCTGGCTCATAATCTATTCTTTGTGTGTCAAATCCGGGTTATACAATAGCTTGACGCTTTTTTCGCTGCCGGGAGTCCCCAGGTATTTCGCATACAGTTCTTCAACCTCCGGGTTTTTGTGAGCGGTTTTTATTGACCCTTGGTTGTCGATATTGTAGATAGCCTTTCTTCTGAGATTTATATGATTCTCGGGTGTTCTTAAGGGTTGGCCGCCTCCATTGAGACATCCTTCTTTACAGGCAAGGATTTCGATAAAATCAGGTTTGGTCTGTTCCAGCTTCATTTCCTTAAACAACTTGATAGCTTCCGCCAGACCGTGTACCGCCAGCATCAGGTAGTCGCGCCCGTTTTTTCTGAAACGGTATTCCTTACGAGCCTTGTTGTTTCGCAATTTTGTAAGCCTTGGCGGTCGCAGTTCCCTGTTATTTTCTTTAAAAAAAGCAGTGCGGACGATTCCTTCGGCCAATCCTCCGGGTGAAGCTACCATTTTACCAACCGTGCTGCTCATCCCAAAAGGAAGATCCGTCAACTCTTCTTCGATTTGATTTAAATCGATGCCATGTAGTTTAATGAACTCCGCCAGTTCGCGAGTTGTCATCACAGTATCTACATGGGGAATGCCATGGGGGGTATAGGCTTTTCTGAGCTTTTCTTCTTTGCGGGCCGTACATGTTGTGAGAGAAACCACATAAATGTTTTCCCTGTTAAGGCCGGCTTTGTGGGCATAATAATTTTTGATGATGCTGCCCATGATTTCCTGGGGTGGGTTAACGGAGGTAAAATGGCCGGTCAGCCCGGGGTAGTTTCTTTCGGCGTATTTTACCCAGGCGGGGCAATGCGTGGTAATTAAAGGAAGGTTTTCATTATTTTCTATTCTTGTGAGCCATTCGTCGGTCATTTCATTGATCATCAAGTCAGCGGCAAAGCCCGAATCATAAACCTTGTCAAAGCCTATAATACGTAAAGCCGCCGAAATCAATTGTTCAATATTTTTTCCGGGCTTAAACCCAAATTCTTCGGCCAGTGATACGGCCACGCCGCTGTCAAATACCCCGACCACATGTTTCGTCTTATCATGAATCACCTGCCGGATTTTATTCTGGTTGGTTTTTTCATGTAAGGCTCCTGTGGGGCAAACCATAATGCACTGGCCACAATCTATGCACGTAGAAAGATTCAATCCTCTGTTAAATTCGGTTCCGATAGTAGCGGAATTCCCGCGGCCAATAAAGTCGATAGCGGAAACCCGCAATATTTCATCACAATAGCGCACGCAACGACCACAGAGGATGCATTTTTCCGGGTTGTGGACTATGCTTGGACTGCTGTTGTCGATCCTGCCTTTGGCCCGTCTGCCAAAAAAACGACGTTCATGAACGTTGAGTTCCTCTGCGAGTTTTTGTAGTTCGCAATTACCATTCCTGATGCAATAAAGACAATCATCCGGATGGTTGGAAAGAAGCAGTTCGACCAGCATTTTTCGTGCGGAAACCACGCGCGGGGAATGGGTTTTGATGCGCATCCATTCGTTCACCGGATAGGAGCAGGCAGGTATCAGATTGGCCATCCCTTCCATTTCCACGGCACACATGCGGCATGCTCCTGTGGGGAATAGTTCCTTCATGTAGCAGAGCGTAGGAACGTGAATTCCGTTTCGCTTCAGGGTGCTAAGCAGTACTTCGCCTTTTTTTGCTTCTATTATTTTATTGTTGACTTCTATTTCAATCACCACTCCTCCTATTTTAAAAATACTGCATCAAACTTGCATACTTCAAAGCATATCCCGCAGCCCGTACATTTGTTTTCCACGATAAAATGCGGCTGATGGGCTGTTCCGATGATAGCTCCTTCAGGACATTTTACCGCACATAAAGTGCACCCGTTACAGGCCTCCACATCGATGTAATAGGAGCGCAAATCTTTGCATACATTTGCCCGGCACTTCCTGTCAAAGATATGTTCTTCAAACTCCTCACGGAAATGATACAGAGCGCTAAGTACCGGTTTCGGAGCCGTTTGTCCCAATCCGCAAAGGGAAGTGTCTTCAATGACTTTTCCCAGTTCTTCGAGTTGCATAATCCCTTTAAACCGGTCCAGCGAACTATGATTATAATCCTGTGGGCGCCGGGTAATGCTGGAAAGAATTTCCAGCATCCGTCGTGTTCCTTCGCGACAGGGGATGCATTTGCCGCAGGAGGACTTCTGAAGGAAATCCATAAAAAAACGCGCCAGATCAACCATACAGGTATTCTCATCGGCCACCACCAAGCCTCCCGACCCCATGATAGCATCAATACCGTTCAAAGATTCATAATCTATTTTTGTATCCAGGTTTTCTTCGGCAATGCAACTTCCTGAAGGGCCACCGATTTGAGCTGCTTTGAACGAGCCGTTATTTTTCATACCTCCGGCGATGTTGTTGATGATCTGCCGAAAGGTTGTCCCCATGGGGACTTCGATGAGCCCCGGATGATTTATCTTCCCGGCTAAAGCAAAAACTTTTGTACCCGGACTTTTTTCCGTCCCCAGTTGCGTAAACCATTCCACGCCTTTTTTGAGAATTTTCGGGACATTGGCTAAAGTTTCGGCGTTATTCACCACGGTAGGTTTATTAAAAAGACCTAGCTGCGTCGGATAGGGAGGTTTGGGACGTGGTATGCCCCGTTTGCCTTCCAGGCTGTTGATGAGTGCCGTTTCTTCACCACATACGAAGGCTCCTGCCCCGTTTTTGACTTTGATTTGGATATTAAAACCGCTATCCAGGATATTATGCCCTAAAAGGCCGGCATCTTTGCACTCGTCTATGGCTTCGCGGAGACGCTTTATAGCCAGCTCATAAGCAGAGCGGATATAGACATAGCATTTGCTAGTGCCTATGGCATACGCTGCAATCACTATACCTTCTATCAAAAGATGAGGATTCCCTTCAATGAGGGCCCGATCCATAAAAGCCCCCGGGTCGCTTTCGTCTGCGTTGCACACCAGGTATTTTTGCTCTCCTTCTGCTTCGGCTGCTATATGCCACTTTTCGCCGGCAAGGAAGCCTCCGCCCCCGCGGCCTCTTAGTCCGCTTTTGATAATGTTATCGCGCGTACCGGCAGGTGTTGTATGCAAGATCGTGTCGGCCATGGTTTTGTATCCGCCATGAGCCATGTATTCTTCAATACTTACAGGATTCAGTATGCCACAGTCTTCCAGAACAACGCGTTGTTGATTCTTATAGAACGGGAGGCCTTCGATGTAAGGAAGTTCCTCCCAGGGTTCCATGATTGGGTTTTTAAATTGGCCGAGGATATATTTTGGTTCGTAGGTGATGTTAAAAGTGGCATCCAGAATTTCGGTGACTTTTTTGGGGGTAACTTTTTGATAGCTTATGCGCGGACGCCCGGGTAATTGGATATCAACAAGGGGTTCGGCCCAGCACATGCCTATGCAACCCACTTCAACCAGTTCTGCTTCCTGGTTATTTTCTTCAAGGTATTTGCGGATCTGTGCCAAAGTTTCGTTAGCGCCCGCTACCCGGCCACATGTACCGCTACCTACGAAAATTACAGGAAAGTCCACCGTTTCCCGGCGTAATCGTTTTACCTTACGCTCCACATCTTCCGGTAATTCGATGGAATTGCTAAGCAACAGATGTTCTACTATGTTGTATGAAGTGATTTCACTGTTCATTGTTCTTCATTATTGCGGTACGATTGCAAGGCCTCTTTGATTTCTCCTGCGGTGGTGTTTTTGTAGTAATCGGAATTGATTCTTACAACGGGTGAAAGACCGCATGCCCCTATGCAGGGAGCAGCTTCCAGGCTAAACATACCATCGTTGGTTTTTTCGCCGGGGTTGATAGCTAGTTGCTTTTCAATTTCCCTCAATATTTCTTCGGAACCATATATGTGGCATGCTGTCCCGTTGCAAACTTTTATGTGATATTTACCTTTGGAAGTAAAGCGAAACTGGTTGTAAAAAGTGGCAATGCTGTATATCTTACTCGGAGGTAAAGCAAATTCCTTACTCAGCTCTGTGATGGCTTCTTCAGGAAGATAATCGAACTGATCCTGGATCATCTGAAGAACCGGGATGAGGTCTTCCCGTCCTGCATGCCGATAGTCTGCCAAAATTTTCTTTATTTTATCCTCCATTTTCATAGATCTTAACTCTTACAAAGGTAAAAATTACCCGCCTTTTTTGTTACAAAAATAACATTGTTATGAATTTAACATGAAGTATTAAATACGCATTATTTTTATAAAAAATTGTTTTACAGAATATAAAATGATTATTTAGATAAGAAGAGTAACTTATCTATGGATTAATTTATATACGTTTTAAATAAAAACCTTATATTTTGAAAATATATCAGATTATGAATCAATAATTTGTGAAGGGGTAATAAAATATTTATCCTTGTTAATAAAATAACAATTTAATGGTAGTGCTTAGGACTTTTATTACTTTTGATGTAATAATATGAATTCAACCCATGAAATAGTGATTTGTCTCGGGAGTTCTTGTTTTTCAAGAGGAAACAAGAAGACCTTGCATGCCATTAGTGAGTTTTTGAAATCGCATTCCCTGGAGGATAAAGTATATTTTCACGGGGCGCATTGTTTCGACCATTGCGAAAAGGGCCCGGTGATGAAAATCAATGACGAGATTTATGAACATATGACCCGGGAGAAGGCCATAGCTATCCTGGAAGAATATTTTTCGGGAAAGTAATTGAAAGGAGTGAGGGATGAGTAAAACGAAAGAGAATGAACCGCTGGTAAAAATTATTCCATCCAAATGTGAGGTATGCTATGCCTGCGTGAGAGCGTGTCCGGTGAAAGCCATTACGCTTAAGGTAAACCAGGAATATCCAAGAGTTGATTCGGAACGGTGCATAGGTTGCGGAGACTGCCTTGATGCATGCACTCCCGGAGCTATTGTTTACTGCGATAATAAAACGGCTACCAAATCTTTGCTAAAGAATTATAAAACTGCCGCCGTTGTGGACCCGAGTATTTCGGGCGAATTTGAGGATATCACCGATTACCGGAAGTTTGTTGAGATGATACGCGCGCTGGGTTTTGTTTATGTCAATGAGGCTTCATTTGGGATGGATTTGGTAGCCAGGAAATACAAGGAGCTAATGGATAAAGAGCCGGGTAAGTATTACATAACGGCCAATTGCCCGGCAATTTTTGAGTATGTGGAAAAATATAAACCGGAGCTTTTAAGCAATGTAGCCCCTATTATTTCGCCGATGGTAGCTACTGCCAAAGTTGTCAGGAAGCGCTACGGAGAGAATCTGAAGGTAGTGTTTATAGGCCCTTGTATTGATGCGAAGGAAGATGCCAAAAGATATAGCGATGACGGCCAAATAGATTCGGTGATTACATTTCCCGAACTTCGCCAGCTTTTTAAAGAGTACGGGGTTGATGAAAAGCAGGTCCATTTCTCCGATTTTGATGATCCCATAGGGTATAAGGGGTCGCTATATCCCATCAGTAAGGCTTTTAAGGATATTGCAGGTATTGATGATGATATGCTCACCACCCAGGAGCTCACCGTGGATGGAGGGGAGCCTGCCCTTAACGCAGTAGAAACGTTTTCTACCTCTATTAATCAAATACGCCATCATTTTAATCTTTATTATTGCCAGGGATGTATGATGGGGCCCGGTACTTCACCTCACGGAGACCCTATTTACAGGCGGTCGCTGGTTACCGCCTATGCCCGCAAAAGATTAAAGGATTTCGATTTGCAAAAGTGGGAAAAGGATATGGCCGAATTTACCGACCTGGATTATTCGAGGCAATTCCAGGCCAACGACCAACGGTTGCCCAATCCACCCCGGGAGAAGGTGCAGGAGGTGTTGAAGTTGCTTGGCAAGGGGGATGAGAAATTTAACCTGAGCTGTGGTGCCTGTGGCTATAAGTCCTGCCATGAACTTGCCGAGTCGGTGGCTAATGGCATCGCCAAAACGGATATGTGTATTCATCATTCCATGAAAAATCAAAAGGATTACATTAAAACGCTCAAAAAAACCAACGAGAAGCTTTCCGAAACTCAGCAGGCGTTGAAGGAATCGGAGAAAAAGGCCCGCGAGGAACAACAAAAGAGCCAGGAATCACTTAAAACGACTTCCGCTGTTTTGCAGGAGCTTTCAGCCGGAGTGGTAGTGGTCAACAACAAGCTAAAAATCGTGCAGTCCAATAAGCGGTTTATCAATCTTATGGGGCCGGATGCAGCCGAAATCAATGAAATTATTCCGGGACTTGTGGGAGCGGATCTTAAGTCGCTGCTGCCCTACCAGTTTTATAACCTGTTTTCTTATGTGCTGAACAACGATGAAGCTATTCACAACCGTGATGTACATTTCAATGACTCTTTCCTGAATGTGAATATCTTTACCATTAAAAAGCATAAAATGGTCGGGGCCGTGATTCGTGACCTGCAGGAGCCTGAAGTGCGCAAGGAAGAAGTGATTAACAGGGTGACGGAAGTCATTGATCAAAACCTGGAGCTTGTTCAGCAAATCGGATATATTCTTGGAGAAGGAGCTTCGAAAACGGAGCAGATGCTCAATTCCATTATCGAATCCTATAAAAAAGGGGATAAAAAGTGACCAGCAACGAATTTCCCTATATTGAAGTAAAGCATGAATCAAAGAATCATGAAGGCGAGCGCATCTGTGGGGATGTCTTTTTTACCAGGCGTATTAAGGAGGAAAAGCGGACAATTGTCGTATTATCCGATGGACTGGGCCATGGAGTGAAAGCAAATATCCTGGCTACGCTTACAGCCACAATGGCGTTGAACTTTACCCAGGAACACAAAGATATCGAGCGTATTGCCGAAATCATCATGAATACGTTGCCTATCGATAGTGAGCGGAAGATCAGCTATGCCACTTTTAGTATTGTGGATATCGAAGAAGATGATAAAACCCGAATTCTAGAGTTTGATAACCCGGAGACGTTCATTCTCAGAGGGGATAAGCTGCTGGATATTCAGTGGGAATACATCACCCTTAAGACGGAAAAACATAAAGATAAGCAGTTGCGCAGCTACAGTTTTTATCCCAGGCAGGAAGATCGCATCGTTTTAACCAGCGACGGGATCACCCAAAGCGGCCTTGGTATGGGCACTTACCCTTTTGGATGGGGAGAAGATAACCTAAAGGCCTTTGCTCAGCAGCTTGTATCTAATGAGCCCGAAATGTCGGCGGAATTGCTGGCCAGGAAGGTTGTGAACATAGCTCACAAAAACGATCAATATAAATCGAAGGACGATACCAGTTGTGCTGTTATCTATTTCAGGCGCCCCAGGCGTTTGTTGCTTTGTACGGGACCTCCCTATGAGAAAGATAAAGACCCGAAACTCGCTTCAGAAGTAAGGGATTTTGACGGTAAAATAGTTATCAGCGGGGCTACTACGGCCGATATTATTTCAAGAGAACTGGATAAAAAGATTACGGACAGCTTTGAATTCCACGATCCGAATCTGCCGCCGATTTCTTATATGGATGGCATTGACTTGGTGACTGAAGGGATACTCACCCTTAGTAAAGTAACCGATATTCTGAAAAATTACAGTAACAAAACAGATTTGGGTAAAGGTCCGGCCGATTCCATTGTAAAGTTGTTGCTCGAGAGCGACGAAATACATTTGATAATCGGAACCCGCATTAATATCGCTCACCAGGATCCTAACCTGCCTGTGGATCTCGAAATCCGGCGAACGGTGGTAAAAAGAATTGCTGCCTTGCTGGAAGAGAATTTTCTGAAAGAAGTGAAGATAAGGTATATTTGAGTTTGTAGGTTTGTAAGTTTGTAGGTTTTTAAGTTTTTAAGTTTGTAGGTTTGTAGTTCCGTTCTTTTTGTTTTCAATGAAAAAATTTGTTTAAGTCTAAATTTCCATCAATCTCTTAACACCTGAGGCAGATGCTTTAAGTGTAACGCTCACATTATCGCTGCTTAATACTACTTGTTTCGAATTGCGATAATACTTTTCAAGGTAGTCAATGTTGATCAAATGGGAGCGGCTTATCCGGATAAATGAAAAAGGCTTTAGCTCCGCTTCAAGGCTAAGCAAGGAAGAGCATATCAGATACTTCTCACCGGAGGCCATGTTAATCTCAGAATAATTTCTGTCTGCCTTGCAAAATACTATTTCTTCGGCCCTGACAATAATAAACCCATCATGAGTATTGAACTTAAGCTTGCTACGATTAAGGTAATAAGTAAGGTTTTCGAGTTTCTTATGGAGATCTTCCTGATCATTCTCGTTGTTAAACCGATCAATGACTTGCTTCATACGCTCAGGAGCCACGGGCTTAGTCAAAAAATCAAACGCTGAGTATTTAAATGCTTCAATGGCATACTCGTCATAAGCTGTAACGAAAACAATCCTGCTTTGATGTTTAATCCCTTTCATCCTTTCGGCCAGCCAAAACCCGTCATGCTCCGGCATCTGCACATCCAAAAAAACCAAATCCGGCTGGTGATCCAGCAGGGCTTCCAATCCACTCTTTGCACTATCCACATTAGCCACAACCTTTACCCCGGGAGCAGCCTCTTGCAACATGCTTTGGATGCTTTCCCGTGAATCCTGTTCATCATCAACAATTATCGCGGTGATAGTGGCATTTATGGATAATGAATATTGGTTTTGATGTAAAGTTAGGGATTTTTTTTTCAACCTAAAACAAGGGGAGTTCAACATATTCGACTCCGCTGGAGTCGGTGGAACTGTGCGGAAACATCTTTTCTATAAACATGTAAATCCCAGGGGATTTAAGATTCCCGCAACAAACCTTGGTTTAGAAGAAATGGATGCCGGAGGCATCACATGTGTATAGAAAAATCATTTGAATTATGTGCTGCCGACTCCGGCAGGAGTCGAACCTTTTTCGAGTGCTGTATTGAATAATCTACGTTTTTTCGTATATTTCTCAAAACAAAAACAAATGGCTAATACATACTCACAAATTTACATTCAAGTGATTTTCGCCGTTCAAAACCGAAAAGCAATTATACGCCCGGAATGGGAAGAAGAATTATATAAATACATGACCGGTATCGTCCAAAACAAGGGGCAAAAAATGCTATCTATTAACGGAACGCATAACCACATACACTTCTTTATAGGGATGAAACCATCCTGTTGTTTATCTGATCTCATACGCGAAATCAAAAAATCTTCAGGCAGTTTTATCAAAGAGAGGCGATTCACACCTTTTCGTGATCAATGGCAGGAAGGTTTTGGTGCATTCTCTTATGGGCATTCGCAAATGACGGATGTGATAAAATATATTGAAAATCAAAAAGAACATCATCGAAAGAAAACCTTCCGGGAAGAATACATGGACTTTTTGAAACCTTTGAAATTGAATTCAAAGATGAATATGTTTTTGAATGGATAGCGGATGAGGGGTAGATTGATTTATACGACTCCGCTGGAGTCGACGTTCTATAAATTACCTCAAATTTCTATAAACATGTAAACCCCAAGGGGTTTAAGAATTGAAATCAACGCATATTTCAAATCGGTATTGATACCGGAGGAATCACATGTGTATAGAAAAAACGCTAAAACAATACCTTTACCCGACTCCGTGAGGAGTCGAATTGCATCACCAAATTTGAGGGTTAATCTCTAAGAATACGAAACCGCTGGTGTCGACGATTATTGTCTATCTATCGTTGCTATAAACATGTAAATCCTAAAGGATTTAAGATTTCAAACCAATACTTCGTTTCAGCGATACGATGCCAGCGACATCAAATGTTTATAGAAAATATCGTTTGAGCATTCACCTCCCGACTCCGGCTGGAGTCGAATAGCTTAAGCATTCATGTTCAATGAAGAGGCCAGAATATTCCCTCTTTGTGAAGGTAAATGGCCTGGCCATTCTCGTTAACAATAATATCTGCAATTTTCAAATTAAAATTTTTTCGATCCCGCCGCAGGCGGGATACCCCTAAATAGTCAAATAGTCAATATCAATACTTGAGGCAGCGTACGGAAAAGCCGTAGTCATTATTGAATTTGTAGTACCGGTACACACGGTCGCCATTGAAGCTCATACCCCGGTACCAACTAATGTTGTGCGTATACGACCACCAGTAGCCGAAGTAGCCTAGATCGCTGAACGAACCACTGGTAGTACGGTAGCCGCCCGGAAGGGCGCTAAAGCCACTGCTGTTGGTGCCGTTGCCATTGTTGTTCCAGCCGCTAGTGGATTTCATCTGCTCGCCCTGGTCGGTGCCACGGTAGAATGTATCATCTGCTTCGCTTTGGCTCATACCCAGTTCCATCTCCAGGGTTTTCCACTCTTCGTCGCTGGGTAGGTGCCATCCATCCGGGCAGGCGTTTAAGGCCGCTTCATAGGTGTACAAACGGCCATAGGTGTCTCCATTGTCCGGTTCGTTGTCATACCACCATGAGTTATCGGTTTCGTAGTTGAGGTTTTCGGCAAACCATACCTGGCTGCCTATTTCTACGGTTTCGTAGGTTTGGCCGTCTCGCGGGTCGGTGAAAGAGCCGGTTGTGCCACCACCACCATTATCCACTGTTATGCTCCCGGTATACTGATCAGTAAGGCCTTCTGTGTCTCTTACTTCCAGTTTGACAGTGTATGTCCCTTCACTGCTGTACTGGTTGTTTTCGGTTTTGTCGGTATCCCAATTCGTATCCCAGGAGCCGTTGCCATCAAAGTCCCAGCGTACTTCAAGCTGGCTGGTGGGATCTTCGTTATCGCTGCTGCCTGAGGCATCAAACGAAAAGCTGGTGCTGGTGCTGCCACTTGAGGGTGAAACGGTGAATGAGGCAGAGGGCGGGGTATTGCTGCCACCACCATCGGCCGTGGTAAATTCCCACACATCGCTTTCGCTGTAGTTATCCACATTATCCACTTCAAAGGCTTTGATTTGCCAATAGTAAGTAGTGTTCGCTTCAAGGGTACCGGGATCCCACGAAGTGGAGTTGTAGTATTCCTCAGCCAGAGAAGGGTTGGAGCTGGTGCCGAAATAAATGTCATAGTTTAATTCGTCGCCGTCCGGGTCAGAGCAAGTCCAGCTCAGGTTGGTATTTACCGAAACACCTGTGGCGCCATCTTCTGGTGTTTCATTGGTGGGGTCGTTGGGAGGTTGATTCTCGCCGGAGCCAGATTCGAAACTATCTATGATTCCGTTCTGATTGCTATCTTCATCGAAACTATCTAATTCACTCCATTTTTTGGCATGACTTCTGGCTCCAAAAGAGTATTCTGATGTCCAACGGTTTGAAGCAATAACCGGATTCCAAGGTTTATTCATGCCCCATCGGCACCCCACAAAAAATTCATCGTCATTATCATATTCAAAGTCACTGTCAAAAAAGCTTTCTTCATCAAATATAAGAATCAGTGGCAAACCCCGCATCCATGTATTTATTTTGGTCTCATCGCCTGATATCTCTTTCGAAAAAAACTGGGTGTGTCCTGTAGCATCCTGGTGCGTTGTATTGTATGACATATCCACGCGAAGCAAGTCTGTATATTCATACCAATACACATAATATGCTTTGGTTGCCACGGGTTCACTTAACCCAAAACTAAGTTTTTTATATAAATCGAACCTGAATCGTGCCACGTTATCGCTTGGTTCTCCAACTGCAATATCATATGCATTGTCATATTGTGTCACTCTCCAGTGTGGGGGAATATCAGCTATGTCATCAAGCAAAACACCATACGCAGCGAAGTCATTGTTATGTTTTACTAATTCAAGATCCATTGCAACATTTTCTTCACCAGCAAAAAATATTGAAAAATGCTCCGTTTCTGTTTTAATAAGTTTTTTGGAAGTGTTTTTTTCCAAAACATCCATTTGTTTTATGATTCCCTGTTCTTCGTCAAAGTAGAAGGCCATATCGGCATCTCCCTCATAAGGCAAGTATAGCGTCACCGCTTTTGAGAAAGAAGTTCCTTCAGGTTCGCAGCGAACAACCAAAGGAGAATCATACCCCGGTATGGTTACATCCTGATTATCTTCTTCTATAGTGATAGTTACATCACTTTCAAGGGCACCTTCCGGTATTTCGATCTTAGCCCTATCAATAGGCGAATCCTCATCATCAATCATCACCGTACCGCCCTGTTCTCCAATCTCTCCCGAACCATCGGTGTAGGTAGGAGCATCAGGGTCGTTGTTTTTATCATCATCTTTGTTACAAGCCTGGAAAACCATTGCTGCGGCAATCATCAGGCACAGTGTGGCTAAAAAGTAAAATCTTGAGTTTCTCATAGAATTTGGTATTAGGTTTTCAGCCAAATTCGGATAAATCCGGTTACCATCAAAGAAATATGCTGCCCATTGATCGAGTGGCAGGTTTTTCTGGATGAATGGATGTTTTCAGAGGATGAACTGATGATGGCCTGAAGGCCGGGAGGTGATATTACCTTTTTTGGGGCCTCACCATAAATGGCGAGGTTAGTGATACACCATGCTTGATTTCTTTATTAACCCTGCCATTTACCCTGTGAAATCCCTGCGGAGCAGGAAGCTGCTAAGCTGCTATTTCACGGGGTGCATGATAGGTCTTATAAACAAATGAGTTAAAATTTTTAATCTTACATCACGCGCAAGTGTAACGGAATTAATTAGTGTGTATATTTGTAGTTGTTATTCAAATTTACACAAATGTACATTCAAAGAAAAATCGAAGCAGAAGTGCTATCTATGGCGGAAGCATATCCGGTAGTTACTATTACGGGCCCGCGCCAATCGGGTAAAACTACGCTAACAAAACATTTGTTCCCCGATTTGCCCTACTATAGTTTTGAAAACCCAGACGTCCGGTTACTGGCAGAAACAGATCCACGTTCTTTTTTGCACTCTACTTTTTCAGGAGCCGTCTTTGATGAAATACAAAATGTACCGTCTATTATATCCTACTTACAACAAATTGTGGATGAACACAAAACGGAAAAGACCTTTGTTTTAACGGGCAGCAATAACTTTTCGCTGATAAACCATGTCAGCCAATCACTGGCCGGACGAACCGCTATATTGAAACTATTACCATTTTCTTTGCAGGAAGTATCCTCCTTCTTAAATCGGTCAACCGACGAAATTATGTTGCAGGGGTTTTATCCTGCTACTTTTCAGTCGAAACTCGCTCCCTCCAAAATTTACCGAAACTACTACGAAACTTACCTGGAAAGAGATTTAAGGCAGCTTATCCAGGTGAAGGATTTAAGTTTGTTTCAAAAGTTCATCAGGATTTGTGCCGGCAGAATCGGGAATTTGTTCAATGCTTCAGCAATTGCGACCGAAGTGGGCGTTTCTGTGAAAACCATCCAGTCATGGACATGTGTTTTAGAGGCCTCTTATGTCATTTTCAGATTGCCCCCTTATTATGAGAATATCAACCGCCGGCTGATTAAAGCATCCAAACTTTATTTTTATGATGTGGGCCTGGCTGCTTATCTGCTCGGAATTGAAGAAACAGCGCAATTGGAAAGAGATCCTTTGCGGGGAGCTTTATTCGAAAATATGGTGGTCATGGAGTTTTTGAAAAAAAGATTCAACAAAGGGCTGGATTCCAATCTCTATTTTTACCGCGACAGCCATCACTCAGAAGTGGATTTGATAAGCAAATCAGCTAATAGCTTAGAAGCATTTGAGATTAAATCGGCACAAACGTTTCACCCCGACTTTCTGAAGGGTCTCTTCAAGTTTAAAAACCTTTCCGAAAAACTACGGGAAATGGCATTAATCTACGATGGAGAGCTTCAAAGCCAGGTAAAAGGAGTGGATGTTATGAATTTTAGAAATATGAATTCAATCTCCAACTAATAAGCAAGGTGTTAGTAAAGTATAGCATCTTAAGTAACCCTGCCATTTACCCTATGAAATCCCTTATCAGCAGGGAGCAGCAAAGCTTCTATTTCACGGGGTGAATGGCATGGGTTGCAACAAATTTTACTTCAAGCGAAGGCCTTTAGGCCGATTTTGTTTTTCTCATATCAAAACATCCAATCAGTCAACCACAAATTTTTAAAAATCTTCTCTCAGATTTTGGCATGTATAAAATACATTTCTTATATTTACAAACACACTTTCTTCGTTTTCAATGGAGCAGAACCTAAAAAAGAACCTGTTTGTTAATATCCTGGCAAGTCCCTTTTTGCTTGCGGTTCCCATGGCTATTGCTATTATTTTTATATTACCTGATTTCGGGAGTAAATATCAGCTTGACCTTGTTAGTAGCCGCCTGTCAGACAAAGAAAAATCGAAAATTGATTTTGTGGATTTGAATAGCGATGGCATTGACGAGCAGGTGTCGGGATTTCCGAATATCGCAATGGGCAAAGCCGCTATCAAAGTGATGACGCATGATTTTGTGAATTATGATCAGTGGAACTTCAATGGAAAATACAAGAAACTCAGCGATTATTTTTACGTTGCCGACCTGGATAAAAATGGACTTTCTGAGATTTATACGATTTACCACCGCAACGACTCTTTGTTTTTGGCTGCCGTTGCACCTTATCCTGATAAAAGAATCCTTTTTGAAGATAAATTGGTAACTGTTTTTAAATTTGGTGAGAGTCAGATTGATTATGAAATCAGAGGATTTAACAGTGTGGATCTTAATCATGACAGTTACCCGGAATTCGTGTTCCTGGTAAATGCCGGTTTTTCATTACAACCACGCATGATATGCGCATATGATCGGAAGAATGACAGCCTGATTAGGTCACAAACCTATGGAGCAAACATTGCTATTTCAGAAATTGCAGACCTCAATGAAGATGGATACCCTGAATTTTATACTGACTCTCACACCAGGAAAAACATCGCGGATTCAATGGGTGTTCCTTACTCAGATTACCATTCATGGCTTATGGTTTTCGATCATCAGCTCCGTTTCAGGTTTAAACCAATAAAACATGAAGGGGCTTTTTCGAATGTGATGACCTATCCCGTTAAGGAACGCTTTGAGGAGCCTGCTATTCTGAGTTTATTTATACATAAAACGAATAACAAATATTTTCTTAAAAAAATCAGCCCTATGGGTGAATTGCTTGAGGAGGTTGATTTGAAGCAGGTTATTGATGACATATCTTCTTTCAATCCTGGATTTTTTAAAGTTGATATTGCCGATAAAGAAACTCTGATAGTAATTGGTAGCATGGATGAGAACCTTCTTTTTGCAGAAAAAGATTTGACATTATCAAAACTCAAAGCTACCTCAAACATCAGGGATTATTTGTTTAGCAAGGATTTAAACTCAGACGGCGTCACGGAACACATTTTCAGGAACAATGAAAACGGGATTACGGTATTTGATAAAAACCTGAAAAACCCGGTTGATTTTGTTCTCAACCTGCAAACCCCTAAGCATTACTATTTATCGGTTGGCGTTAAATCGGGTCCTCAAGAAAAAGAATTGTTTGTAAAAACTGACTACCGGGTTTACTTTCTGTCCTATTCCAAAAACCCTTTGTTTTATGTTAAATATCTCATCTGGATTTTTGTTTATATAGCAATGGCAATGGCGTTGTGGGGCGCACAATATTTAAGACAGCGACAAGTCCAGCGAAGAATTGAGCTGGAAAGTACCATCACTCAACTTCAGATGAAAACCATCAAAAGCCAGATGGATCCGCATTTCATTTTTAATGTGCTAAACGGAATCGCTAATAACATCCACAACCGAAGGAATACCGAGTCATACAACCAGATAGTCCGGTTCAGTCGCCTGCTTCGTATCCTTATGAAGAGAAGTGAAACCATTAATGTGACCCTCAAGGAGGAGATGGAATTTGTTTTGCATTATCTGGAATTGGAGAAATTCAGGTTCAAGGATAACTTTAGCTATGCAATTAATATTGATGAAGATGTAGATCAGCATTATAAAATCCCGAAAATGCTGATACAATTATTGGTGGAGAATGCCATAAAACATGGATTGCATGAGAAAACCGGATTGAAGCACATTGCCATTGCTATTTTTAATGCAGATAACCAACTGAAAATTGTGGTTAAAGACAATGGTGTTGGCCGGGAGGCCGCAAGAATGAGGAATCCTGAAATAGGAAAAGGTTACTCATTACTTGACGAACTTGCCAAACTTAATAAAGACCTGCATGGACAGAATATAAGCATCAACATTATGGACTTAATGGACGAAAACTACATTGCAGGAGGAACACGTGTGGAAGCTACGGTGATATAAATACACTGAGTTTTGATAAATATTTGTTTGCCAGCCTGCATTAAATTGAAGCCGGCAGCTTTGATACTCCTCCTCAGTTCTCTTCATTTCGTCTTTAAAACCCTTCTAAATTAAACCGGCTTTTCAGTATCAGGTGATGATTTTTTACATCTTTGACAAAAGCTTTTGTCAATGCACTGGATACAAATTGTTTCTGCTATTTTAGCCGGAGTTTCTTTCTTGATACTGCTTACAGGAGCTATATATTCATTAAGGGAAAAGGAAAAAAGAGCTGCCGGCTTATTCTTCGGAGCGATGATAGTAATTCCGGTCCTTTTGTTGATTCCTCTTGTTATTGGAAGTGAGGTTATATTCATCGTCTGGGGTGGCTTAGAAGCTCTGCTTGTTTTGGGTGTATTAAGTTTTGTGCTTCCCTATCCGAGAGGGAAACGAATGACATGGGATAAACCCGTTAAACAAATTGATGAGCGGACTATCATGTTTTCAAGAAATCTCTTAAAAGAAGGCACTGAAGCCTATGCGACCTATTATCGTCTTTATCCCCAGCACCTGGAGCCGGACAGTCATTTCCGGAAGTTCCCCGGACTGATGAGTTCCGAAGCGCGCTACTTTAACCCGGCAACGTTTTATGCTGCTGAAGCTACCTTTAACGTTATAGAGCATCTGAGGGATATGGCCAAAGGGAAGCCCTTAAACAAGAAAACTGCCGTGAGCGCCCCGGAGCTAACCCGTTTCCTGAATCAATGGAGTCAAAAGTTGGGTGCGGTTTCGTTTGGGGTAACGCGGCTTCAGGAATATCATAAATGCCCCAGCAATGCCATTTCATTTGATGACCCCAATGAGATAGAAGGCATCACGCGCTGGCAAATCAACCAGGAGGCTTGTTTTACCCTTTGGAAAAAAATAGGGACCGATTGTGGAAGATGTGTTTCCGTGTGTCCCTATAGTCATCCTGATAACCTTTTACACAATCTTGTAAGAAAAGGCCTCCGGCAATCGGCAGCATTTCGTAAAGCTGCCCTGAAAATGGATGACTTTCTTTACGGTCGAAAGCCTGCACCTAAGAAAGAGGAGGAGTGGATGAGAGTGAGATAGATTCCGGATTTCGTGTCCCGGATTTTGGATTCTTTTAATATGAAAGTTCAGGAATTAGGCCAGAGGCCTGAAGAATAAAGAACCTCGAAGCGAGGACGCTTCGACGAACGACAGAATGTTTCGCAAACGAAAAGGTTGGTCAAAGCGTCTTCGCTTTGACCAAAGATTCTTGCAGCCTCCGGCTGCCTTAATTTACCATTTAATCACTAAACAAAAAAGAGGGGTAGAGCCCATCTCTAAGACGTTTTTAAAATGCTTGGGTGTGGCTTTTTCGCGCTAGAGCAGCATACTCTTTTTCTAGAAGGGAGTTGGGGATACGTCGGCCATGAGCCGGATAATAGTATTCCTTGCCATAATTGAGAAGGTTTTCCCAGCTTTTGGGAAGCAATGTGGCATCATCAGTGAATGGCGGGTGGATTTTGCCGGCAGGAAGGATAGGAATATTAAACATAGCATCACCGACAAAAGCGTTGGGGGAGGAGTTATCGATGACAGATACCGAGCCATGGGTATGTCCGGGTGTATGGATGATTGTGAGCGGAAAACCGTAATCATCCATTGGAAATGCATGGTCTCCTAATAAATAGTCCGGTTTGACGGGGTTAAACCACTGTTTCCCTTCCAGGA
>JAIPBX010000114.1 GCA_021738485.1 Bacteroidales bacterium | reverse complement strand
CTGAACGAAATTCTGGTCCAGGCCATGCTGGAGAAACTTCTCTTTGTTGTAAGATTCGAAAAAATAGCCCCTGTCATCCTCAAAAACTTTGGGTTTGATGATGAGCACGTCGGGAATGTTGGTCTTTACTACTTCCATAATGGATATTTATTTCTATGATAACGAAGGTATGGATGATTTAGGATTTTTCTGTAAACTTATTCCAGTACAAGTCAACCCCAAACCTACAAACTTATAAACCTAAATACCTAAGCACTTAATCACTTACAAACCTAAACACCTATATATGTATCACCTCATCATAAGCTGCTGCCACGGCTTCCATTACAGCTTCCGACATGGTCGGGTGCGGGTGTACCGATTTGATGATCTCGTGTCCTGTGGTTTCGAGTTTACGGGCAGTTACCGCTTCGGCAATCATTTCCGTTACGCCGTCCCCGATCATATGTGCGCCGAGCCATTCGCCGTATTTGGCATCAAATACAACCTTCACAAAACCATCGGCATGTCCGGCTGCCTTAGCTTTGCCCGAGGCGGTAAACGGAAATTTACCTATCTTCAGCTCGTAGCCTGCATCCTTCGCTTCTTTCTCGGTCATCCCTACGGAGGCGATTTCAGGCACCGTATAAGTGTTGGACGGAATATTCCCGTAGTCCAGCGGCTGGGGATCTTCCCCGGCAATCTTCTCTACACACGTAATACCCTCATGGGAAGCTAAGTGAGCCAGAGCCGGTCCGTCAATGATATCGCCTATGGCATAAATTCCCTCGATATTTGTTTTATAAAACTCGTCGACAGCGATTTTACCTTTTTCGGTTTTAACTCCGGCCTGCTCCAGGCCTACGTCCTCAATGTTGGCCGTAATGCCCACAGCTGAAAGCACAACGTCGGTATCGACTTCCTCTTCGCCCTTTTTGGTCTTAATTTTCACCTTAATTTTTTCGCCGCTTGTATCGGCCGATTCCACGGACGAATTGGTCATCACCTTGATACCTGCTTTCTTGAAGTTACGGCCCAGTTGCTTGGAGACTTCTTCATCTTCCAGGGGCACCACTTGCGGCAGGTATTCAACAAGCGTTACATTAGTGCCGATGGAATTATAGAAATAGGCGAACTCCGAGCCTATAGCCCCTGAACCTACTATAACCATCGATTCAGGTTGCTTTTCGAGAGTCATGGCTTTACGGTAGCCAATAATTTTTTCTCCGTCCAGCGTCAGGTTGGTGAGCTCCCTGGAGCGTGCCCCCGTGGCGATAATAATGTTTTTAGCTTCGTAGGTCTCTTTTTTGCCGTCTTTGGTTTCTACTTCCACTTTTTTGTCTTTGGTAATACGGCCATGTCCTTCGATAGAGTCAATTTTGTTCTTTTTGAAGAGAAACTGAATGCCTTTGCTCATGCTATCGGCCACATTACGACTGCGATCGATCATGCCTTTGAATTCAGGAGTGATTTTGCCGCCGATTTTCACGCCATAATCTTTGGCATGCTGGGCGTATTGAAACACCTGTGCGCTTTTAAGCAGGGCTTTGGTGGGAATGCAGCCCCAGTTGAGACAAACGCCGCCTAAACTTTCCTTTTCTACTACTCCGACTTTCATTCCTAGTTGAGATGCGCGGATAGCGGCCACATAACCTCCGGGACCGCTGCCAATGACTAATAGATCGTAGTTCATATCCTTATAAGTTTTATTAATTTATTTTAATGCGAAATTATTAAAAATAATCTATTTACCGGATGTGACACTTGCCGGTTTGACCTTAAGTTCAACAATCGAGGCAAAGGAAGGTTTACGGGAGAATATGAAAGTCCCGTAGGGTATGCCTTATTACTTTCTTATACCTTTGCTTACGTTAATCAAGTTAGCTCTATTCGAATAAATGGTTGTTAGATTTAAAAAAATCGTGTTTTTGAATTTTTTCACTGTGTTCTAAAAAAAAAAGATAGTTAAAACTTTTTCAATTCAAATAATATCTAGAATGAGTGGCCAAGTTTAAAAGACATTATTTTTCAAGGGTTGCTCTAATCATTGGCGTTATCGGGCGAAGCCAGCTTCAGTTTTTTTATCCATAATTTTTCGGGATGCGCCATAACACTTCTTCTACGTCTTTTGCCTTTATTACGGGAAGTACGGTTGGGAGTAACGCCTCCCATAGGTGATCCACCACCGCCTATGCGTCCGCGATTCATTTGTCTATCTGGTCTTTTCTTTTCTGCATGGCCTGTAACAAAGCCAAGGCTTACCGGTGAGCTTTTTTCAAAATCCGATGCATCGGAAAGCTTTTTAAAAGGTATGGCAAGACTGTACACCAGCGTACCTTCCTCATTGGGTTTTATTAAGGCTTCAACATCCGATTGGAATAACGATTGTTTCATAGCCTTACCCTCTTCAACAAACCCGATTAGCCGGATATCCCTGTTCATTAGCTTTAATGCCGCCTCCGGATTTTGATTTTTGGAATGATCGATTTCAAGCATACCACCCTCTCCTTCATTTATTTCGGGATTCGACAGATTCTTGCGGCGGTTGGTAAGATGTTTCTTATTGCCCAAAGGATAATTGATTCCCAGACGTCTGTTCCTTTTTCCCGCAGGGTCGATCCATACTGTTAATCCGAATCCCAGTACTTTAATTCGTGTGAGCTGGCTGGTGAATTTCAGGTTGACAAAAAGGGAGTCCTTATTATTGGAAACCTGGTACATGATACCGGTCGAAGCCTCATAAGCGTATGGGCTTTCTCCCGATTGCTGCGCTTCAATACCCTCGGAAGAAGAATTCCATTGGCTTTGATAGACGGTACCACATGATTGAGCCATTAATGCTAAAAAAATCACACTCAAAGCATACCCTATGAATTTTTTATCGATCATAATCTTAAGTTTCAAGATGTTTTATTGTCCAAAATAAATAATAATCCCGTTTAGATAAAGGGGTAATCCCCTCTAATTTTGTTATAAAAAGTTAAAGGTGTCTACAATTGCAACTTTTCAGGGCTTTATGTTCATTTTTTGAACAAACAAAAAACTAGGGAAATGTTGGAAATTTAAGGTTTAGTGTGAAAAAATTTAGTATATTTATTAACTTTCGTTGATGAAAGCCAAAAGAAATATTTTACAATGCAGGAAAATTATACATTGGTGGCTGAGAAACGCGACAATGAAGTACATGTGAGTGTGGAGGGTGTCCCTGAAATGTTGCAAGTCAAAAATTTCCGAAATGAATTGATACAAAAAATCGAAGGGGCAGCTAAAGTAGTTATCGATTTACATGTAGAGGAAGAGTTGAATGTTGCGTTCATTCAAAGTCTTATTGCAACTGTAAAATCAAAAGATAAAGAAGTCTCCGTGAGAATGAAGGGCAGCGAAGAACAAAAAGCGTTACTTCAAAATGCAGGGCTGGATAAGATTATAAAATTAATTTGATCCATATATGTCTAAAAAAGTATTGGTAGTAGATGACTCGGAGAGTATCCGGGATGTGGTTAGTTATACGCTGCGCAATGAGGGTTATGAGGTGGCTCTTGCCGAGGATGGGGATAAAGCTCTCGATAAAATCAAGCGCGAAAATTACCGCTTAGTGGTTACTGATTTGTATATGCCCAATATGGACGGGATGGAACTTATCCGGGAAATACGAAAGCTGGATGCTTACCAGGGTGTGCCTATTTTGTTTCTGACTACTGAATCGCAACTTGACAAGAAAAAAGAAGCTAAACAGGCCGGGGCGACAGGGTGGATTGTAAAACCTTTTAACCCGGAGAAACTCCTAAAGGCTCTTAAAAAAGTTTTACGCTGATGGGTAATGAACAATTTAAAGAGACTTTTAAAGAGGAAGCGCAGGATTATTTAAACTCCATTGAGGAAAACCTATTGGGTTTGGAGAAAAATAAGTCCGACAGCAAGGCTATTGATAATATTTTCAGGGGCTTGCATTCGCTAAAAGGGGGTGCAGCTATGTTTGGCTTCTATCATGTGAACGATCTGTCCCATCAAATGGAGAATCTCTATGAGAGACTCCGGGATAAAGAATTTACCCTCAACGATTCCTTGATATCTTTGACCTTTCGAGCCATTGATATCTTTAAAGCTTTACTAAAAACCGATGATCGGTTAGAAGACGAACAAGCCTATCAGCAAATTCTTGAACAGATAAAGGCATCGCTTACTCAAACCGAAGGCGCACAAGGTGAAGCCGAAAAAGCAAAGGACTCCGCCTCCAAAAGCGGTATTACAACCTACTACATTTATTTTAATCCTTCACAGGATATTCTTAATAACGGGACGAACCCTCTCTACTTGATGGATGAGTTGATGAACCTGGGAGAAGGGGAAGTATTTGTTAAAACCTATGATTTGCCTTCTCTTCATCAAACCGATCCTACCCAGTGTTACCTGGCATGGGAAGTATTACTGGTCACCGAAGCAACCGAAGAGGAAATCAGCGAAGTTTTTCTTTTTGTTGAAGAAGAAAGCGAAATAACTATTGAATCGCTGGCAAAGGAAAACTTGCTCAACAGAGAAAGTGTAAAGCATGAACTCCAGCAGGTTAAAGACGACCGGAGAATGTCTGTAGAGAAGCTTAAACAGGCTGCGGGAGATAACGCCCCCCTTGACTCCTCCGCCGCTGAAGAGCCCTCCTCCGGGGAACAATCCATAAAAGTCGCCTCCTCCAAAATAGATGAGTTGATTAATGCTGTTGGTGAGTTGGTCACTTATCAGTCTCAGCTGTCGATGTTGGCCACACATTTGCAAAATCCCCAATTGGAAGAGTTCCGTGAAGGTATGGAAAAACTTACAGCGCGCATCAGGGATGTGGCTTTTGATGTCAGCCTTGTTCCCTTAAAATCAATGCTCTTGCAGTTCAGGCGCTTAGTTAGGGACTTGTCTCATGAGCAGGGTAAAGAAATAGTCTTTTATACCGAAGGAGAAGATACCCAACTTGATAAAACGATAATTGAGAATCTTCATGAACCAATCCTTCATATTCTGAGAAACAGTATCAGGCATGGAATCGAAAGCGAACAGGAACGCCTGGGAGCCGGTAAAAATGCATATGGAGAACTGTGGCTGAAGGCTTACTATTCCGGTCCGGAGGTTCATATAGAAATCAGTGATGATGGACGTGGATTTGATTTTGAGAAAATAAAGGAACAAGCGGTGAAACAGGGTTTGCTTGGCCCCGATGAAGAAGTGAGCCGGGATAAACTACTGGAGATGACCTTTAAATCCGGATTTACGACCACGTATAGTGCCGATGGCGTTAGTGGCCGCGGCGTGGGGATGGATGTTATTCGGAGTACGCTATCACAGATAAACGGCGATGTAAGAGTGCATTCGGAAAAAGGAAAAGGTTCGGTCATTACCCTGATTATTCCCCTGACGCTCTCTATTGTCGATGGGTTGATGGTCAGTGTTCATGACCAGCATTTCATTCTTCCTCTGACAGTGATAGACAGAATTGAGACCATTGAAGCATCCCAATTGGAAAGTTTTAATCGTATTGTCTCTCTCAAAGGCGAAAGCATACCGTGTATCCCAATGTTTTTTGATCCAGGTCTGGATGACCACGAGCAAGCCGGTTACCCGGTCGTTGTAGTCAATTATGACGATACAAAATATGGTTTCATAGTGCACAAAGTGTTGGGCAATAGCCAGGTAGTGCTCAAACCGCTGGGAAAATACCTTGAAAGCCTTAATGTGTTTTCAGGTGGCTGCCTTTTGGGTGACGGAACGATCGCTTTTGTGATGGATATCCGCAAATTCATTGAAGAAAAGAAAGAAAAGAGCGAAACAAGATAAATATTATCAAAATCATTAAGTTATGGAAGGAACCCAAAACGCTGTTTCATACTTTATTTTTGAAGTGGGGGAGGATACTTTTTCTGTTCCTGTTTTGAGAGTGATAAATGTCCTTGAATGGATGAAAGCAACGCCCATTCCCGAAACTCCGGGTTATCTTGAAGGTATTGTTAATGTCAGGGGAGAACTTTTACCGCTCGTTGATTCGCGAATGAAATTTGGAATGGAAAAAACGGATTTATCAGGGGATGCCTGCATCCTTGTCCTGGATATTCATTCAGATAACGAGACCTTTAAAATTGGGCTCATAGTTGAAAAGGCCAGGGACGTTATTGAGGTTGATGAGAACGAAATAGAGAAAGTCCCTGATATGGGGCTGGAATTAAATCCCGAATATGTGAACGGTGTCATCAATCGTGGGGAGGAAATTATTTTGCTGCTGGATATTGATAAAATATTCTCTCATAAAGAAATAACGGAAATCAAAAAAGCAAAAGAAAACCAAAAAGACTAAAAATATGAATACGTTTTTGCAAGACAACCAGTTACTCGTTTTTGCACTTATCTTGATCCTTGTCCTGGTACCGCTGGCTTTAGGTGTCCTCAGGACTGTATATAAGAACTCAATGCTCTTTAAGTTTGGTATGATAGCTATCGGGCCGGTTATTGTTATTGTATTTTGTGCCTATACCGTGGGGTTTATGGGTATTGAACATTTACTATGGGCCGGTCCGTTAGGTGTATTGGCTTTTGTGGCCATTTTTTATTTTACCTCACGTATTATTCAAAAGCCGTTAAAGCAAATTTCCGATAAAATTGAAAAACTTGCCGAAGGGAATATTGATATGGAATTCCCAAGCGAGATAAAGAACCGCAAAGATGAGTTTGGAGCGATTGCCCGGTCCATGGAGTTTACGATGCAGAAATTGACGGAAATTACCGGCAGTATCATTGCGAGTGCGGATAATATCAAAACCGCCAGCCAGGAGCTGAGCAACAATTCTCAGCAGCTTTCCCAGGGAGCTTCTGAGCAGGCTTCTTCTACGGAGGAGGTTTCCTCTTCTATGGAAGAAATGGCTTCCAGTATCAATCAAAATTCCGATAACGCGAAAGAGGCGGAAGGGATTGCCAATAAGGTCAGTGAAAATATCGACTCACTGGGAAATTCATCGAAAGAGAGCCTGGATGCAATAAAAACCATTGCCGACAAGATTACTATCATTAATGATATTGCTTATCAAACCAATATCCTGGCGCTTAATGCCTCTGTTGAAGCTGCCCGCGCCGGGGAACATGGCCGTGGATTTTCCGTGGTGGCTACGGAAGTGCGTAAGCTGGCCGAGCGAAGCCGACAGGCTGCTGCCGAAATCGACAAGTTATCGGCCTCCAGCGTGGAGATCACTTCCAAGACCAGGAACTTACTGATTGACATGTTGCCGCAGCTTGAGAAAATGGCCAAGCTTGTCCAGGAGATTTCGTCTTCGAGCACTGAACAAAACTCGGCCGGGGAACAAATCAATAACACGATACAACAGCTCAATCAAATTACCCAAAGCAATGCCGCCTCTTCGGAAGAGATGGCTACGAGTTCGGAAGAGATGGATACGCAAGCCCAGCAGCTTCACGAGGTAATCCAGTTTTTTAAGATAAACGAAAAGGCGCTCAGAGAGATTAAAAACGAGCAAGCTAAAAATCAACAGGAATGGAAGAATAAGCAAACCCAGGAACAATCCCCGCAGCAAGGGAAAAAGGGTGTTAATTATAACCTGGACCAGGATGACGAGCTGGATAAAGATTATGAACAATATTAATAAGTGATGGAAAATCCCGGTTTTTTTGAAAAAGCCCATGAGGCCACGATAAACGATAAGGATTTTCGCAGGCTTGCCTCCCTTATTGAAAAGGAAAGCGGGATAAAAATGCCTGATCATAAGAAAATTATGCTTCAAAGCCGATTGAAAAAGCGGCTCTACCAACTTGGCATGAATGATTTTAAAACCTATTGCGATTATGTTTTCGATTCGCAAAAAGGGCCGCACGAAACCTTGTATCTGCTTAATTTTGTTAGTACCAATAAAACGGATTTTTTTCGGGAACCTACGCATTTCGATACCCTGGAGAAGGAGATACTCCCCGCCCAATTAAAGGAAACAGAGTCTTTGAAAGTATGGAGTGCAGGATGTTCCAGCGGTGAAGAGGTGTTTTCTCTGGCTATCATACTTGAGGAAATGAAGTATTATTACCCTCGGTTTGATTATACAATACTGGGCACGGATATTTCCATGCCTATGCTTGAGCAAGCTGCAAAAGCCGTTTATCACGAAAAAACCATCAGCGATATCCCCTTACAGCTAAGGAAAAAATATCTCTTGCGGCATAAAAATCCTAAGGAGCCTTATGTACGAATTGTTCCGTTATTGCGGAAAAAAGCGACTTTTAAAT
>JAIPBX010000023.1 GCA_021738485.1 Bacteroidales bacterium | reverse complement strand
CGTTTTGCTTTTTCATCTAAATGGGGAAACAATAACCTGTATTTTTCTTCAAGTTTTTGTGTATTCATAATCCTTACCTTTTGTTTACAACAAAGGTAAGGAAAATAATAGATTGTAAATGTTATTTTTTAACAAACCCATAGTTAAGAAACTAGGTCATGAGTTTACGATAGACGAAGTAGCAGACTTATTTTCTACTGACGCAGAAGATATAGAGAAAAAACTTGACGAAATCCGGTGATTTACTATGACATATTATCGTAAGAATGAGAGTATAGAATGTAAAAAATCACAAATAAGAACAAGAAAAGTAATTCCTCAGCAGCCTAAAAAAGACCCAAGTATCGGCCTGGTGATAGGTTATAGTTGTGAAAGAAATTCAATAGCAACAATTCAAAAAGAATTGGAACCTAAAGCACCAATAAAGTCAGAGTATTCTCACTTGGACTTACATGACTCAATTAAAGGAGAAAAAATCCGTGTTTTAGTTCAAGGAATTAGACGTGTAAAGCCTAAAAAGGAAGGTGGAGAAACAGGCACGCACAGCATTCAGGTCATGAATACCAGTACTTATACATATGCAAAAATATCCCAACCATTTAAACACATTCAAGATGCTTTAGATAAGAGGACGGGGCCTACCGATTTACCATAATGCTTTTCATTCACCCTTCAAATTTCTTCAACTCCAGCTTCTCTCCATCGAAGACGGCATAGGAGAAAAAATTAATCCAATCGCCCAGGAGCATAAATTCGGTGGTGTTGTTGATGGAGGCATGGCGCATCAGGTGGTTGTGCCCGAAAATGAAATAATTGATTTCGGGATGCCTGGCGGCTATGTCTTTGGCGTGATGCCACAGCGGGAGGTTTTCGGTTTTGCGTCCGTCAGGGGTTTTGTGCTCGCGGGCTTCATTAGCCAGGCGGCTACGCCCGGAGAAAAACAGGGCCAGCCTTGTACCCAAATCGGGATGCAGCCACCGGAAAAGCCATTGGTTGAGCGGGAACTCAAAGACTTTTTTCAGCATTTTATAGCCGGTATCGCCGGGGCCGAGGCCATCACCGTGCGACAGGAAAAAGGTGTATCCGTTAAAGGATTTCAAAACAGGGCGGCGGTGGAGTGTAACCCCACACTCTTCTTCCAGGTAATCGAAAGCCCAGATGTCATGGTTCCCGCGAAAGACGTACACCGGAACGCCCGAATCGGTGATTTCGGTGATTTTACCCAAAAAACGGACATACCCTTTAGGAACCACCGTTTTGTACTCAAACCAGAAATCAAACAAATCGCCCATCAGGAAAATAGCGTGGGCATCGTGCCGGACGGTCTCCAGCCATCTGACCAGTTTCTTTTCTCTTTCCAGGCTGCTTTGCGCATCAGGGATACCGAGATGAAAGTCGGAAGAAAAATAGATTCTTTTCCCTTCAGGTATGTGGATGTTGCCGCTTTTCTTCAAATGATTCGTCAATTTATTCTCCGGCAAAATTAGAAAAATCTGTGATTTATTGCTTTGTAATGGTTTCGAGTTTAGCAGGTAGCTCGGTGGGGTCAGGATTTATTGACTCAATTATCCCGGTTTTATTGATAAGGAAGGAAGCAGGCAGGGAGTCCACGGCATAACGTTTAGCCTGCGGAGCTGACAACCACCCCGTAACATTTGCATTAATCCACGGATAGATACTGTCGCGGGTAGCCCGCTGCCATAGCTGCCGGTTGTTATCCACGGAGATGGCAAAGATTTCAAAACCTGCCGGATGAAAATTTTGATAGATCTTTTTTAAGCGGTTCAATTTCTCAACGGCTTTTTCGCTTTTGGCCGCCCAGAAAACCAGTAAAACGGGATGGCCTTTAAAACCTTCAAGGGAAATCTTTTTCCCCTCTGCTGTTGGCGCTGATATTTCGGGGGCCGGAGCTCCTTCTTTTATCCGGGCTTCTCGTTTCTGATCCTTCCTGAGTTCTTCCAGGCGACGTGATACTTGTTTGTGAAACTGGATGGCCAGGGGATGGGAAGCAAAATGCTGCATAATAGCGCTGTCGGCCTTTTCGAAAAGGCGGGGATGATGCTCAGGATTCAGAATGCGCTGATTGCCAAGGTAGCGGTTTAGGATTAATATATTTCCCAGGTTACCGGTATTCTCCTGAATTAGTTCTAAACCTCTCGATTGCAGGTTTTTCAGTGTTTTTCTGTGTAAGGAATCCGCGGCCTTTTTCGTACTGCCGTAATTGCCTTGCCGGGTACTTTCGTAAAGTCTTTTCATCAAAGAATCCACATTTTTTTTACCGGCCGCATAGGTTTTTTGATAGGCCCCAAGGTGACGGGATTCTTTAGATCCCGAAATATCGTAATCAGAAAGCGAATTATCGTATAATGTAACTTTGATAGTATCGCCCGGTGCGGCTGACAGGGGGATGGTAAAAGAGTCGCCGCCTCTTAGAGCCAGCAGCTTTCTTCTTTCGGCAGGAAATTCTTTTTTCAGAACTCTTTTGGTATCAGGAGCCATAGTAAATAGGGTTTGTTTCCCTTCCGCCCGGATATCAATCAAACTTAAAGCACCGGTAAACGGTACTTTGCTTTCAATAGCGAGAATTATTTTCCCGGAAGACTTCTCCTCCTCCCTGGTGCAACTGCCCAAGATCAGTAACAGGATAATAACCGGGACCAAACGAGTTTTCATGAATTCTACTGATTTTGGTTTTGTAACGTTTCGAAGAGCCTTTTTCTTATGGTACGCGGATCGGTTTTTACGCGGATTTTCTTTAGAATCTGACCTATGAAGAATCCGGCAAGTTTGTCTTCCCCATCTTTTAACCTTTCGGTTTCTTCCGGATGTTCCTTTAAAACCTTTGCAATAGCCTCATCAATTTCTTCCTGCCGATTCTCAATTTTGAGATTTTTTTCTTTCAGATATTTTTCGATATCCAGGGCACTATTGTTTATCAAAGCGGGAAGAACGATTGCTTCTGCATTCTCCCGGCTAACGGCCCCCTGTTTTACCAGGTTAATGAGTAGGGCGAGTCTGTCCGGGGTAAGGGAGATGTCTTTGAGAGATAGTTTGTATTCTTTCAGGATTTTTTGAACCGGACCGGCCAACCAGGTAGCTGCCGCCTGATTACCGCTATATTTCGCAAGCTTTTCAAAAAAAACGGCTCTTGAATAATTGTCTGCTATGAACTGAGCTTTGTCTTCCCGCAGGTCATAATTTTTTTTCAGGCGGTTTATTTTTTCATGCGGCAGCTCAGGGATGCTCTTTTTAAGGGTTTGAATGTATTTTTCAGACAACTCTATAGGATTCAAATCAAATTCCGGGGTATAGCGGTAACTTTCGCTGACTTCTTTTTCACGCATGGGTATCGTTTTACGGCTTTTCGGGTCAAAAGTGAGGGTTTCAGGATTGACGCGGTTGCCGTCCTTGTATAGCTGCGTTTGTCTTTCTATCTCATAATGAAGTGCTTGTTTGATTAGCGAGTAAGAGTTGAGGTTTTTGATTTCCGTGCGGTTTCCTATAAACCCCGTATCCGTATTTTTCAGGGAGATGTTGGTATCACAGCGCAGACTTCCTTTTTCAGGGTCGGCGTGGCTTATCCCCAAATAGCGGGCTATTCTGGCGATTTCATAAACGGCCTGCGAGGCAATGGCGCCATCATGAATCTCCGGTGCCGTAACAATTTCCAGCAGCGGTATCCCGGCCCTGTTAAAGTCCAGGCCTGAATGGCTATCGTCCAGTTGGTTGGATTTTGCCGAGTCCTCTTCAATCTGGAGGCTTTTAAGCCTGATGCGTTTTCCCGAACTCAGTACAATCTCCCCACCCGTGCCCAGTGGTTCCCGGTATTGGGTAATCTGGTATCCTTTAGGCAGATCGGGATAGAAGTAGTTTTTACGGTCAAAAACCAGTTTGCCGGCAATGCGGCACCCGCAAGCCAAAGCCATGAGCAGGGAGAAATCCACTGCTTTTTTGTTTACGGTGGGCAGTGCTCCGGGCTCAGCAAGTGTTACTTCAGAAGTATTGGTGTTGGGTTGTTGGTCAAAGGTAACCGCTTCAGGGGCAAAAAGTTTGGCTTGTGTTTCGAGCCGGAGGTGTATCTCCAGCCCAATTACAGGGCTAAAGCGGTTACCGGCAACCATAATCCCTAAAGCTTAGGTACGAGTTCCTTAATGATTTTTCGGGCGTAAGGTTCGGCGGCCTTGGCCGCTTCCAGCACTTCTTCGTGAGATACCTCCACAATTTTGCCTTCCACCCCCAGGTCTGTAATCAGCGAGATAGCAAAAACATTCATATCCATATGCCGGGCAGCAATCGCTTCGGGAATGGTTGACATCCCCACAGAGTCAGCACCGATAGTTCGGATATATTTGTATTCAGCGGGTGTTTCAAAAGTAGGTCCGGTAACGGCGGCGTAAACGCCCGTCTGGAAGCGTATCTGATTATGGCGGGCTATTTTTTTGGCATCACGAATGATGTTTTCGTTGTACACTTCACTCATATCCAGAAAACGGGGGCCCAGGTTGTCATCGTTTATACCGATTAGCGGATTGTCGGGCATAAGATTGATGTGGTCGGTGATAAACATAATATCGCCGATTTCAAAATCCTCATTTAACCCTCCGGCAGCATTGGATAAAACCAATGTTTTGACTCCTAAAAAATGCATCACGCGAATGGGAAAGGTGAGTTGTTTCATGGAGTAGCCTTCGTAATAATGAAAACGTCCTTGCATGGCTACAACATTCCGGTCGTTGAGTGTGCCGAATAGCAATTTGCCTTCATGGCCCTTCACGGTAGAAGTTGGAAAATTTGGGATATTACTGTATTTGATTTCTTTTTTAACATGAATCTCGCGTCCTAGTTCACCCAAACCTGTTCCCAGGATGATTCCGATTTCCGGTTTTTCAGATAAGTCTTTTAAAAGAAAATTACTGGTTTCCTTGATTTTCTCTGACATAATTTAATACTTTTCTATCAAACTTTTGCTTTTGTCCTTTGTGGAAAGCTACTTCCACGGGAATAAGGTACAAAGGTAAGTCTTTTAAAAGTTCTATCCCAATTGTTGACCTCAGGCGCGCGGCATCTTTTTCGGTCGTTATGATTGCCTTTTTAGGGGAGAATATATTGTCATAGGCTTTTTTAATCTTTTTAAGATCGGATTTTGAAAATTTATGATGATCGGGATAGCTGAATTTTTCCAGGTCATAGCATTTCTCTCTAAGATGTTCTTCCAGGGGATAAGGATTGGCAATGCCTGTCACCATGAGTATAGAGTTAAAAGACTGGGGTATTTTGTCCTCGGAGTTTGACTCAAAGACCTTTCGTAACATGCCGTATTTCACGTAAGTAAAAAGCAATAACTGGTGGGGCAGGGGGTTGATTTCATGATAAAATCTCCTTTTCGTAATGGGCGAGAGGACATTCGGCGTTTTACTAACAATAATAATATCAGCGCGTTTAGCTCCCCAGGCTTGTTCACGTAATCTGCCCGAGGGCATTAAAAAATCTTCGGGGTAGGGATTGTGAAAATCGGTTACTAAAATACTTAGTCCGGGCTTTACATAACGATGCTGGAAGGCGTCGTCAAGAAGGATGACTTCCACATAAGGATCCAGCTGTTTGATTTTTTCAATACCGCGACGCCTTTTTTCATCAACAGCAACGGTAATTTCCCTGAATTTATGTTTGAATTGGCAGGGCTCATCACCCACTTCCCGGGCTGTAGCCTGTTGTTTTACAATGCGGAAACCCTTGGTTTTTCGCCGGTAACCTCTGCTTAGGGTAGCAATGTTATATTCTTTTTTTAATAGCCTGATAAGGTATTCCACATGGGGGCTCTTCCCTGATCCCCCCACGGATAAATTACCCACGGAAATTACCGGGATGTCAAATTTTTTGGAACGTAAAATGCCCCAATCGAAGAATTTATTCCTCAATAGAACAATTATCCCATAAATAAGCGTAAACGGAAAAACTAATACCCTCCACATATTATGGTGGAAAATTACAATATTAATTATGATTTTCCTAAAAGTTATTCATGATTTTATCCTTAATTTTGTGAAACAAATGATTTAAGTTATGAAAATTAAGGAAGTTACGTCATATTTGGATCAAACTGTTCCTTTGATGCTTCAGGAGTCTTATGATAATTCCGGACTTTTACTGGGAGATGAGGCTAAAGATTTAAAAGGGATGCTTTTGACAGTGGATGTTACCGAGGAGGTTGTATCAGAAGCTGTGCGCAAAAACTGTAATTTAATAATTGCTCATCATCCCATTATATTCAAAGGATTGAAGAAGATAACAGGTCAGAATCATGTGGAACGAACCGTAGAGGCAGCCATTAAAAACGACATAGCTGTGTATGCGGCGCATACTAACCTGGATAGTGTCGATTTTGGCGTGAGCAAAATGCTTGCCGATAAAGTAGGAATGCAGAATCAGCAGGTATTGGAACCCAAAGAGAATCTGTTGAAAAAGCTGGCTACCTTCTGCCCGGTCGATTATGCAGAGAAAGTCAGAAAAGCTATTTTTGAAGCGGGTGCCGGAAAAATTGGCGAATACGACAGTTGCAGTTTTAACCTGGAAGGCCGCGGTTCTTTTAAGCCCGGCGAAGGGACCGATCCCTTTGTCGGAGAGAAAAACCAGTTGCATTATGAGCGGGAGGAAAGAATCGAAACGGTGTATCCCCTATACCTGGAGGATAAAGTGCTGAAAGCACTTTTTGAATCTCATCCATACGAAGAAGTAGCTTATGACGTTTATCCTTTGGATAATAAATTTGATAAGGTGGGTCATGGAATGATTGGGGAACTGAAAGAAGCCTATGCTGCAGAAAAATTTTTGGAAAAAATAAAGAAGGAGCTGGGAATAGGGTGTATCAGACATTCCACTTCAAAAGATAAACAGGTAAAAAAAGTTGCCGTATGCGGAGGCTCCGGAAGTTTTTTGATAGACAAAGCGAAAAAGGCGGGAGCTGATATGTTCATTACAGCCGACATGAAGTATCATGAGTTTTTTGAGGCGGATAAAGATTTTATTTTAGTGGATATTGGGCATCATGAAAGTGAAAAGTATACAAAAGACTTATTAAATCAGTTAATTATCAAAAAATTTCCTAATTTTGCACCCACTTTATCTGAAATAGATACAAATCCGATAAATTATTTATAAACAGATTTTTTAATACAAAGAAAGCGGATATTATGGCTAAAAAGGCTGATGAAGTTAAAGTCAAACAAAATAAGAAAGCCCAGGCAACACAGAATGAGGAGAGTGTTGTAAGTTCGATTGAAAACAAACTGGTAGCCCTTTACTCGAAGCAGAAAATTGATGCACAGATTGATAAGATAAAAGTTATCAGAGGTGAACTGCCTCTTGAGGTGCAGGATCTTGAGGATGAAATTGCCGGGTTGGAGACGCGTGTGGAGAAATTTCAGAATGAAATTGAGGAAATTGACAAGGACATCAAGGATAAGCAAAATCAGATTAAAGAAAGCAATGATCTGATTAAAAAATATGAAGAGCAGCAGATGAATGTTCGCAACAATCGCGAATATGATTCTATTGCTAAAGAATTGGAATACCAAAACCTGGAGATTCAACTGGCCGAGAAGCGTATCAAAGAGGCGGAAGAAAAGAAAAAGGCTAAAAATGAACAGGTTGAGAAGGCTAAGTCCGAGCTTGATGAGCGCAAGAAAGACCTCGAGGAAAAGCAGAAAGAGCTGAATGAGATCGTCTCCGAGACTGAAAAAGAGGAAAAGGAGATGAATGAGAAGTCCCGGAAACTGGATAAGGAGATAGAGGATAGGCTTCTCAATGCTTACAACCGAATAAGAGAGAATGCGCGAAATGGCCTGGCTGTGGTTAAGATAGAAAGAGACGCTTGTGGAGGCTGTTTCAGTAAAATTCCCCCGCAGCATCAGTTGGATATCAAAACCCATAAAAAGATTATCGTTTGTGAATTCTGCGGGCGAATTCTGGTGGATGATGATATTGCTGAAAAAGCTGAAAAAAACCTGGAAAAGAAGTAGTTTTACCTTAAGATTATCATAGGCGGGAATATACAGTTGCAAGAGATTATGCGCTGCAGCAGTTTATTCCCGTTTGTTATTTATTTTTGTGTAACTTTCGTTTATGAATATCAGGAAAGTCTTTTTACTATGCGGGTTGTTATTAATTTTGACAGCGGGTTATCCCCAAACGCGCTACACTCCGGCATGTAAAAAGGCTATTAATGATATAGCTGCATTGCGTTTCGAGCAAGCCGCCCGAATGCTTGACAAGGAGCGCCGTCAGAACCCTGAAAACAGGGTGGTGGAATTTCTGGAGGATTACCGCGATTTTCTGAAGATTTTTATAAGTGAAGACGAAGCATTGTACGAGGCCGCCCTTGAGAGAAGAGAAGATCGACTGGAGAAGATCGATAACCTTTCCGGGGCTAATAAGTATAAAGACTATATGAAAGGAGAAATTTATCTCCGTTGGGTACCCATAAGAGGAAAGATGGGAGATAGGTTCCGAGCGGCGATAGAATTGAACAAGGCCTACAGGCTTCTGAAAGAAAATTACCAAAAACATCCGGCTTTTATTCCCGGTCATGCAGGATTGGGGGTAATCGAGGTTTTGATTGGCACAATTCCTCAAAAATATGAATGGTTGGCAGACCTCCTTAACCTGGAAGGAACAATTAAAGGAGGAAAGGGTCGAATCGTTGACATGCTCGCCAAATCGGAGAGCGATACAGCATGGGCTTTCCTGGAATATCCCACCCTGTTTATGCTTTCTTTTATTGATATGAATATTCAACAAGAGGTTGATAAAACTATTATGCAGCGGTATGAGGCATACCATCGGAAGGGAATTTTAAAGCACCAGCCTTTACTCGTCTTTGCCTATGGAAATCTGCTTCAGAAAAAACGAAAGAACGAAAAGGCATTGACGGTTTTAAACGCTTATGAAAAAGAGCAGGGGCAGTACCCATTTTATTATCTCGATTACATGAGAGGGTTGGCCTATTTGTATAAGAATTCTCCAAAATGCATAGAGTATTTTGATAAATATCTGGAAAAATTTCCCGGACGACATTATATCAAATCTACTTATCAAAAAAAGGCATGGTATTACCTGATTAATGATGACGTTTCCCGGTATAAAAATTATATTCATTATGCCACCCAAAAAGGGGAGGCTTTAATCGGGGCGGATAAAAGTGCCGCCAATGAAGCTGAGAGCGATAAAATTCCCGATACAGATCTTCTCAAAGCCCGTCTTGCTTTTGACGGGGGCTATTATCAGCAAGCTTTAAAGTCACTTAATAATTTTGACCCTGCAGGAAAATCCACTAAAAGAAAAGTTGAATGGTATTACCGTAAGGGCCGTGTTTTTCATGAGCAGGAGCGAGTGGATACAGCATTGACTTATTATGAGAAAACTTTCGTTAAAGGAAAAGACCTGGAGGCTTATTTTGCGGCTAATGCAGCTCTGATGAGCGGGCATATTTATGAGCAAAAGGGATATTATGGAGAAGCTCTTAAGCAATATGAAAAATGCCTGGATTTATCTGGGTTTGAATATGAGTTATCTATCCATCAAAAGGCCGAAGCGGGAAAAGCAAGACTGTTGTCAGAATAATGGGATTTGAAGTAAAAAAGACCGGGGTTTGCCCTGAAAAGAGGCAAACCCCGGAAATACGGCAATTATCAAAATCATTGAGACTTAAAATGTAAATCCAATGGACGTCATAAAACGCTCCTTAAAATATTTATTTTCTGCCGGCTCGGCATAGTTTGCGTCATAAATAAAGTACGTATCTTTCATTTCGGAGTGAACGTAGGCAACATCCAGGAAAAAATGATTGGTTTTATACCCTAATCCCAGCGTTGTGAACGTCGTACTGCCATATTCATCGGCATTTATGTTGGAGGGTGAGCCGTACATACTATATCCTCCGCGGATATAGTAATTGCTATATCTCCACTCGGTGCCTACCCTGATGTTGTGCTGGCGCTGAAAATTCTGGTCGATAGCATTATTAGCCGTGGAAAAATTATCCGAATCCGAGTCAAGGTTGGCGGAGGAATAATCGATAATTTCGTAATCGACGGAAATGAGACCATATTGACCGGCAATGTAAGCGCCACTAAATATCCATCTTGACGGGGTTCTCAATTTATAGTCAAAGCGCCCTTTGGATGTTCTGGATGAACTGGATTCAGGGCCATCACCAAGATCCAATGTCGACTCTATCTGTGCGCTCCATTCGTCCTGCATATTATTGTAGAAAGTTGGTGTGTGATAAGCAACGCCCACCCTCAACCATTGAAAAGCACGGTAGATGGCTCCAAGCTTTAAATTAACCCCGGAGCCTGTCGTTTTTAGATCGTCATATTTTGTTAGCGCATTGAAATAAGGAATAGTATCGGCAATATCTCTTTCTTTGTAAGTGCTTTCCTGTTTGTATTCTATGCTCTGAAATCCTAGGGTGCCACCCAGATACAGGCGATCATTGTAATTTCCCCCGAGTGTGATGTAGACTTCATCGACCGCCCCTGAGGTTTCTGTGACTTTATTCTGCTGTACGCCTCCGAAAATGGCATCATAGCCCCATTGATAGCCTTCTTGGTCAGTATTTGCATCATACAACAAATCGGCTTCATAGGCAAGGTAAGCATCAAAAGCGGCATTTCTCTCCAAGGCATTCGGTTGAAGATTACTCCCACCCCCGTTAGTAGCATAATTCCAGTAGGGTTCCATAATGGTTCCATACTTTTGCGTATTCTTACCTAGGACCTGAAACTGGTTATTGAAATTTTTCAACCGGTTGCTACCTATCCCGAACTGGATTTTTTTCCAACCGGATTGATCATCTCCCGGTGTAAAGGTAAATACTGCTCCGATATTTTGCATACCGAAATCGTATCTCGAATCAATTGCCGTAGTGCCCAGGTAAGTCGATTCCGTTTCTCCTTTGTTCAGGGCAGGGCTTATAGAGAGCTGGGAATGACTGTACAAGCCTATTCCCCCGGGGTTGGTACTCATGGTGCTCATGTCGGCCCCTATTGCCCCGAAAGCACCGCCCATTGCTGAACTACGGGCTGATCCCCCAAAATACAACCTTGAATACCTAAGGGCGTCTGTTTCAGACTGAGCCAAACCCTCATGGGTGATAAACGTTGTCAGTAAGACACTTATCAAAATTGCTATCTTCTTCATAATCTGATTTTTAAAAAGAGTTACTTTCTACCTCCGCCACCGCGTGAACGGCTACTACCGGAACTGCTTCCTGAACGGCCGCTTGATGAGCTACTGCTCGACGAACTGCTTGATCGATTAATGCTTCGTCCGCTTGAACTACTTGATGATCCCCTGCTTCGCGAGGAGCTGCTACTCCTGTTGTAATTTCTTGAAGAGGAACTGCTTGAACGGTTATAGGAGCGATCATTTCCTGAACTCCTTGATGACCGGTTATAATCCCTGGAAGAGGATCGTGAGCGATTGTTGTCGTAGGAGCGACTTGAAGGTCTGTTATACCGTTTGGTATTGGACCCGCTACGATTTATACTCTGGTTCTTTCTGGAAGGAGAAGTCCTCTGATAGGTGCTTCGTGTACCAGGACTGCTGTATTCCCTGCTGGAACGTGGTTTTGCATAATTCGGAGTTTGATAGCGTTTCGGTTTATTAAGGTTGTCACCACTACGCTCCGAAGGCCGCACATAATTCCTTTCTGAGCTACGAGCCGATGAATATCGCTTGCTGCTGCCTTCGTTTTGCTGTCGATTGTTCGCAGGCTTTTGAAATTCTCTTTGTGCATTGTTTTGAGCCCGCTGGCGGTTTTCCGGCGAAGCTTGTTGAGACCTTTCAATTTGTGTATCCCGGCGATTTTCGGCAGTTTGTGATCGGTTTGATCGCTCTGCCCTCTCTTGTCGATTAGCATTTTGCCGCTCCTCAGCAACTCTTGTTCGCTGACCTTTTTCAGCCCGGTTGTTATCTTTCTGAGCGGCTCTGGCTCTTTCACTCCTTTGAGCGGCTTGTTGAACTTGCTCATTCTTATTATCAGCCTTTTTACGTGCTCCGGATGAAAGATCTCTTCTTCCCCTCGAATCTGTTGAGCCTAAGCCGGCACCTCCTCCGCGATCATCTCTTTTTCCGTAATAGTAACTGGAATTGACATCGTAAGGATTATTGTATACACCACTATAATATCCTCCGCTGTAAAGGCCTGCCATGTAACCGCTACTGTATCCGAGGTTATAGCTGTATAATCCGCCGTAACCGGGATAGCCATATCCATAGCCATAGTAATTATAGGGATTATATCCATACCAATTGTTATATCCCCACCATGAAGAACCCCAGTAGCCACCGTATCCATACCAGCTTGCTGAACCATAATACCATGGGTTTCTGTAATGAGGACCAAAGTGGTTATATCCTACGTAAATGCTTGTCCCGAAAGCATGCGGATTATGGCTGTACCAATAAGAGTTGGTATAATAATCGTGGTAATAACTATCGAAGTAATAATCAGTATGAAAGCGTCGAATTCGTGAAGTGTATTCGTAGTTGTAATAATCGTCGTATGCCGATCCCGAAGCTACCTGGCTACTGTCCGGTGAAACTTCCTTCATGCCCGATTTTGCATCAGCTACCTTTGCATTTTCTTCCTGCATATCAGCTTGCTCTCCTTTAGCTGCTGTAGCTTGCTTTTCAACCTGCCGGCCGGGTGTGAAAGGATCGTAATAAGCATCATCATTGGGTAACGTACTTGTTTGATATGATGTACTGCACCCCATAAGTAAAAATGATGCCAACATTATTGTTAAAAAACCTTTAAGTCTCATGATATATCCTCCTTGCCTTTATTATACTACAAATGTAATTCAATTTTTGGTTCTTATTATTTTGTTATTTTTGTAACCAAACGAATTTTGAATAAAAAAGCAAATACTATACCAACAGTATAAATATGGCGAAAAAATTTGCTACGCGTAAAGAGAATTACTCGCAATGGTATAACGATATTGTAATAAATGCCGATTTAGCCGAGTATTCAGCCGTAAGAGGATGCATGGTCATCAAACCTTACGGATATTCCATATGGGAGGAAATGCAAAGAGTTTTAGATAAGAAGTTCAAAGATACAGGGCATTCCAATGCTTATTTCCCTTTATTTATTCCCAAGTCATTTTTCAATAAAGAAGCCGATCACGTGGAAGGTTTTGCTAAAGAATGCGCTGTTGTAACGCACTACAGGCTTAAAGAGAGTGAAGATGGAAAAGATCTTGTTGCCGATGAGAATGCAAGGCTTGAAGAAGAGCTCATAGTCCGCCCGACTTCTGAAACAATTATTTGGGACACCTATCGCAATTGGGTACAATCTTATCGTGATTTACCTATCCTTGTGAATCAATGGGCCAATGTTGTAAGATGGGAGATGAGAACACGTCTTTTTCTAAGAACCGCAGAGTTTCTGTGGCAGGAAGGTCATACGGCTCATGCCACCAAAGAAGAGGCGCTGGAGGAGACAAAAACCATGCTTAATGTATACACGGATTTTGTGGAGAACTGGATGGCGATACCGGTTATTCAGGGAACTAAATCTCCGAATGAGCGTTTTGCGGGTGCCGTGGAGACATATTGTATAGAAGCGCTGATGCAGGATGCCCGAGCCCTTCAGGCAGGAACATCGCATTTTTTGGGACAGAATTTTGCCAAAGCTTTTGATGTCAAGTACTTGAGTAAAGATAATAAGCGAGAGTATGTCTGGGCTACTTCATGGGGCGTATCTACGCGATTAATGGGAGCCCTGATAATGGCACACTCGGATGACAATGGGTTGGTGATTCCTCCTAAGCTGGCTCCTATACAGGTAGTTATTGTTCCAATATATAAAAATGAAGAACAGTTTAACCGAGTCTCCGAAGTTGCTAACCGCATTAAAAAGGAAATGCAGGATCAGGACATCGCGGTAAAATATGATAATCGCGACACACAGAAACCCGGCTTTAAATTTTCAGAGTGGGAATACAAGGGTGTTCCCGTACGGCTGGCTATTGGCCCCAGGGATTTGGATAACCAAACTGTAGAGGTAGCCCGCAGGGATACATTGGAAAAAGAGGCTTACCAACTGGCCGATATCACCAACAAGGTAAAACATTTGCTGGAAAGCGTGCAAAGCAATCTTTATCAAAAAGCGCTGGATTTTCGCAATGAAAATACCCATACCGCAGATACATGGGAGGAATTTAAAGATGTGGTAAACAACAAAGGGGGATTTGTTTATGCTCACTGGGATGGCACAGCAGAAACCGAGCAGGCCATTAAAGAAGAAACCAAAGCTACTATCAGAGCTCTGCCGCTTGATGATAAAAAGGAAGAGGGGAAATGCATCTATACGGGTAAACCTTCGGAACGCCGCGTAATATTTGCGAAAGCCTATTAATTAAATATTTGACCACATGACACGTTTAAGCGTTAACATTAACAAAATTGCTACTATCAGAAATGCTCGCGGCGGAAATATACCGGATGTGGAAAAAGCAGCTTTGAAATGTGAAGAGTATGGTGCTGAAGGAATTACAGTACACCCGCGTCCTGATGAGCGACATATACGCTATGAAGATGTGCGGCAATTAAAACCAATCTTATCCAGAGAGTTTAATATCGAAGGGTATCCCGGGATTAGTTTTCTGCAACTTGTGACTGAGGTCAGACCGGCCCAGGTGACTTTGGTTCCCGATCCTCCTCACGCCCTGACCTCTAACCATGGGTGGGATACCATTGAGAATGAATCATTACTCAAAGAGGTATACCAGGAATTAAAGCAGAACGGAATTCGAACTTCTATTTTCATCGATACAGATGAAAAAATGATTAAAAATGCCGCCAAAATCGGTGTTGATCGGGTGGAATTATATACCGAGCCTTTTGCACGGGATTTTCACCAGGATAAGGAAGAAGCCATAGCTCCTTTTATTGAAGCCGCAAAAGCAGCACATGAGGCTGGATTGGGGGTTAATGCCGGTCATGACCTGGATCTGGGGAATCTGCGTTATTTCGTGGCTAACATACCGCATCTTCTGGAAGTTTCTATCGGCCATGCATTAATCAGTGATGCCCTTTATTATGGATTGGAGAAAACCATACAGCTATACCTGAAGGAAATCAGGGAAGCATCCAAAAAATAGCCAGGCTTATTAATGGATTATAAACGGAAAGGATTATTCTCATGAAATTATTTTACAGACATTTCGGCGAGGGACAACCTGTAATTATTCTTCACGGGATTTTTGGTGTTTCGGATAACTGGGTGACCATAGCCCGGAAAATTGCCGAACAGTTTTCGGTTTATATTCCGGATATGCGAAATCATGGTCAATCCCCTCATAGCGATACTTTTAATTATGTAGCTATGATGGATGATCTGAATGAGTTTATAGAAGATCATCAACTGGAAAATCCAATTATCATAGGTCACTCCATGGGCGGGAAAGTGGCGATGTATTTTGCTTTAGAATATCCTGAAAGGGTGAACAGCCTGATGGTAGTTGACATTAGCCTGAGGAAATATCCACCTCAGCACGGGCATCAGCAGATGATTGAAACTATGCAGGCGGTGGATTTTTCAGAGGTGACTACCCGGGAAGATGTGGATAAGCAATTGCAGAAAGGAATTAGCAGCAAGCCCATACGGCAGTTTATCATGAAAAATCTTACAAGGGAAGGTAAAAACACGTTTAAATGGCGTTTAAATCTTCAGGCGATTTATGATAATCTTGAAAACATTTTTGAGGGGGTTGAACATTTCAACCGCTATGAGAAACCCACGCTTTTTGTGAGAGGCGAAAAATCCGATTATGTGCTTGATGCGGACTTTGACAAAATATACCGTCACTTCCCCGAAGCGGAAATAGAAACGGTTGCCGGAACTAGTCATTGGATTCATGCTGAAGCTCCCGATGAACTGTGTGCCATTATCAGCGCTTTTACAGGCAAGACTTGCGAGTTCAGGCCCGGTAGGAAAAAGCAATGATATTCAGCAACTTCGGCTTACAGGTAAAAGTTGCTGAATACCATTTTATAAAAAGAGTGCTTTGATAAACCCTGGGTTGAGGGAATTTTTTTTAATACCGCGAAATATTAATGTCAGATATTGCTGCCTGCACTTTTATTTCAATTTTTTTATCCGCTTGTTCGTAGCCTTCTGTCACATAATCGCCGTTATCCATTTTATTAAAGCCGGAAAGCGATTTTCCTGAAAGAAAAGTAGATGTTTTTACGCGACAGCCGCTACCTTCGGGGATTTTGATGTTTACTTCCGAGGCACCTGCATCTACTTCAACGCGGGTTTTGTTATGCCGGTCGCCCAGTTTTAAGTATATCGATGAAGCGCCACCATCTATATCAACGAGTTTGGTGCGCAGTGAGGATAAATCAAAATCAATTTTAGCGGCCCCCACATCAAAATCAAAATCCCATAGCGGAGCAGGATGGAGGATAAGATTCACCTTATTTTCGACGGTCTTATCAGTGGACCATGTCTTTGTTTTTAATTTGAAATCGATTTTTTGACGATTTTCCTCCGTCTGCGTTGTCATTGAATATTTTCCGCCTTCCCCTTTGCGGAGAAAGGTAGCGAGGTAATCCTCGGAGGATTCGGATATAACAAATTCACCTGCCCCGGCATTAAAATTAAGCGAAGCATGTTTTTTGTCTTTATATTCGGCCGTTAGTTTTTGATCCTGTTCCCATTGGTAGGTATTGTATTCTTTATCTTCCCAGTTACGGTCGCCGTCAAAATTGAACTCTATGCCTTTATCCCACAGGCCATAACCGTCATAGACCCTTTCCTCATATCTGTTGACGACAAGGAAGGCTATAACTATGGAAGCCAGAGATAGGATCAGCTTTATACCGCTTTTAAAGGGCAGGATAGAGATGCCCCAAAGAATCAGCACTAATGGCCACATACTTAATATCATTCCCCAGTCGAAATAGATCAAGCCTAAATTTTTCAATATAAACAGTGATCCGATAAGAATCAGGATAACACCCCAGAAAATTTTTTTATAACTCATTGCTCTTCGTTTTTATCGTGTGTAAAATGGTTTCTTAACAATAATACTCCGGCCACAATAAGCAGTAGCGGCCAAAGATCGGCAAAATCAATAGCCGGTACAAAGCGGTCTACTAAAAAGATAGCCCCGAATGTGATTAAAATGAGGCCTGCTAACAGGCTCCCGCGAGAGGGATCCATTACAGGTTGATGCTGTTGCTCTTCGTTTGGTGGAGGCTGTTCCATATTATCATTCGCATTTTGGTAATAAGCATATGAATCTCTTGCAGGGACGAAGATCCAAAGCAAAATATAGATAATTAACCCTCCCCCGCCAAATATTGCCAGCAGCACAAATATGATGCGGACAATAACAGGATCGATGTTGAGGTAGGTTCCCAAACCTGAACAAACTCCACCGATTACCTGGTTTGATGTTTCTCTGTACAATCTCGATTGGCTCATAATATTTCTTTTTTGGTTTTGACGCAGTAAATTCAGTTTGGTTACAGATCATTTCAAATATTGAATCATTACGTCATGAGTGACCCGGTTGTCAATTTCCACAACTCCCTTACATTGCCTCCGGGGCCTCCTCCTCCATTTGTTTGTTATAGAGTCTTTGGGAAATAATTATGCTAAACTCGTAAAGACCAAACAAAGGAATCGATATTAATATCTGACTGAATATATCCGCCGGTGTAATAATCGCCGCTAAAACCAGGATGATAACTATCATGTATTTTCTGTTTCTCCTCATAAATTGAGGCGTAAGCATTCCTACTTTTGTCAGGAAATAAACAAAAACGGGCATTTCAAAAACCAATCCTACGGCAAAGGTAAGCGATACCACCGTACCGATATAAGAGCTCAGTGAAATGGTGTTTTGAACCGTATCGCTCACCTGGTATGAGCCGAGGAAGTTCACGGTTAGTGGTACAATGAGGAAATAACTGAAAAGAATACCCACAAGAAATAAAAATGAAGTAACAAAAATGGCACCGGTTGAATGTTTTTTTTCATTCGGATACAAAGCGGGTCTGATAAATGCCCAGATTTCTGCGATAATGTAAGGAATTGCCACGATAACTCCGGTAATGATGGAAACATAAAGATGAATCAGAAACTGCCCTGACATTTTCAGGTTGACAACTTCCAGAGTTGTGTCATTAATGCACAGCACATTCATTGAGGTATATTCGGCTAAAGAGCAAAAGAAGCGGTTGGTAATAAAGTCAGGACTTTTGGGAGCAAGAATGATGAGGTCAAAAATAATATGACGCGCTAAAAAAGCTCCTATCGCAAGCACAAATATTGCGATAAAAGAGCGGAAGAGATGCCAACGCAGCTCCTCCAGGTGGTCCCAGAAGCCCATTTTGTTATCATCCTGCCGGCGCTTCTTGTTCTTTTTTGTTGATATTTTTTCAGCCATGGTTTAGAAAAACAAAATTATAAAAAAGCCATAATAATGGTATTTTATTGCAAAAATTCATTTTAGGAAACTAATCAGCCTTTTTAGTTGATAAAGTGGAGTTTTTGTAGCAATTCAATAAGTTCGGTTCTAAATTTTTTATCAAAGATTTAACTAATATATAGTAACAAAAAAAGCTGTGTCCTACCGACACAGCTTTTTTCATCAATTTAGTTATAAAATTTTGTATAGACTAAACTCGGCTAACGGTTAAATTGCTTTATCGATCTTATTTTTACCGTCACTACTCTTTCTTTTGACCTAACAGCCTCCTTCAACCTTACGTTCTTTTTTCTTACGCTTGGGGACTACTTTTTCAGGTCCTTCAGTTTTTACTTTTACATCTCCAATCCCTGGTGTTTCTTCCACGACCTGTTGATAATCATACATTGGTTCCTCAATCATATATTCAGGTATAGCGGGCATATCATAGATATCCAGCGAATGGGTTGAATAATAATCATAGCCTCCCTTCATCACCTTAATATTATTAAAGCCAAGTTGAGTTAACAACATCCATGGGGCATTGGCCTGTATTTGGTCTTTTCCATAAAGGATAGCCGTTGTGGCCGAATCTTTTTCCCGGAAAAATTCAAGACTGCTCTCCTGAAGAATACTGTTGACAGGGATATTTTTTGCTCCCTCGATATGTCCTTTTACAAATTCACCGGGATTCCTCACATCTATAAAAACATGATTGGAAGTGGAGTCTTCCAGCATCATGGGAACATCTTCCGGGAATACTTCCATTTCGGTCATCGTCAGAGTAGTATCCAAGGCTTCATCAATACTAAGTTCGTAAGGATGCTCGGGTTGATTAATACTAATCATCGCAATAAATATTACCGCAACGAAAGCTATAGCTCCTGCTATCAGATTATTTATTTTTTTCATGATTCATTTATTTTATCGATTAACATCCTCCGGCCACTTTCCGCTCTTTTTTCTTTCGTTTGACCGGTAACTCTTCTTTTCTAACCTCTGTGCTTATATCCATTGAGCCGCCACCAAAGTACAGGCTGGCAGCTTTGCATCTGTTGTATTCTTCAAAGGCAGCTTTTGATGCAGTTGCAGGCGGAGGAGTCGGGCGAAGGATATTTTCGACCCACTGGTTCAGACCTCCCTGCATCACATAATTGTTTTCATATCCCTTCCTGCGGCAAAGAAACCATGCCTGATCAGCTTTTAAACTTCCATTGGATATAAATATGTTATTCTTTACCTCTCGGTCCAGATAACCCTGATATTCGGGATTGTTAAACTCCTTCAAAGGAATATTAATGGTTCCCGGCAAATGAAACTCGTTATATTGATCTGAAGTTCGTACATCAATTAGTGTATATACAGGGTCTTTTTCTATGATTTTTTGTGCCACAAAAATTGGCTCTTTGAATCGGGTGTCGCTGGTTATGTCCAGTAATAATCTTTCGGCCGGCAGCTCTTCTTTTTCTGCTTTGTCCGGGAGAATCATTGTTCCGGCGCCCAGGGCAAGAAGAAGTATTGCCAATATGATATACCGTGTATTCATAATAATATTTTTAAAATTCTACTCTTTTAGGTCTGATTTTTTTCTGAATCATTGAAGCTACATAAAAGGCCGCCAGGGCAACGACAATTAATATCATGATGAAAGTTGAAGCGTTAAGGCCTAGCGACTCATATACCCTGATTGGTCCCAAAGCATTACTGGTATATGCTTCCTGGAGCAATGGGAAGAATTCGGAGAAAATGAACACGCCGACAAGCATTCCTCCCCAAAATACCCAACCGTCAATTTTTCCTATTGCGGCAGCACAGGTACTGGTTCCGGGACAAAAGCCGCCGAGTACGAAACCTATTCCCATGACTACTCCTCCGGCTATAGCTCCCGTAAGATACGTAGGATTAATGTAGAGTAAATCCCCGTCGATCCAGCCGGCATAATCGAAGTAATACAATCCCAGTGCTGCGGTTATGGCTGCCGTAAAGAAAACCTTTAAAACGACGAAATCATAACCATAAAACACGCCGGCTAATTTTCTTGAAGATGAGAACCCGGATGATTCCAGGATGAACCCAAAAGCCATCCCTATAAGCAAAGCAATGACACTGTTCCATTGCGGGTCAATTATTTCTTGTGGTATGAGTGGTCCCATTATTAAATTTTTTTAGTCATTCACAATAATTATATCCATAGTTTTCGGAAGAAATAGGCAACAATAAAGCCGGTCCCGAAAATGGCCAGCATGGTCACAAAACCGGCTGTTGAAAGCGTGGCCATCCCACTTAAAGCTGCGCCGCTTGTGCACCCCCGGCCCAACTGAGAGCCAAACCCGAAGAGAATACCTCCTCCAGCTGCCGCCAGCAACCGGGTTTTGCTTGTTATTTTGGGGGAGTGTTCGGTTTTGAAACGCACCCTTCCGGCTAAAGCCCCTGATAAAAAGGCGCCGGCCAGGATGCCCAAGACTTCAAATGTGAGCCATGTATTCATAGGATGCTTATCGTCACTGATGAATTTGCTGTAGTATGCTGATTCAGTGGCGTGGGAGTGCGATACCGCATCCACTACTGTAACTACTGTTGATTTTGTTGCACCACTGGCTCCTAGTCCTCGTCCAGTAATGAAAAAGGTAACCAGCAATAGAAGGCCCAATAAAAAGCCTCCCAGGTACGGACTGATGTATTTATTGCTTTTGTCGTTCATAAGTTAAGTTCTTTTTGATTAATACAAATATCTTGTAAACTGCCCTGCTTCTACTATAATGAAACGGAATACCAATCCGCCGAAAAGTATCAGTATAGCCGGAACTGCCACTGGAATTTTAAAACCTCTGAGCTCTAATGTTTCCAAAACCAAGGGGAAGACCAATCCAAGTATTACGAAGAATACCCAGAATGAAACGGTAAATTGCCCGCCAAGGAAAAGCTGAGCCGTGGCTATTTTAACTTCCGAGCCGGCGAGGAATCCCATAATCATATGCGTCACCAGGAAGAGCTCAATGATTATCAAAAGGATGTCGATGCGGCTCATGATTTTGCGTTCATGATGGTTTTTGGTCATCCAGATAATGACTGCTGCACCGGTCGATAATCCGGATACCAAAAATAGTGGTCCAAGAATGGATACGTTCCATAGCGGTCGGGCATTAAAGGCCGAAAGGAGGATACCCGTATAGATACCCAGAATAACAGCCAGCACAATCAGCGCCCATGCCAGCCCTTTTTTATTTTTAATGATCCAGGTCTCCGCGGTGTCCAGAAACTTCCATTTCCATTGCCAACCAGGGACTACTTCTTTCATATAAGTAGCCACCCAGATGATACTAAGCGGTGTGATAAGCATCAGGGTCCAGGCGCCCCAGGACATCGGAGATTCCAGCCTGACTGTAGTGTACAGCCGCCAGAAATACATCTGGTGTTTTAAATCCAGAAATAGAGCTATCAGACCGATTATTAACGCTGCCGGTACAATAAAAGTAGCCCATTTAACAGTGGTCGGCATTTGCTTCTCTTTACCGGTGATGGTGTAATAAGCGGCAAAGAAAAGAATTCCGGCGGCCAATCCTCCCAGGAAAAGATAAACCGGAATATGCCAGTGCCAAATATTCAGATACGGATCGATGTTGGGATTCATCCTGCCGCTTGTCAAAAGTTCTTCTGTCATGGTTATTTCAAATTTTTGATTACATTAAATAAAAAATATGAGGATCGGTACCTGCCTCTGGAGCAAGGGCTTTATATTTCCTGTTTTTCATAGCCTCTGATACATCACTGCTGGGATCGTCCAGGTCTCCAAAGTACATGCATTTCGTCGGGCAAACTGCTACGCAGGCAGGGTCCTGACCTTTTTTGACGCGATGATCGCAGAAAGTACATTTATCGACATATCCGTCGGGATGTGAAAAGCGAGCATCGTAAGGGCAGGATTGAATACAGGCGCCGCAACCAATACATTCTTCGGGAGTCACCTTGACAATGCCTCCTTCCACCACATGGCTCGCTCCCGTTGGGCAAGCCCTCACGCATGGGGGGTTATCACAGTGATTACATCGTTCCGAACGAATTTCCAATTCTACATTCGGATAGGTACCAGCTACGATTTCCGCAATCCAATCGCGGGCATATCCTACAGGTACATTATTTTCCGTCTGACAGGCAACTACGCAGTCTGCACATCCGACACATTTATTGGTGTCTATAGCCATTGCATATCTCATGATCTAGTCTCCGTTTTTGGTTCTTCGGTCAGGAAGGTCACAAAATTGGCACGCATGCCTGTTCCCCCCATTACCGGGTCTACGTTTACATTTGTTATCAACTCTGCATCACTTGCGCCTTTACCGTAGGCCCGGCTCAGACGCTTATTGCTATGCCCGAATCCATGAGGCATAAAAACTGAATCCCAGCGAATTCGTTCGGTGACTCTCACCTTCACCGGGAACTGAGTAATTTTATCATCCTGGTTTTTCAACCAGATATATTGTTCGTTTTTAATTCCCCAAATGCTAGCTACCTTGGGATTAATCCACAGTAATGGTTCGGCTTTCAAATCAACCAGATTGGGATTGTTGGCCGTGCGGCTAAAAGTATGCGCGGGTGTACGACCGTATATCAACCGGTAAAAATCCTTGGGTGGTTCCTCATGCTGGGTGAAAGAGGGCATCGGGTCGAAACCGGCATTCTCCATTTCAGTAGAATACAACTCGATTTTACCCGAGTTCGTATAGAATTCATAATCTTCTCCTTGCTTGAGGTAGGGCGCTCCGTAAGCCCGTTCAAACTTTTTCACCCCTACTTTTTGCATTTCTTCCAGTGAAGAACCTACCTGATACAATTGCCAGTCCAATACTTCCTCGATATCTTTCCAGGGGAAATATTTTTCCAGTCCTAATTTTTCACCCAGTTTTTTAGCAATCCACCAGGCCGGTTTGCTCTCGTATTTAGGATTTGTTGCCGGCATCCTCAAGGCTATGTTGGGTTCGCGATGGGGCGAGGTTCGAATGTAATCATAGCGTTCAAGGTAAGTACATTCGGGAAGCACCACATCAGCATATCCTGTCACCTCCATAGGCATGGTATCTACCACCACCATGAATTCCAGCTCCTGTATAGCTTTTAATGTTTGCTCCTTATTTGGCAAGGTTAATGGCAGATTTGTCCCTGCTACTAACCAGCTTCTGATTTGATGCTTTGGTTTATTTTCAGCAATGGTAGCCTCCACCAGGGCATTGGATACGGGCAGTGCTGCCAGAGGATATTTATCGCCGTGAATATCTTTCCAGTCCCATTTTGGTTTCGGCGGCTCAGGTGTGGGATATTTAGGTAAGCTCATTGCTTCCTTAAAATAGAATCCGCCACGTCTTCCCCATGTTCCCAGCAATGCATTGAGAATTGCAATAGCTCGTTCGCGCTGGGTGTCATCGCCATACCATGTAGCATGCCGCCCTGGGTGAATAATGGCTGCCGGCGATGCTGCGGCCATTTCATAAGCGGTCTTCCGGATTAATGAGGGTTCAATGGTTGTAATACCGTAAGCCCATTCCGGTGTCATTTTTTTTACGTGTTCTTTCAGCTCTTTAAAGCCATAGGCATACTGTTCAACGTATTTTTTATCATATAGCTCATCGTTGATGATCACATGAATCCAGGCCATCAGAAGAGCGATATCCGTGGATGGTTTGATGGGTAACCAGAATTTTGATTTACTGGCAGCTGTCGAGAACCGTGGATCCACCGTGATAATCGAAGCTCCTTTATCTATTGCATCAGCCATTTCCTGGACTTGTCCATTGTGCATGTTTTCGCCGATATGCGAACCTATCAGAACCATGCATTTGGTATCTCTGATATCTGTGGGTTCAGGCGATCCCACACCGCTGCCGAAAGTGGCGGCAAAGCCCACTTCACGCGGTCCGCGACATTGGGCATAGGATGGATGAGCTTCGGTGTGTGAGCCAAAAGCATGCAGGGTATGTCCCAGATGAGAACCCGGTGATCCGTGGAAAAATCCGGCCACAGCCTCGGGACCGTATTTTTGTTTGATTTTATTAAAGTTTTTAGCTACGACTTCCAGAGCTTCATCCCAGGAGGCCTTTCGGAAGGTCTGCTTCCCATTTTTTGTGGTGCGTATCAGAGGTGTCTTCAGACGATCCTCGTCATAATACATTCCTATACCACCGGTTCCACGCGGGCACATTCTTCCGTTGCTGTGCGGGTCATCATCATTTCCGATAATTTTGATGATGTTTCCTGAGTCATCAGTATGAGTCCATCCTGCACACTTCCAAAAGCACACTTCGCAATAGGTGGGGTACCTGTTAAGTTTCAGGTTTTTATCAGCCGCTTCTCCTGAAAGCTTATCCATAATCTCCGAGCCTTTAGCCCATTTATAAGCCCCTCCAGCCGCAGCAAGTCCCCCGGCCCCAAGTGCTGATATTTTTATGAAATCCCTTCTCGTTTTCATTTTATTATAGCTTATATAAATTGTTAACTATATTTGTACAGATGTATTTAAATACTATCTATGTCTTACAATTCACAAAAATACAGAGTTGTGATTAAATACAGAAATAGGTATATTTATATCTGGATATAAAATAAGTACTTGATATTGAGTATTATATATAGCAAACAATAAGGATGTTGAGATATTAAAACAGGGCTATGTGGTTGACTAACAAAAATGTAAGAATTTATTTAGATTGCATATAAATTTGCATTTCAGTAAGATTGAAGAAAAGGTCATACTAGGCGGAATAGTTTTTAATAAAAAAAATTGTAAAAATCGGGGATATTGAAGGGTATCAGTAGAAAACAGTTTTTTAAGCAAGCCGGAAATTTATTACTTCTCATTTTCTTGTATTTCCTGGTAAAACTGACAGGAAGGCATCAGGACCTGTCTCAGCAAAAAGTTGTAGAAGTTGATAAGAATAGTTTAAATAATGGATATAATTTCTTTGAAGATTGCATTATTGTCAATGATTCGAATAAGATTAAAGTTTTCTCATCAAAATGTACTCATCTTGGCTGTCGAATAGCAAAAGCCGAAGGTAGCCATTTAGTGTGTCCGTGTCATGGTTCAAGGTATAACCAGAGTGGTGAACCCATATCCGGTCCTGCTCCGCGACCGCTTAAAAATCTCGATTACCGGATAGAAGGAGGTAAAATTATTATTAGGTTTGCGTAGTGATGAAATGGAAGTCTATATTCAAAGGGTTTTTGTATGACACTTTTGGTGCCATAGCCACAGCCAGTTTATTAATTTGTACTCTTTCCGGTATCGCTCTTGCCATCCCTTATGATGTAGCCAGTCCTTATGAATCAATCAGCCGGTTTATTATCAACAATCCTACCGCTGCATTTTTCAGAAATTTTCATTATTGGTCGGGTCAGTTTTTCCTGGTATTTACCATTATTCATATTATTGATCATTTGTATCGAAATACTGAATCCCGCGTTAAACCTAAAGCATGGTTAAGATTAACCCTGTCATTGATTGCCGTATTTTTTGTGATGCTCTCAGGCTTTATTTTAAAGGGTGATGCTGATAGTCTTCAGGCACGACGGATTCTGGATGCACTTATCAGGGATATACCATTAATAGGAGATTTTTTATCTTATATTCTTTTGGGAAGTAAGGAAAGTTTTCAGTTGCTTTATGTGCATCATGTGGCAACTGCAACGGTATTTATATTTATAGTAGTTTATGAGCACGCCCGCTACATTTGGACAAAAGCTCATACTACGGTTATTACTACGCTTATAATTGCTGTTTTGAGTGTCTTCTTTCAGGCACCGCTTCATGACAACATCGATACCGTGGTGAAAGGCCCCTGGTATTTTGTAGGTCTGCAGGAAATCCTTCATTGGATGAGCCAGGCCGGATGGGCTTTATTGATTGTTGTCGCATTACTGGTTGTCATTTACTTTATTCCAAAAGTTAATCTTCAAACTGCTGCTCTTCTAAAGCGGTTTTTATTGATAGCTTTAGTGATATACAGTGCTTTGACGGTGACAGGCTATTTTTTCAGAGGAGAGAACTGGCAATGGGAGCCGGAATACGCAACAGAAGCTTATAACCCCTTTGAAGTCCAGCGTATTCCTCTGACATTGTCGGAATACCATGGCAGCGAGATCCCCAAGGTTAGGGGCAGGGCGGAGGCTTGCATGGTATGTCATGAGGATATGAGCGGGCTTACTGATTCTCACAACCCGCAGGGTATCGGATGTGCTTCCTGTCATCTGGGCAATCCCTTTACCCTGGATAAGAATGAGGCGCATGAGAAAATGGTTACTATTCCCGGAAATCTCAGCGTTGCTGATAAAACCTGCGGCACCGCTGAATGTCATCCGGATATTACTGACCGGATGGATAAGAATATCATGACCACCAACAGCGGGATGATTACCGTGGATCGGTTTGTCTTTAATGAAGAGAAAGACTTGTCGGCGCTGGCTCATATACAAAATCTTACGCATAGCGCGGCTGACCAGCACTTCAGGAATCTTTGCGCCAATTGCCACCTGGGGAATGAAAAAAGAGAATTTGGAGTGATAGATCAGATGACCCGCGGTGGGGGGTGTAATGCTTGTCATCTGAATTATGACAAGAAAGCCGAACAGGGGTTGCAAAAGTATTTACAGCAAGATACCGATACGATGTTGACGCATTTTCATCCTGAAGTATCGCTTAATGTTTCCGATAAACACTGTTTTGGCTGCCATAGCCGCTCCGGCAGGATTTCAACCAATTATGAAGGGTGGAATGAAACTCAGCTAGAGAAAGAAGAAGTGGAAGAGTCGGATACCAATAAATACCGCATTTTGCAGGATGATCGCGTTTTTAAGTATGTGGAAGCCGATGTGCATCATCAGCTCGGAATGGAATGCGTCGATTGCCACACTTCGTATGAACTTATGGGTGACGGGAATTTATATGCCCACAAGGAGCAACAGCAAAAAGTGAGTTGCAAGGATTGCCATTTTGAAGGGCAGCCCAAAACAAAAAGCTATGAAGAGCTCACCGCCGAAGAACAAAAAATTATTAACCTGCGCGCTCATCTCTCAAAGGATAAAAAATACCTGGTTTCAAATGAAGCTGGGCAGGCACTGACCAACACCTGGTATGATGGAGATAGCGCTCACATGGTGGGTAAAAACACAAAAAAATCCTTCACTTTAAGTTCACCTGCAGAAATTTGCACCCGGGGTGATGCCCATTCGGATATCACTTGTTCGGCATGTCATACCTCGTGGGCGCCGCAATGCATAGGATGCCACAATGAATTTGATGAAGATGTAGAAAACGGATTTGACTTACTGGAATACAAAGAAACAAAAGGTTCATGGGTGGAGTATATCGGCCGCTTTTTAGCCGATCCTCCTACTCTGGGGATCGATGAGCACGATACAGGAAGGACTGTTACCAGCTTTGCTCCTGGCATGGTGCTTTCAATCGATAAATCGACCTGGACTGAAGATGAAGACAAGAAAATGATTCATCACAGGTTGTTTGCCCCGTCTTCACCCCATACTATTTCAACAAAAGGACGGGATTGTAAGTCCTGCCACAACAGCTCGCTGGCGCTTGGCTACGGAAGGGGAGAGCTGAAATATGAAACCGATGGCCCGCGGGGGAAATGGAAGTTTACTCCCCGATTTTCTGATAATGAGTATGACGGTTTACCGGAAGATGCCTGGACGGGATTTATGGAGGGCCGGAATGATCAATCGGCTACCCGGAAAAATATGAGGCCGTTTAATCAGCAGGAACAGGAGCGAATTCTATTAGTAGGATCCTGCCTTGAGTGCCACAACCAGGATTCTGAATTGATGCAAAGGAGCCTGGAGGATTTTCAGAAACTTTTGGATGAGCGGAGTGATAAATGTGTCTTGCCTGAGTTTTATTTTAAATAACGGTCTATTTCTTTTTATTTTGTTGGCGGGCTATCATTAGCTGCAATGCTTTAACCATATGAGTGAGGGGTTTTGGTTTAGTGAAGTTGCAGGATTAGTTGAGATCTGTGAACTCGTTTCCTTCATTAAGTAACTGATAGTATTCCTGTATAGTATTGATATTTTTAAAAATAGTATCCGAATAGAAGAAAGCATTCTCGGGCGGTGCTACAATATTGACCTTTGGCAGAGCCTTAAGCAACTCTTTCATGCTATACTTTTTTTTAACAATATTCGCCTGCAAATAGCATACAGTGTCAGTAGAGTACAATCCACACAAAGGATGGGTTCTCCCTTTGGAGTCTTTGCCAATAGTTACCAATGCCTCATTTCTGTTATCCGCAAGGTAGCGCAGGTAATGTTCATTCATTAATGGCAGGTCGACGGATATGACTATATTCCATTTGGTTTGAGAATGCTGCAGAGTGCTTAGCAACCCTCCTGCAGGTCCTATGTTTTTTATTTTATCATGTATTATTGGATAACCTGTCTTTTTGTGATAAGCGGTGTTGCTGGAGATTAAAATGTTGGAAGTGAACTGCAACAAGATATCGATATTGTGCTGGATAAACGTTTTTCCCCTGAATTCCGCCAATGATTTGTCTTTTCCAAAGCGGCTGCTCAATCCCCCGGCAAGAATGATTCCGGTAACAGGTTCGGTTAATGTCATAAAATTCTTTCTTTCTTCCAAGTTACGACCCCATCGGTGGGATGTGGTGTTTAAGATGTTGAAGATACAAATTTTTTTGGAGCTTAAAACAATTGATTACTTCATCTATAATTGGATTTCTCAGAGCAGACACAATAAATTTATTTTATCAGCAAGCAACTGTCTCCGTAGCTGAGAAGACGAAAATTATTCTGCAGGGCATAGTCATAAACTCGCCGCCAGTCGTCGCCAAGGTAGGCGGCAACCAACAGCAGCAGAGTGCTTTTGGGTAAATGAAAATTCGTAAACATAGCGTCTACCATTTTATAATCGTATCCCGGGGCAATGATAAGCTGCGTTTCTCCGCGGATATTTTCCTTCTGCTCTTTATCAAGTTTATTAATGATTATATCAAGAGCTTCTTGCTTTGAGGGCAAATGGGGCGATTTATTTTCATAAGGATACCATTGCCCTATAGAAAAAGTCGCTGAAGAATTTTCCATTAGCTTTACGCCATACCAGTAAAGGCTTTCCAATGTCCTGACCGAGGTAGTGCCCACGGCCACAATTTTTTGGTTATTATCTCTCACTTGTTTTAGCGTGCTCTTTTGGACCACGATTTGCTCGGTATGCATCTCATGTTCGCCGATAGTCCTCTCTGATACCGGTTTAAAAGTACCGGCGCCCACATGCAATGTGACTGTTGTCTTGCGGATGTTTTTTTGGTCAAGACGTTTCAATATGTCTTCCGTAAAATGCAGCCCGGCTGTCGGAGCAGCCACAGAGCCATTATTACGGGCATAAACCGTTTGATAACGCGTACGGTCGGCTTTCTCGGCTTCTCTTTTCAAGTAAGGGGGCAATGGAATTTCGCCTGCTTGTTCCAGAACCAGGGCAAAGGTCTTATCCTTATCCCATTCAAAGTGAATGATAAAAGAGTTGCCAACTTGCTTCTTCCGGGTGGCTTTTAACACAAAATTTTCGCCCTCTAATTTTAATTCTCCTTCTTTCCATTTTTTGGCATTACCTACAAAGCATTGCCAATCCCCTTCCCCATATTTTTGAAAAGCTTCATGAATATCCTGATCATGAGGCTTCAGAACAAAAACTTCAATGCGAGCCCCCGTTGCTTTTTGAAAAAGCAGACGTGCCTGTACTACTCTTGTTTCGTTGAAAACCAAGAGGGAATCAGGGGGTAGTAGCTCAGGAGCTTCTGAAAACTGATGGCGGCTTATTTTGCCATGGTTATAGAAAAGCAGCTTTGACTGATCTCTCTGCTTTAACGGATATTTCGCGATGGAGGATTCCTCTAAAGGATAATCGAAGTCTTCAATCCGTATATTCTTAGGATGCTGCATTTTACTCATTCCATGTTGCCTGCCGCGCCTGAAATATCAATTTCGTTCCCGTAGTGATGCAGAATATCCTCTTCTTCAATGGTTTTTACCTTAGCGATGTGGTTACTGGTTTGATGATACCATATCTCCACAAAAAAATTATCCACCGCAAAGAGCTTAATCAGATAATACATATAAATACGGGCCATAATTTCGTCTCCCGTTTCCAGTGTATGTTCTGCCTTTTCTACGAGTGAAAGCGCTTCAAAATCTTTCTTTGTTAGTTTCATTGCAAAAATAATAATTGGTGGTTATTAACCACAGATCCTTTTTAATTTAGTTAACTTCTGACATGGTTAAATAAACAAAAAAACCCCTGTCATTTGTTTGATTAGCTTTAGTTCTAGTTTGAAAAACCAGTTTTCAAATTGATGACAAGGGACTTTATTCGTTGAAAATGCTTCGGAAGCATTTCTTGTTAAATAGCAAAGGGATTATACCGGTGGTTCATATTGCTCAATTTCCGTTTTATAGCGGTTCTTCAATAATTTTAATTTGTCAAGTGTCGCTTCAACGTCATAAATCCTTATGAGGTCAACCAGCCCTTCTTTCACATAAATTGTCCCTCTGGCCGCATCAAATGATTTGTATTCAAAATTGGTTTTTAACACTTTAGTGATTTCTTCGAAATCTTCCCATTTCAGTTCATAATCCTGCTTAAGATAATATGTGCACGCCATATCGGTATCTTTGTAGATACCCTCATCAAGTTCTTCCATTTCAAGGTATTTGCGAACACTGATTATGGTAGTAAAGTCTCTGACTTTTCTTTTTTTATCAAAATCCAGCCCTTCTTTTTCAAAAAGCTTCAAAAGATCTCCCAATTGATCCAGATTCTCCATCTTTATTCGCAGGACAGTTCGCAATTCGTTTAAAAGGGTAATGTGCCCTAAAACCGCGTCAAACTTGAATTCGGGATAATTTTTCTTGATTCGCTGTGCCATTCTGATGACATCATCTTCGCAGATATAACGGAAAGTACGAAGCACAACAAACAAACTTCGCGGGACAAGTTCTATTTTATTCCTTGGGATGTTATAAAACTCATAATATCCCGGAAAAGGATGCATATCCTCCAAAATCATCTGCGGATGATCATACTGTGACTGATAGGTTGACAATGTTTCTTTTTTGGTAATGTACCCGATAGAGCCAATGATTCGATTATTTGCCATGATTATAATTTTTTTCTTTATATCAAATGTATTAATTATTTATAAGTGTTCCAAATTATTTCGTCGCGAAAAATGTAGGTTTAACAATCAGCATTATCCACCCCCAGTGCACATCTTTGCCGGCGCCAGCTTGCACTCCTTTTAGCCGCTCCATGCTTTCCTGGTAGAACATTGTAGAATACCCGGCTTTTAGCGAAACGTTTTCATCGATTTTGCCGGAATAAACTATATCTATCTCTGATCCCAGTGATTTGTCAACTTTTTCGCCGGTTTTCAGGTATGGCTCGTCTAAACTAAAGTTATGCAGGGTCAATTGGAATTTCCCTATTTTTTTTACTTTGTAACTGCCCCGAAAGAGTAGGTCATTAACGCCGGCCCCGTGCTTGGCAGGTTTACCGAAGAAGTCCAGATAACCCAGGTATTTATGGCCCGGGCCATAAAGGTTTGAAAATGTATTGTTTTTCTCCAGGGGTGTATTTGCTGATGAGTAATCGGTACCGGAATAGTGGTCATAACCCGCATTCAGGTATAGTGATTTAACCGGTCTGACTCCTGCCCGAAGAGAGAAAAATTCTGCCTGAATCGTTCTGCCTGTGGGGTCTTCCCCGCTTTGCTGATAATAAGCTCCGGAAAAATCAAAAATACCGGCAGCATAAGTCATGTAAGGACCAATGGTATGGCGATATTTTATGATGTCCGGATGTTCTATCGTTTGACCTTCTTCTCCTTCGGTGTCGGCTTTTTGAAACCCATCACGCACAGCGACCAGGGAAAACCCGAGATCGTCACCAAAGTCTTTATGAAGCCATAAGTATGCGATGTTTTTATGATGGGATTCGTTAAGCGAATAATCGGTGGTAAAAGGCTTTAACTCTGCTTCCGGGTCATTATTCACCCCATAACCGGCATGAATCATAAAATCTCCGTCTTTGCTTGTAAACATCAGACGAGCCGCATCATGACTTTCGCCGTATGTTCGCCAGTTTCCATTAGTAAAAAGCCGGACATCATCATACACCAATTCCTGTCGGCCAACTTTTAGGGCCAGCTGATTTGAAAAGTTGTATTTTATCCAGGCTTCATACAAACCCATTCCTGAGTTATCGGTTTTCCATTTGTCTTCTCCCCATATTCGGGCATCCTGTACCGATAATTTTGTAGTCAGTTTATCCGCGCTATAATTCACAGTAAGCCTTGAGCGCTGTGCAACAACGGCTAAAGGATCCGAATTTTCAGTAGGTATGGTTTTGTACCCGTTGCGGTATTCCCCTCTGGATCTGAATTCACCGTCAAGAATAAATTGGGCGTTTAGGTGGAGAAAACTAAAGAGTGCAAAAAGAGTAAATAAAAGTCTGCTCATGGTTTTTGATTTTTATCTTAATCAACAAATTAACATATAAAAGGTTTACCATACAAATTTATGGAAGCGTCATAAGTGTGCTGACAGGTGAATGAACCATAGATCGGGTTTTATTTGATTTATCATATTTAAAGGGAAGTAACATGAATGGGGTTTTCGGGTGGCTTTTGGATAAAAAAACAACCGGTCGCGAAAGACGACCGGTTGAAGGACAACACACAGTGCTGAGCAAGTTATTGCTCTATTAAGTTTGGATATTTAGACTCCCACTCGAGGTATGCTCCGTCGTATACCTTAACGTTAGGATATCCAAGAATATCTTTTAAAGCAACAAAATTTACGGCTGCTCTTACACTAGTTTTACAGTAAGCTATGATTTCTTTGTCCGGTGTGATGCCTTTATCTTCAAATATTTTTTTCATGTCACTTTTTGGCAGAAAGGCTCCATTTTCATCCAAAATATCCTTATAGTTGATATTTACGGCACTTTTGATATGGCCTTTGCTTTTCTTCTCTTTTCCCTCATATTCCCCTTTAGCTCTGGAGTCGAGAAGAATCACATTATTGTCATTGATTCCTTTTTTGACTTCAGCAGCATTGGCTATGAGCTGATCCTGAACCTTGGGTGTAAAGTCGGCCGAAGCCGGTTTACTCCCTCTTCGTGTTAGGCGAATTCTTTCTTTCCGCCATTTGTTCATGTCTTTATGAAGCAAATGGACGTTATCCGCTCCTAAATATCTCAGCGTCCAGTACACGCGGCTATTATATTTTTGTGACCCATCATCATAAATGATGATTTTCTTATCCGTGGCAATGCCTTTACTTCCGAAGTAGTCAGCAAGTTTGTCGGGTTCCTTTAGGATGCCTTTGATATCCCCGTCTTTGTATAACTCAAGGTGAGGGATATTTACTGCATCTTTCACGTGCATACTGTTAAAGGTTGAAGCGGTATTCGCATCAACTACAACCACGTTATCTTCTTTAGCAGCAGATTTAAATTCACCGGCTTTAATGACAGGTGATTGCGCATACAATGCTCCTGCCAGAAGCACCGAAATCGTTAATGTTATTAATCTTTTGTTTAATTCTTTCATTTTAGCTCCTTTTTAAAATACAACTTGCAATTGGACTTGCAGACAATCATTGTCTGTTTCGCCTACAACACTTCCATCCAGGGAGTAGTTTTCTTGTTCGGCGCGATAAAGATAATTAATCTGTAAACGGGTCCAATCGTTAAAAAAGTAATTTATACCAAAAGTCTGTGTAATCTGGGAATTGTCAGCAATATCGCTATCCTGATCATACATTTCAACTTTATAA
>JAIPBX010000022.1 GCA_021738485.1 Bacteroidales bacterium | reverse complement strand
TATATTTAGATCACACCTTTTCCCTGACGAACCACCTCAATAGCATCGTCGCGGCAGTCCACCACCGTAGAGGCTTCATTATCGCCGGGGCCGCCATCCGCCACATAATCCACAAGTTTATGATATCGCTCATGAATGAGCTCAGGATCTGTTGTATAATCTATGATGCTGTCTTCATCATGCACCGAGGATGTTAGCATGGGCTTCCCCAACCTCTCGACAATGTGCAGGGCAATATTGTTATGAGGGATACGGGCTCCTATAATTCTTTTCTTATTTTTATAAAGCTTAGGCACCTTATGATTGGCCTCTAATAGAAAAGTGAAAGGGCCCGGCAGGTTGTCTTTCATTATTTTGAAAATGTCATTGGGGATAGGTTTGGTATATTCGGCTATCTGACTAATATCTTTAAAAACCAGGGAAAAGTCATCGCGCTTTTTTTCATCCCCCTTTATTCTGGTAATCCTGTCGGCAGCCTTTTGACTGTCAATGGAACATCCAAAAGCATACACCGTGTCGGTGGGATAAATAATTACCCCGTCGTTCTCAAGCGTTTCCACAATACGTTCGATACGTTTCTCACTCGGATTATTTTCATGAAGTTTTAATATCATAATTGTGCATTTTTATTAGAAGATAGTTCCTACTCTTACAAAGTTAGTAAATTGAAAATCATTTTGCACTAGATGTATAAAAGAAAATCGGGCAAGCTACTTGTATCGCACCGCTCAACCGCCTACCCTTGCTACCTTCCGGTCCTGGGGGAGTTCAGCAGGAGCTGGTCGTACAAGACTTACCCGACAGTTTGCAAAAGTATAAAACTTTATTTACCGGGCAAAATTCGTTTCTGTTTTTTTAAAACAATGCGGCTTAATTCTTACTTTTGTTGCACAACTTAAAATTTCAACCCATGGAAGCATCACAAAAATCAGTCAGCAGCCAGGCCCTCACTTTCGGGTTAGTAACCGGTTTGGTTATGATTCTTTATAACCTAATCCTATACGTTTTTGAGGCGACGACAAATCAATACCTGGGATATGTCAGTTACATCATTCTCCTTATCGGAATGTTTCTGGCTATTAAATCTTATCGCGATAAAGAAACCGGCGGAACCTTGAGTTATGCACAAGGTATTGGACTGGGCACCCTTCTAGCCCTTTTTGCTTCGATTTTGGCAGGAATATTCACTTTCATTTTATATAAGTACATCGACCCCCAGGGTATAGAGCCTATGATTCAGGCAGCCAGGGAGGAGATGTACCGGCGAGGGGTGGAAGGAAAACAATTAGACCAAATGATGGCCATGACCAAAAAATTCCTTAAGCCTCACTGGATGGCGATATCGGGGGTCTTTTACACGACTTTGGTTGGGTTGCTCCTTTCTTTGATTGTATCGGTTTTTTTGAAGCGAACAAAGTAATTACAGAGTTTTAGCAATGGATATATCAGTAGTTGTACCCCTATTTAATGAAGCAGAGTCTCTTGAAGAATTGACGCAATGGGTGACAGAAGTATGTAAAAAAAACAATCTTACTGTTGAAATCATTTTCGTAGACGATGGTAGTAATGACCGCTCCTGGGAAATCATCGAATCGCTTACGGAAGCTCATGAACAGATAAAAGGCATAAAGTTTCGCAGAAATTATGGAAAATCGGCTGCCTTGAATGAAGGGTTTTCTGAAGTGTCGGGCGATGTGATAATCACCATGGATGCCGATTTACAGGATAGCCCGGAAGAAATTCCCGGGTTGTACCGGATGATTACAGAGGATGGGTATCAGCTAGTCTCCGGTTGGAAAAAACGACGCCATGATCCGCTTAATAAAAAGGTTCCATCCAGATTTTTTAATCGCTTTACGCGAATGATGTCAGGAATCCACTTGCATGATTTTAATTGTGGCCTGAAAGCTTATGATAAAAACGTGGTAAAAACCATAGAGGTTTATGGCGAGATGCACCGCTACATCCCTGTGATTGCTAAATGGAATGGCTTTGACAAGATAGGTGAAAAGCAGGTACAACATCAGCCCCGGAAATACGGAACTACCAAATTCGGCATGGAAAGGTTTATGAAAGGATTTCTCGATCTTCTGTCAATTATGTTCGTATCCAAATTCGGGAAAAGGCCCATGCATTTGTTTGGAACCATGGGCACGGCGCTTTTTATTATTGGTTTTGGCATAGCTTTCTATCTTACTTATCTGAAGGTGGCTTTAGACGTGTATAATATGACCGAAAGGCCCTTATTCTATCTGGGGGTATTAAGCATGATAATCGGGGCGCAATTGTTTATGACAGGATTTATAGCTGAGATGATATCCCGATCTGATTCTGACAGGAATAGATACAGCGTAGAACAACGGAGCGGATTTAAACACAAAAAAGTAAAATCAAAAAACTGAATTTATGGGTAGACGTATTTGTATAGTGGGGACAGCATACCCTTTCAGGGGAGGATTGGCCGCTTATAACGAGAGGCTGGCACGGGCTTTTATGAAAAACGGGGACGAGGTGACAATTTATACTTTTACGCTGCAATACCCGGAGATATTTTTTCCCGGAAAATCCCAATATTCGAATGAACCCATCCCCTCTGACCTGGATATACGCAAAACAATTAATTCGGTAAACCCTGTTACATGGCTCCAGACCGGGAAGGAAATCCAAAAGCAGAACCCCGATATTGTTATCATCAAATACTGGCTACCCTTTATGGCTCCGGCGCTAGGGACAATCGCCCGCAGAATCCGTAAAAACAAACATAGCCGTATTATTTCCATTTTAGATAATATTATCCCGCATGAAAACCGGGTGGGAGATAAAATGCTGTCGGCTTACTTCACCGGCTCGGTAGATGGATTTATCGCTATGTCCAAATCAGTGTACAACGATGTGGATAAATTCGACAAACGGAAGCCACGGCTTATTTCCCCCCATCCTTTATATGACCATTATAAGGGCAAAAAAGATAAACTATCAGCTCGTGAAGAACTTGATCTGCCCCGCAATACTAAATATCTGCTGTTTTTTGGATTTATCAGGGATTACAAAGGTCTGGATCTAATGCTGAAAGCTATGAGCTACCTGAAAAGCAGGATGAAGGATATCAAGCTGATTGTGGCAGGTGAGTTCTACACCAATCCGGATAAATATTACAAGTTGATTGATGATTTGGAGATTGAGCAGAATGTGATTATGCAAACGGATTTTATTCCCGACAGCAGGGTGGGAACATATTTCAGTGCGGTCGATCTTGTCGTGCAACCCTATAAATCGGCTACCCAAAGTGGGGTGACACAAATTGCCTATCATTTTGAAAAGCCTATGATTGTGACGAAAGTAGGAGGTCTGGGCGAATTAATCCCTGACGGTAAAGTCGGGTATGTCGTTTTGCCCAATGAAGAGGCGATAGCCGATGCCATTTACAAATACTTTAAAGAGAACAGGGAAGCGGAGTTTGTGGAAAATATCAAAGAAGAGAAGAAAAAATACTCATGGCAGGTATTAATAGACAATATCAATGAATTGGATCAATTAATACAGGAAAATCAATCATAATATGGTCATCAGAAGTAAAGCACCCCTTAGGTTAGGATTAGCCGGTGGCGGAACCGATGTAGCTCCCTATTCCGATATATACGGAGGGGCCATTCTTAACGCCACAATAAGTATGTATGCCTATGCCACCCTCCTTCCCCGCAATGATGGTAAGATAGTCCTTCATTCCGTTGATAAGCACCAGGATTATGAATACCTCTGTGCCGAAAAACTTCCTATCGATGGGCGACTTGATCTTCATAAAGGGGTTTACAATAGGGTGATGAAGGATTTTACAATTGACAACCTCCCGGCTTTTGATTTATATACTTACGTGGATGCCCCTCCCGGCAGTGGCCTTGGAACTTCCTCTACCCTTACCGTGTCTATTCTGGGGGCTTTTGCGGAATGGTTTCAGTTGCCTTTGGGCGAGTATGATATGGCTAGCCTGGCTTATAATATAGAAAGAGTCGACCTCCAAATGGCCGGAGGGAAACAGGATCAGTATGCGGCAACCTTTGGGGGTGTGAATTTCATGGAATTTAAAAAAGATAATATTATTGTGAATCCTCTCCGTATCCGCAGTGATTATATGAATGAGCTGGCTCACAACCTGGTGCTCTATTATACCGAAACCAGTCGCCTCTCATCAAAAATTATTGAAACTCAATCTTCCAACGTACTAGAAAAGAAAAAAGAATCCATTGAAGCCATGCACAAACTCAAAGAACAATCTCTCATGATGAAAGAAGCGCTGCTGAAGGGGCATCTGGATGAGATAGGCCGCATTCTTGATTTTGGCTGGCAACACAAAAAAAATATGGCTTCCGACATCAGTAATTCTTTTATTGATGAAATATATCAGACAGCGATGGATGCCGGGGCTACGGGAGGAAAAATTTCGGGTGCCGGAGGCGGTGGTTTTATGATATTTTACTGCCCTCTTATGACGCGGAATACAGTCATTGAAGCACTGCAGGAAAAATATGGCGGACAAGCCAAAAGATACGATTATGTGGTGGATGGATTGAGAACATGGTCAGTAAACGAAAAATAAGCTTATATGGACATTAAAAAGACGATACAAGCCTCAATAGATATAAAAAAAAGGTTGAAGGAGGATGAAGATTTTATTCAAAAGGTAAATACTCTGGTTGACCAAATAAAAGATTGCTTTGAGAAGGACGGGAAGGTCTTATTCTGTGGTAATGGCGGTAGTGCCGCTGATGCCCAGCATCTGGCAGCAGAATTTACCGGGAGATTTTATTACGACCGCCCTCCCCTTTTCAGCGAAGCCCTTCATGTGAATACCTCTCACCTTACGGCTGTGGCCAACGATTATTCGTTCGATGAGGTATACAGCCGGCTGGTAAAAGCAAAGGGAAGGAAGGGAGATATTTTGGTAGGGCTTTCCACATCAGGAAATTCCTCCAATATCGTCAAAGCCCTGGAACAAGCCAACCGGAAAAATATGATCACCGTAGCTCTGACAGGCGAAACGGGAGGTAAAATGAAGGAGATTGCCGACATCCTGTTAAGCGTACCCTCCAACGACACCCCCCGCATCCAGGAAGGACATATTATGATAGGTCACCTGGTTTGTGAAGCGGTGGAATCAAAATTGTTTCCCAAAAATTAATGTATGGAAGCGATTATTCTGGTAGGTGGCCTGGGCACAAGATTGCGCCCGGTAGTAAGTGATATACCCAAAGCTATGGCTCCTGTCAATGGGCGTCCTTTCCTGGAGTATCAACTTGCTTATCTGAAAAATAATGGAATAAGCCGCGTTATTCTTGCCGTAGGCTATAAAAAAGATAGCATCATCTCCCATTTTGGAAATGAATTCCTTCAAATGGAAATAGCTTATGCTAAGGAGGAAGAACCATTGGGTACCGGCGGGGCCATATTAAATGCCCTGCCGCTTGTAAGAGAGCAGCAGTTTTTTATTCTTAATGGTGACACAATGTTTGAAATCAGCCTGGATGAGCTGCAAAAAGTTTACTGGGAGAAAAAAGCCGATTTAACCCTTGCTCTCAGAAAAGTAAAGGACATATCGCGTTATGGAGCTGTTACCATCGATGATAATGGCAGGATTAATGGTTTCCTGGAAAAAGGGGAAGCTAAAGGAAAAGGTTTGATTAATGGGGGCATCTATTTCGGCAACCGAAAGTTTTTTGAACAAATTTCTTACCAGGGAAAATTTAGTTTTGAAAAAGAAGTGCTTGAAAAGGAGTACAGGCATAAAAAGTTTTATGGAGTAGGTTTTGAAAATTATTTCCTGGATATAGGTATACCAAACGATTACAAGAGAGCACAACATGAATTTAAAAGACTTGGATATTGATAATACGTGGAGCCTGTTTCTGGACCGCGACGGGGTAATAAACCCGCGTATTGAAGATGGCTATGTAACAAAGTGGGAGGAATTCGAGTTGTTGCCCGGCGTATTGGAGGCTCTTAAGATTTTTTCCCAAATATTCGGACGTATATTTATCATCACGAATCAGCAAGGCATCGGAAAAGGACTGATGAATAAACATATGCTGGAAAATATTCACGAAAAAATGACAACAGAAATTCAGAAAGGCGGAGGAAGAATAGATGCCATATACTATTGCCCGGACCTGGAAGAGGATAGTTCTCCCAATCGCAAACCGGCTCCCGGTATGGCTTTTCAGGCACAACATGATTATCCGGAAGTCATCTTTTCCAAATCCCTGATGATTGGAGACACGTCTACGGATATAGCCTTTGGACGCAGAGCGGGAATGTACACAGCTTTATGCTTTTCTCAATCGTTTGAGGAGTATAAGGGGCAAGAAAAACCTCATTTTGTAGCGAAGGATTTATTATCTTTCGCCCTTTCAATCAAATAAACACTCTAAAGTAAGGAAATTTGACACCAACGGCGATATTCATCAGCTTCCTGGTTTACACGGTAATGTTATTTACCATCTCTTTCATTACGAGCCGCAAAGCCGATAATGAAGCATATTTCCTGGGGAACCGCCAGTCCCCATGGTATGTGGTGGCCTATGGGATGATAGGGGCTTCCCTGTCGGGTGTCACCTTTATCTCCATTCCCGGCGATGTGGGTTCCACAAAATTTTCATACATGATGATTGTGGCCGGTTACCTGGTCGGATATTATGTTATAGCTAATGTTTTGCTGCCTGTGTATTATAAGCTTAACCTGACCTCTATCTATACCTACCTTGAAAATCGTTTCGGATTTTGGTCATACAAAACCGGGGCTTTCTTTTTCCTTGTATCCCGATTGATAGGAGCCTCATTCAGGATGTTCCTGGTGGTCAATGTGCTTCAGATTTTTGTTTTTGATGTTTGGGAATTACCGTTCTGGATGACCGTCAGTGCCTTTATGATTCTGATGATTATTTATACTTTCCGAGGGGGTATCAAAACCATTGTGTGGACAGACACGCTCCAAACGACTTTTATGCTGCTAACCGTAATTGTCTCTATTCTTTTAATTAAAGACAACCTGGGATTAGACTTCAATGAATTTATTCAAACCCTTTCGGCCAGTGAGTATACGCAGATGATCAATGTGGACTGGACGGCCAAAACCCATTACCTTAAACAATTTTTTAGCGGAGCTTTTATCGCTATTGTAATGACCGGGCTTGATCAGGATATGATGCAGAAAAACCTGAGTTGCCGCAACCTAAAGGAAGCCAAGAAAAATGTTTACTGGATGAGTGCTTCGCTGGTGCCGGTCAATTTTCTCATTCTCACATTGGGGGCCTCCCTTTTCATCTTCGCCCAGGCAAAAGGCATAGAAATCCCCAATCGCAGCGATAATTTGTTTCCTATTATTGCTTTGAAGCATCTCATGCCCTTTGCAGGGATTGTTTTCATGATCGGGTTGATATCAGCCGCCTATTCCAGTGCCGATAGTGCTCTTACATCTCTGACAACTTCTTTTACGGTTGATTTTCTTGGTATCCGAAAACGCACGGATTTGTCTTCCAGGCAAAAAACCCGACTGCGTTATTTCGTTCATGTGGTTGTGGCAATTATTATCGTGGCAATTATTATTGTATTCCGGGCGATCAATGACCAATCGGTTATTTCACGCTTGTTTACCATAGCAGGCTACACCTATGGGCCGCTTTTAGGAATGTTTGCTTTCGGACTCTTCACACGCATGAAATCCAGAGACCCGGCAATACCTATACTTGCTATATTATCTCCGGTGATTTCTTATGTCATAAGCGTAAACTCCCAGGATTGGTTCTGGGGGTACAAGTTCGGATTTGAACTCCTTATTGTCAATGGTTTGATAATGTTTTTGGGGCTATGGATTTTACATTTATTTAACAAATGAATTATTTATTATACATATATAAATTCGTAATTTTGTCTCTTTTTCAAAACAAAACCTAATCAAATTGCAAAACCAAAATTGTGTTCTATGGATAATCTAAGATTTAAAGCGCTGGAAATATCTCTATCCAGAAAGCCGGGCAGTTTCAAAACGGCTGAGAAGGTTTCCGGTTATTACGGGGAACTTACTTTTAGCAAGTCGGTTATGAGGGAATACTTGCCCTATGAGGCATACAAGATTGTTAATCAAGCTATTGAGCAGGGCGAACAAATCGATCGCAAAACCGCTGACCAGGTAGCCGCTTCCATGAAAGCCTGGGCCATCGCAAAAGGAGCCACCCATTACACGCATTGGTTCCATCCGCTCACCGGATCGACGGCCGAAAAACACGACGCATTTATCGACCCACTGGATAACGGAAATGCTATTGAGAGCTTTCACGGTGACCAGTTGGTACAGCAGGAACCCGACGCATCAAGCTTTCCAAGCGGAGGGTTGCGAAACACTTTTGAAGCCAGAGGTTATACGGCGTGGGATCCTTCCTCCCCGGCATTTATCCTGGATGCCACCCTCTGCATCCCTACCATTTTCATTGCATATACCGGGGAAGCGCTGGATTACAAAACCCCTTTGATGAAAGCATTAAGCGCTGTGGATAAGGCAGGCACAAGAGTGTGTAATTATTTTGACGAAGAAGTGAAAAGCGTATCCGCCACCCTGGGCTGGGAGCAGGAATATTTTTTGGTAGATAGTGCTCTTTTCCGTGCCCGGCCCGATCTGGTGCTGACAGGCCGCACGGTTTTCGGTCATGCTTCTGCCAAGGACCAGCAGCTTTCGGATCATTATTTCGGGCGTATCAACGAGCGGGTGATGAATTTTATGCAGGAACTGGAATATGAATCTCACAGGTTGGGCATACCCGTGAAAACCCGCCATAACGAAGTAGCTCCCAACCAGTTTGAGTGCGCACCGGTGTATGAAGAGGCGAATATCTCGGTAGATCATAACCAACTAATCATGCATCTTATGGTTCGCATTGCCAAACATCATGATCTAACCGTATTACTCCATGAAAAACCCTTCTCAAAGCTTAACGGTTCCGGGAAACACAACAATTGGTCCTTAAGAACCAATAAGCAACAAAACTTGTTTTCACCCGGAAAAACCAAAGAGGAGAATTTCCGGTTCTTAACTTTCCTCGTCAATGCAGTTAAGGCTGTTCATGACTATGGAGCGGTATTGCGCGGACACATTGCCTCCCCGGGCAATGATCTTCGGCTTGGTGCCAACGAAGCTCCCCCGGCAATTATATCGGTATTTATAGGCCAGCAACTAACGGCCATGCTGGATGAGTTAGAGAAAGGAAATAACTGGATCGATCCGGGCAGCCACGAACAAAATATCAATATCCCCAAAATACCAGAAATTTTAGTCGACAATACCGACCGTAACCGTACTTCTCCTTTCGCCTTTACAGGTAATAAGTTTGAATTCAGAGCCGTAGGGTCTTCCGAGAGCTGCTCAAAACCTATGATAGTTTTAAATACCATCATGGCACAACAACTCAATGAATTTGCCGATAAGGTGGATAAAAAAATAAGTGAGGGAACGGATAAGAACCAGGCGATCATGGGTGTGGTAAAAGAAACTATCACTGAGTCAAAAGCGATTCGTTTTGAAGGCAACAGCTATAGCGAGGAATGGGTACAGGAAGCTGAGAGACGGGGATTGCCCAACATCTCTTCCACTCCGGCAGCCCTGAAAACTATCCTTAGTAAAGAAGCTGTCAAGCTCTTTGAAAATACGGGCGTGCTTAACAAAAAGGAGCTAGAGGCCCGCTTTACTATAAAAATTGAGAAGTATATCAAGAAAATACAAATTGAAGGCCGGGTTATCGGCGATTTGGCTATCAATCATATTATACCGATTGCAGTGCGCTACCAGAATACATTGCTGGAGAATGTCAAAGGATTGCAAGAGGTATTGGACCAAAAGACCTTTACAGGACTTTCAAAAAACCAGGTGCATACCATTAAAGAGATTTCGGAACATATCCAGGAAATCAAAAACAATGTAACTGCGATGATTGAAGAACGAAAAAAGGCCAATAAAATGGAGGATGATGAGAAAATGGCTTTTGCCTATAGTGAGAAGGTAATCCCCTATTTTGCCAAAATCCGTTACCACATCGACAAACTCGAATTGCTTATCGATGATGAATTGTGGCCCTTACCCAAATACAGGGAACTACTCTTTCTGAAGTAGATTAAATAAAAAGGGAAAGTCGTTACACTTTCCCTTTTTTAATTTTGATCCCGGATATTCGTTTTTTCGTAATTTTGAAAAAAATAATTTTCATGAAAAAGTTACTTGGTGTAGTTGCATCCTTATTATTCTTATCAGTGGCATTGGGCCAGAACTCGGTCCAGCCGGTAAATAAATCCCTATCATCGAATGGAATTTATTATTCCTTACCACAAACGGTTGTCCATGTCAAGCTCAAAGTGAAGAAGGAAACCTTTTATGCAGGCCCCCTGGCAGATTATGCCGATGATTTCCTGGGGAAAGATGATGTACAAACCAATGATAAAACCACATACAGCATTGCTGAAATTTCACTTTCTACAAGTACGCAACCGGATCCCAAACAGTTCTTTTTTGTTGAATTCACCCCTGAGGAACTTAAAGAAAACCGGCATCTAATAATGGCGCTTGATGAGGCCGGAATGCTGAAAGGATTTAACACTTATCCTCCTAAAGGAAATAAGGAACAAAAAAAATCCTTTGTAACGTCAAATGCCACCGACACTGATAAATCCGGACTATTTCATTATCAAGCGGTAGATCCCCGCAAGGAGATAAAGGACACCATCATTCGTATGATCACGGTGGATACCTCGATAAAAAAGGATATCCAAATCAAAACCCACTATCAGAATAAGACAAAAGAAGAAATGGCCCGCGAGGCTGCTCACCGTATCCAAAAAATCCACCAGGACAGGTATTACCTGGCTATCGGTTACCAGGAGACCGCATATGAAGAAGGCACCATCAAATACATGGACAAACAACTGGAAAAACGCCAGGAAGAATACCGGGCACTATTTACCGGAAAAACCGTGACCAGTTTTGAAGAATACAGTTATGACTGGATTCCTGAAAGCAGCAGTCAAAACAAATCCCAAACCACTCTTTGTAAGTTTTCTATCCATTCGGGAATCCGGCAGCCAAACAGTTCGATAGGACGTCCACTGATTTTGCAAGCCGAAAATGAACAAACCACAAAAGATATTGAAACCCACGCAACCAAGATTATGAATACCAATAAGGAAAAAAAAGGTATTCATTACCGCGTTCCTGATTTTGCACAAGTGTCTGTGAAGTATGATGATGAAAAGATGGTCTCACGCCACATGCGTATTAACCAATTTGGTATTGTAAGCTTTGCCCCCTGGACCGAGGAAATGAAGTTTAAATTGCATCCTGAAAGTGGTGCTCTAAAATACATCGACTTGTTTTATAGAGATTAAAGCGTTACAATTGTTAATGACAAATTGATGGATAAACAAAAAAAAATAAGTGGCATTCCTGCAGCATACACAGCATCCCTTCTCGTAGTCTTATTAATAAGCTGCAGTTTACCGGTAAAATCCCAGGCTTATTCTGCAGCAATAGATTCTGTGTTAAGACAGCAACACCAACACAATCAATTTAATGGAGTAGCCCTTGTTTCCAAAGACGGCGAGATAGTTTATGAAAAAGGGTGGGGTAACGCCAATGAAAGCTGGGATATTCCCAATACGAAGCACACCAAATTCAGGATAGGCTCCTGCACCAAGCCTCTGACAGCCACAGTTGTTATGAGCCTTGCAGAACAGGGCAAACTGGATTTGAACGACAGCATAGCCAGGTACTTGCCGGAATATCCCCGCGAAAAAGCGGAAAAAATAACCATCCGTCACTTATTGGAACATAGTTCAGGGATCCCTGATTATACAGGACTTGATTTTTTTGCAAAGCGTATGCATCTAAAAAATAAACCCAGTGAATTCGTCCGTAATTTCTGGACAAAAGACCTTCGGTTTGAACCCGGCACCCTACTGAAATACACCAATTCAGGCTATTACCTGCTGGGGGTTATCATCGAACAAATCACCGGAAAGCCTTACGAGAATGTGCTCCGGGAACATATTCTCAGCCCGGCAGGCATGAACAACTCAGGGCTATATAAAAACGATACGATTATTAAAAAAAGCGCCACAGGATATACCCACGATAACGAGCAGCTAAAAAAAGCCCCTCATGTTAATTATTCCGTGGCCTTTTCGAGTTGTGGGATATACAGCACCGCACACGATTTATATAAATGGCAACAAGCCCTGCATAATAACCGGCTTATATCTGAAAAATCAAAACAAAAAATGCTTCAGGCCCGTCATAAGCACTACGGCCTGGGATTTACCACAAAGAAGGATACCCTCAGTAACGGCAAAGTCCTTAACATTTATGGCCATGAGGGAGGAATTTTTGGTTTTCGTTCATTAATACAAATGTTCAAGGGTGAAAACCACTTTATTGTATTATTGGATAATCATGACCATAATAATTTACAAGCAATTGCACAGGAGATAAGGCATCTTTTATTTTCCCAACGACTGTGATCGACAAAATACTTTATATTTGTTTACGGATCAATAAACAAAACTATGGAAATTGATAGAGCAGCATTTCAGGAAAGCTTTAAAGTGTATGATAATGAAGTTATTGTAGAAATAATAGACCTCTTTTTCGAAGAGTATCCCGAGCGTCTTAAAAGCCTTGAAGAGGCTATCCGCCTCCATGATGCGGAAACTCTCCGAACCACAGCTCATGCCTTAAAAGGGGTCATAGCTCATTTTCACGCCGAGGAGGCCCATGCCTTAGCTAAAGACCTTGAAAGCAAGGGAGCCAACAAAACAATGCAAGAAACCGACAAAATATTCGCTCAACTAAAAGAAAAAACCGACCGAATAGCAGAAGAATTAAAAGAAATCAAAAAAGAGTATCAGGAATAATGGGTGTGCTTGACAAAAATCAATTCAACGAAAAACTGGAGATGTTATCTGAGGAAGTGATGGCCGAAGTCATACAAATCTTCTTTGATACCTGGCCAGAAAGAAAGAATGAAATAGAAGAGGCAATGCAAGCCAAAAATCCGCAGGACCTTGAATTTGCCGCTCACGCTTTAAAAAATGATCTCTCACAACTTGGTGCTCCCGGAATTTTCTCCGATTCCCAGGATTTTCTGGAAAAAATACGGACCGGAGAAAACCAGGATAAGGCTACCTTTGAAACGCTGAAAAATAACATCGAAAAGCACTTGATCCCGGAATTGAAGGAGTGGTACGATGCCCACAAATCCTGAGGGATTATCTTACCTGATTTTTTCTTATTTTTCCGTTAGAAAAAAGCGAATTACTAAAAATGTTATTCGGCATAGTAAACCTTCCGTTAAATTGGATAAACGGCTGACAACCGGTCATCCAATCAATAAATCACATTATCCAGCCGGTTCATCCCCTCTAGGGCCTTTTCATAATTGGATCTGATATTAAGGGCTTTTCTGTAATCGGCGCGTGCTTTTTGGTATTCTTCGCTCAGCTCATGGGCATAGCCGCGGTTGTAATAGGCCTGATAATAACCGGGCTGATGTTTTATGGCTTTGTCAAAATATTCTATAGCCTCATCAAAATCTTCCGCATAAATCATCAACATATATCCCATGTTATGATAAACTTTCGCATTGGTCGAATCTACAGCCAAAATGTTGCGATACGTACGCATAGCTTTATCAAATTTCTTTTGCTCCTGATAATGCATGGCCAAATGATACAACGTTTCAACATCGTCGGGATTCATATTCAGAGCCCCATTAAAAAAATCAACAGCCCGTGCGTCGCCCCTCTCTGAGTATATTTTTCCTAATTGCAGGTAAGGGTCCTGAAATTCCGGCTCATTCTCTATAGAGCGAATAAAGTGGTCGATAGCTTTTGCCGTATCGTTTTGTTCCAGGTAAATGTACCCTTTCAGGTAAATGGCTTCGGCATTGTCAGACTCGATCTCAAGCGCCCTGTTTGCCCGCATAATAGCACGCTGATAGTTTTCGTAGGCAAACTCCAGGCGCGAGAGTTTAAGGTTAGCTTCTACATTTCTTTGATTACGATTAGCCACTCGCTCCAGCACTTCTTTGGAGTCTTCAAACTTATTCATTGCCTCGTAGATGTCGGCTAACAAAAGCAGGTGTTTGTCATTATTAGGTTCCAATTGTATCGCCTGACCAATATCACTCAATGCCTTGTTGAGCTCCACATTTTCATAGCGCTGTCTGGCTCTTCGATGATATAAATCTGCATTGGCAGTATCTTTTTTTATTTTCCGGGTAAGCTCCTCAATCGAATTTTTGGTTTCTTTCTGCTGGCTTTCCTGCGGAGCTTTTTGTTTTTTGTCATCCCCACTGCAACCGGACATCACTAATGCTGTCCCTATCACAAAACCAACCAATAGATTTTTTATCATAGACTATAAAACTTAACAAAAAGGATAGCCTGGTAAATAATCGCTTCTTCCTCAGCAAGAAACTTTACCACCTATCCAAGTCTCTGTATCACTCCAGGTTTTATTCCGCTTCTGTTTCTGACTTTAATTTCTCTCTTATTTTGCCTTCAAGTTCATCAGCCAGTTCCGGGTTATCGGAGAGGAGTTTTTTAACCGCATCGCGACCCTGTCCCAGTTTGGTGTCGCCATAGCTATACCAGGAGCCACTTTTCTTCACGATATCATAATCCACACCAAGGTCAATTATCTCGCCCATTTTGGATATGCCTTCGCCGTAAATCACATCAAATTCGGCTTGTCTGAACGGAGGAGCGGTTTTATTCTTCACCACTTTAACTCTCACCCGATTTCCCATTACCTGGTTAGTATCTTTTATCTGACCAATTTTGCGGATATCAATACGCACCGAGGAATAAAATTTCAGGGCATTACCCCCGGTAGTGGTTTCGGGATTCCCGAACATCACCCCGATTTTTTCCCGCAGTTGGTTAATAAAAACGCACGTAGAACCGGTTTTGCTAATAGTGGCGGTCAGCTTACGCAGAGCCTGCGACATAAGGCGTGCCTGCAAACCCATTTTCGAATCTCCCATATCTCCTTCCAGCTCGCTTTTGGGTGTAAGGGCCGCTACCGAGTCGATAACCAGTATATCAATAGCTCCCGACCGGATAAGATTATCGGCGATTTCAAGAGCTTGCTCTCCGTGGTCGGGTTGAGAGATAAGCAGGTTATCAATATCCACTCCCAGTTTTTTGGCATAGAACCGGTCAAAGGCGTGTTCCGCGTCTATAAATGCTGCGATACCACCTTCATGCTGGGCAGAGGCAAGGGCCTGTATGGCCAGGGTGGTTTTCCCTGAAGATTCCGGGCCGAATATTTCAACAACACGTCCACGAGGTAGTCCCTGAACCCCTAAGGCATGATCCAATCCTATAGAACCCGTAGAAATCGCAGGAACATCCACTACTTGGGAATCCCCCAGTTTCATTACTGCTCCTTTGCCATACTCTTTGTTCATCTTATCGAGTACGAGTTGCAAAGCTTTTTCCTTGTCTTGCTTTGCATTTGAATTATTATTTTCTTCTTTTGATTTTGCCATAAGAATTGCTTTTAATATTCGTAATGCTCAAGAATTTGTTCACTGTGTTCTTGGGTCTTCACCTTGCTGAACACTTTTTCAATCGCTCCTGCCTCATCAATAATAAATGTAGTACGGTTTATTCCTTCGAATTCTTTGCCATACATTTTCTTAGTTCCCCACACTCCGTAGGCTTGTATAATCTCTTTTTCAGTATCGGGAATCACCGGATAAGGGAGTTCATTTTTGGACCTGAAATTCCTTTGCTTCTTCTCACTATCCGCACTAACTCCCAACACCTTAAAGCCTTTTTCGTGCAAAAGCGAGTAATGATCCCTGAGATTGCACGATTCTGCCGTGCATCCCGGTGTATTAGCTTTTGGATAAAAAAACAAAATCAACTTGGAACCCTTATAATCGTTTAAATCTATAGGCGTTCCGTCCTGGTCTTTAGCCCTGAAATAAGGAGCTTTGTCACCTTCTTTCAAATGCGTCATAAAACGATTTTTATAGTAACAAATATACGAATTAAAGTAACAGCATCACTTTTATCCCGGTTAAATTTATTCTTGATCCGCAGCGGAATCCTTAACATTTTTCTCATAGTATTGGCAGAAAAAACTAATCGGACATTCATGACATTTGGGGCTTCTTGCGGTACAAATATATCTTCCGTGTAGAATCAACCAATGATGAGCAATAGGCAATTTTTCTTCAGGAATGTGTTTAACAAGTTGTTGTTCAGCATCCAGCGGGCTTTTGGGGTTGGTGGTCAACCCTATCCTTCTGGAAACCCTGAAAACGTGGGTATCCACAGCCAGAGCCGGTTTGTTATACACTACCGAAGCAATAACATTGGCAGTTTTTCGTCCCACGCCGGGGAGCTTTTGAAGTTCTTTGACATCGGAAGGTATAACGCCCCCGAAATCCTTCTTCAGCATCTTGGCCATCCCTAACAAATGCTTGGTTTTGTTATTGGGGAAAGAGCAGGACTTTATATAGCTCAGTACTTCTTGCTTTTGTGCTTCCGCCAATTTGTTTTCATCAGGAAATCGTTGAAAAAAGTCTGGGGTAATCATATTCACCCGTTTATCTGTGCACTGAGCCGACAGGATTACGGCTACCAACAATTCATACGGGGAGGAATAATTAAGTTCCGTTTCGGCCACCGGATGGTGGGTCGTGAAATACTCTAAAAAATGTTGATATCGCTCTTTTTTTGTCATGAAGAACAAAATATGCATGCAAAAATATGAAATAATAAAAAAGGCCCGGTTATAAATTTTCCCAGGCCTTCTAAGGCGTTTCGTCTTGTCAATCGGAGGATGATTACTAATAAAGAGTTTTATAGCTTAATTACTATTCACCTGCACCCATCCTGCATTTTGTGTTTTGTACACCGACAAGGATTTGGAGTAATTCATTATCGTTTGAATTACATGCCGGTGAGGCTTAGCGTTGCGGATAAATTCATCATTTTCATCTGCTGTGCTAGCCTTTTTAAATGCTTTTGACAAGAGTGTGTTAAGCGTAAATTTTTTCTCCATATAACTACGTTTTGATTAAACATCAAAAGATTAACGCAGTTAATGAAGTATTTATTTCGCTTTTGCCTTAAAAATTATTTTGTCAAAACCAAATTCTTATCTGAGATGAACTTCCTCAGATTTATCAGGGCATAGCGCATTCTGCCCAGAGCTGTATTAATGCTCACATCCGTTTGCTCGGCAATTTCTTTGAAAGACATATTCGCATAATGCCGCATTTTGAGCACTTGTTTTTGTTCATGTGGCAAGTATTCAATAAGTTGACGGACATCCCTCCTGATTTGCTCACTAACCATTTTATCTTCAATAGAAGGGTCTTCCAAACTTAAGGTGTCGAAAATATCATAATCTTCAAAACTATTTTCCATAACAGGGATGCGCTTTTCCTTTCTGAAATGATCAATAATCAAATTATGAGCAATACGCATAACCCATTGAAGAAATTTACCCTCTTCTTTATAACTTCCCGAGCGTAGTGTATTGACTACTTTTATAAATGTATCCTGAAAAATGTCTTCGGCCAGATCTTTGTCCTTTACCACCATAAGGATATAGGCAAAGATGCGGTTCTGATGTTTGTTTATAAGCTGTTCGAGGGCACTTTCATCACCATCGAGATACTTTCGTATCAGCTCTTTATCACTGATTGAACGAACTTTCATAATGACTGTTTATTTTAATTCAATCGTAAAAGTATCTCGATAGACCTCCCGTTTTTGATTTATCTTTATTTTTGCAAATTATGATTGCAGCAAATATAAGGTAGGTTTTTAATTAAAGCAAATTTTCTTAAAAATTTTTGACATCAATAAGGAGGCAACTATTTTGCATAGAGATATTGAGAAAGCTAACGCCAAAAGTCACATTATTATCAAGGGGGCGCGTACCCATAATCTTAAGAGGTTAAGTGTAGCCATCCCCAGAAACAAGCTAATTGTCATTACCGGCGTTTCAGGTTCGGGAAAATCCTCGCTGGCTTTTGATACATTATATGCCGACGGGCAACGCAGGTATATCGAAAGCTTGAGCGCATATGCCCGGCAATTTCTTGGACGCATGTCGAAACCCGAAGTGGATTATATTAAAGGTATTGCTCCCGCTATTGCCATAGAACAAAAAGTAAACACACGTAATCCCCGCTCAACCGTGGGTACTAGTACGGAAATATATGATTACCTGAAATTATTATATGCTCGTATCGGAAAAACCTATTCCCCGGTTTCAGGTGAATTGGTAAAAAGAGACACCATCGAGGATGTGCTAGACTACATGGCTACTTTTGAAGAAGGAACAAAAGCCATGATAACCTGTCCCCTTCGCAAACACCGCGACCGGAAGCTTGAGGACCAGCTTAAAGTACTTCAGCAACAAGGGTTCAGTCGCGTGATGCAAAACGGTGAAACTATCCGTATCGACAAATCCGGTAATCAAAAAGTGGATATGAACGCGAAAAACCTTAAGGTGGTTATTGACCGGCTGGTGATAAAGAATGACAAAGATACTCAGAGCCGGATGGCCGATTCGGTGCAAACAGCCTTTTATGAGGGACAGGATGTTTGCCAGGTTATTACATATGAAAACGAAAAGCCTAACATCAAGGAATTTTCTGCCCGTTTTGAAAAAGACGGTATACAATTCGAAGAGCCCACGGTCAACTTTTTTAGCTTTAACAATCCTTATGGAGCCTGCAAAAAATGCGAAGGGTTTGGCAGCATTATAGGTATTGATGAAGACCTTGTCATTCCCAACAAAGCTCTTTCCGTCTACGAGAATGCCATTGCCTGCTGGCGTGGCGAAAAAATGGGGCAGTGGAAAAATATGCTGATTATGAATGCCCATAAATTCGGCTTTCCTGTTCACAAGCCTTATTATGAACTAACCGATCAGCAAAAAGAAACGCTTTGGAAAGGCAACAAATACTTTTATGGACTGAATGATTTCTTCAAATATCTAGAGTCCAAATCCTACAAAATCCAATACCGGGTCATGCTATCAAGATATCGTGGCAAAACTACCTGCCCTTCATGCAAGGGTACACGTTTGAGGCAAGACACCCAATTTGTAGTAATCAACGGCAAATCTATAACCGATTTGCTTCTGCTTCCTGTGGACGAAACCCTGGAGTTTATTAAAAACATCTCCCTCTCTTCTCATGACCATGAAATTGCCAAAAGACTCTTAACGGAGATCACGAATCGCCTGCATTTTTTGAATGAGGTAGGATTGGGGTACCTTACTCTCAAGCGGATGTCTAACTCTCTCTCGGGAGGTGAATCCCAGCGTATCAACCTGGCCACATCACTAGGCAGTAGCCTGGTAGGTTCCATGTACATCCTGGATGAGCCCAGCATAGGCCTCCATCCCAGAGACAACCACCGGTTAATAAATGTCCTGAAACGCCTGAGGGACCTTGGCAATACCGTTGTGGTGGTGGAACATGATGAAGAAATCATCAGGTCAGCGGACGAAATTATTGATATTGGCCCTATGGCCGGAAGAAACGGCGGGCACTTAGTATTCCAGGGTTCACAAAAGGAGCTCCGGCAAGAAAAAGACAATCTGACGGCAGCCTACCTCAATGGCACAAAGAAAATTCCCCTTCCGGAAACGAGGAGACATTGGAATGATTATATCGAAATACAAGGGGCCCGGGAAAACAACCTAAAAAACCTCAATGTTCGTTTCCCTCTGAATATCATGAGCGTAATTACAGGCGTCAGTGGTTCAGGAAAAACTTCGCTGGTAAAACGCATCCTGTACCCGGCACTTAAAAAGATGCTGGGTGGATACGGAGAAAAAACCGGCGCTTACGACCGTTTAGTGGGAGAATATGATAAAATAGGTTTCGTGGAGATGGTCGACCAGAATCCTATCGGAAAAAGCTCCCGTTCTAATCCGGCTACATATGTCAAAGCTTTTGACGATATCAGGAATCTTTTTGCCGATCAACCCCTGGCTAAAATGAGGGGCTACAAACCCGGATACTTCTCTTTCAATATCCCCGGGGGCCGTTGTGAGGAATGCGAAGGGGAAGGAAAGGTGAAAATTGAAATGCAATTCATGGCCGACATCTACCTCACCTGTGAGGAGTGCAAGGGAAGACGTTACAAAGATGAGGTACTGGATATAAAATATCGTGATAAAACCATTGCCGATATGCTGGAGATGACTATCGATGAAGCTATAGAATTTATTGGCAATAAATCGAAACCAACCAGCACGGAAACAAAAGTCCTACAGAAACTGCAGCCGCTGGCTGATGTGGGCATGGGATATGTGCAACTGGGCCAGGCAGCTACAACCCTATCAGGCGGGGAAGCTCAACGAATAAAACTGGCCTCTTTCCTGTCAAAAGGCACACTGGAAAAACCCGGGCTGTTTATTTTTGATGAGCCAACCACCGGATTGCATTTTCATGATATTCATAAATTACTTAAATCTTTTAGTGGACTTATTGCAAACGGCCACACAGTGATAGTTATAGAACACAATCCCGAGATTATTAAAAGTACGGACTGGTTAATCGATCTCGGACCGGAAGGTGGTAAAAAAGGAGGCTATATAGTGTTTGAAGGCATTCCTGAAGAAATGAAAAAGGCACAAACTTATACTGCTTCGTTTTTGAAGAGTAAAGTATAATCCTTATCTTCGAACACTGGATTAATATTATAAAGTGAAAAACAGTTTTCTGATGAAAATATTAAATTTGATCTCTTTTTCATGAATATAAAATAAATTGTAAAGTTTATTTTGTGATTTAAGATTATAAAAAAAATGACTGATAGTACGCAATATAGCGAAAAAATAGCTAAGCTCGAAGAAGAGATAAGGGAACTGAAAGAAGAGCAAAAAAACATTCAAGGGCAAAATATATCATTTCATGATTTTCTTGCCTTGCTGACGCATAAAATTCTGACTCCGATGAATAGCATCATCGGTCTGTCGAATTTCTTAAAAGAAATGAATTTAAATGCAGAAGAGCAGCAATTAATCGATCGTATCCAATCAAACGGATTATCGCTTGTAAATATTTACAATGAAATCCTTGATTTTATTCAGTTGGAAAAACCCGGGGATCAAGAGGCGGAACAATTCGACCTGGAACAAGTGGTACAAAATGCTATTGAAAATTTTTATGAAAACTCAATCTCAACAAAAAACGTAGAAATTTCCACTCACTACCAAAGTGGAATCAATAAGTTTTATAAAGGAAATAAAGCCCGACTCGAACAGATATTGTTCCTCAGCATGGGGGATCCTCAAAACACAGAGGACAAAAAAAAAATCACCATACAGGTTAATGAAGACGTCCTCGATCGCTCTGATGATGCCATAAAATTTATTATCACTCATAATCCCTCCACGCTCGAAAACCAACATATACAATACCTTACCTCAGAAGAAAACAAAAACTGGGAAAAAGCCATAGACACAAACAACAGCTTTTTCAAGCTGCTCTTTGTAAAGAAAATCGTCAATATCATGAAAGGAACTTTCACCATCCAGAAAGGGGAAAACCATACTCATTTCCATATTATGGTTCCCATAGATGTTGTTCCTACTGCCGAGAATTCCGGGTTTTCCAGTAGTATCCCTGAATTTTTAGGCATGCAGGCCCTTATTGTGTCGGAAAACATAAGCTATCAACAAGAACTTAGTCAAACCCTTCAGCATTGGGGTATAAAGTGTTTTATCGCTGAATCCGAGAAGGATGCTATCGAAAAAACCATCCGTGAGACCAATTTAAATTTTGGTATTATAAGTGATCACCTTCCCGACTTAACGGCGAAAAGCCTGGCCCGGAAAATAAAATCTTTGCCGGGCAAATCGGAATTCCCCCTGTTGTTATTACAAACCAAAAAATCATTTCTCTTTTCTTCCGATATGTTCATCGATAATGTGCAGTCCATAGAAAACAAGACCCATCTGTTTGAAAAAATATTGAAAAACATCACTGAGGAAAAAATAAGGAAGGAGCCTCATAAACTGGATACAAAACTTGCTACCAAACTACCCCTGGATATTCTGGTGGTGGAAGATGATGCCTCCAACCTGGAATTGCTTCTCATGTTGCTAAAAAAGCTGGGCTACAAAGCGGATACGGCTATAGACGGTCATAAAGCAATAGCATCAGTTAAGGAAAAAACATATGATATCATCCTGCTGGATATTCAGATCCCTAAAAAAAGTGGTTTTCAGGTAGCTAAAGAAGTGATGAAAAAAATGGAGAAAGCAGAAGATAAAGATAAGAACAAAATTATTGCCATTTCGGCCAATACATTACAGTCTACAATCGATAAGGCAACCAATGCAGGTATGGTAGATTTTATCACCAAACCCATATCGTTCAAGAAAATTGAAGAATCCCTTATAAAATGGGGGTATGCGCATAAACTCCTTTCATTAGAAAATCAAAATACATAATCTTGTTAATATTTTATTTACCCTGATCTGGCATATTTTTCTTATCTTTCCGCCGCAAAAAGTCTAATCTAATTTTTAAGACCTATGAATGAAAACATGAAAAATTTAGTGCTGGTTCCGACGGATTTTTCCGAGGTTTGTGATAATGCCATACATCATGCTGCGCAAGCGGCTAAATTTCTCAATTATAAAATAATGCTTCTTCATGTCATTGATAAAAACACAAGAGAATACCTTAAAAGGGAAGACAAAGGGGAAGCTCACATACAGACCAAACTTCAGGAAAAAGCCGATGAAATAAAGGCCAAAGAAAACCTGGAAGTGGAAACCAAATCCCTTCCCGGAGACATCTTTACGACCATAGGCGAAGTAGCCAAAAATGAAGGTGCCAACCTGGTATTTCTTGGAACACATGGCAAGGAGGGCATGCAAAAGCTCAAGGGTAGCTTTGCTCTGAAAGTCATTACCGGCTCGCCCAGTCCTGTTATCGTCGTCCAGAAACGAGCGTTTGAAAAAGGATTTAAAGAGATAGTCTTACCCATTACCAATGAAGCCGGACCGTGGGAAAAAACCAAATGGGCTGTCTTTATGGCCAAAGAATTCGATGCCACGATACATATCTATCAAATCGGAGGAGCCTCCAAAGCTGTGCAGGATGCCGCGCAGCGCATAGCTTCTTACCTGGAGAAAAACAGCGTACAGCATACCCTTGAAACAGCCGAAAAGGGTGAGAATTTTACCCGGCAGGTAATAGATTATGCCACCGCCCAAAACGCCGATATGATAATGATTATGACCAACCCCGACAGTACTTTCAAGCGCTTCCTGCTGGGAAGCTATGATGAAGATATTATCTTCAATGCCTCGCAGATTCCTGTTATGTGTATCAACCCTAGAAAACTTAATTACGAAATATTGGGAATGTAGGCAGCAGTCCTGATTATAAAATATAAACCCTATCGCTATGGCAGTGATAGGGTTTTTTATTTCTATCCTAAAAAGCTTTCAGGGAATATTTGAAATGCTGGAATTTACAAAAGATTCTTTGGATAATATTTAATCTTCATAAATATTTTTAGTAATTTTGAGATGTAGTATATAAACAAACAAAAATGTATGAATACAAGGCAAAGTTAAAACGTGTTGTTGATGGCGACACCCTGGATCTAGTCATAGATATCGGCTTCCGAATGACCACGCAACAGCGCATCCGCCTTAAAGGAATTGACACTCCGGAAATCTGGCGCCAGAAGAAGGACACTGAGGAATATAGAAAAGGTATGGAAGCCAAAAATTTTGTTATTAAACGATTTGAAACCAACCAAAACCTATGCCGCATTAATACCGAAAAAGATGCAGGGGTTTATGGCCGCTTTATCGGGACCATTTTCTTCAGCGACTCATCCGAAAGTTTGAATGACGAACTCCTGAGAAAAGGTTATGCCCAGCCGTATAATTGATTGAACAAATTACGGGTGTGATATGATTTGCCATGAAAACATTATATTTGAGAAAAGAAGCAAAATCAATGGACGAATACCAACAATTTGCCGGCGTTTACGATATCCTGCTTTATCCTTTTCTTCATCCGGTAAGGGTAAAAATCACACATTTAGCCTCTCAACTGCAGCCCAAAAGCATAATTGATATATGCTGTGGTACGGGGAATCAATTAAGATATCTGAAAAATAAAGGCTTCGAGAGAATCGAAGGTATCGACCTGTCTGATTCCATGATTAATCAGTCGCAAAAGGGAGCCAACCCTGTAAATTGCACCCAGGGAGATACTACTGCCATGAGCATTCCTGACAGTAGTTATGATATGGGTATCATAAGCTTTGCCTTGCATGAGAAACCAAAAGAGATTGCTGAAAAGTTACTTCAACAACACAATTTTCATTTTGGTGCTTCTCAGTTGAGAGTATATCAATTATAAGGCTTAAAAATCCTGATAAAAAATTTAGACGCATGAATGACCAAGAAGAAACATCAATCAGTACCTCAAAACGACACTGGAAAAGTCACTACCTCAATGTGGAAGATTCCTTTATACATTACCTGGATGAAGGGGAAGGTGACCCCGTAGTGTTTCTGCATGGCAATCCCACCAGCGGATTTCTATGGCGAAACATTTTTCCCTATCTCACCCCGTATGCCCGTTGTATAGTCCCCGATTTAATAGGAATGGGCGAATCCGGCAAACCAAATAGCAGTTACCGTTTTGAAGAACACTATAGGTACATAGAGGCTTTTATCGAAGCCCTGGAACTTAAAAATATCACCCTGGTGTTGCATGATTGGGGTTCAGCACTGGGATTTTACTATATGCACAACCATCCCGACAAAATTAAAAAGGTGGCTTTTATGGAAGCTTTTGTAAAATCATGGCGTTGGAAATCTATGAAATGGACGCAAAGGTGGGGTTTCCGGTTTTTAAGAACACCTTTAGTAGGTGAGGTGATGATATATTTCATGAATGCCTTCATAAATTTCATAATGCCGCGACTCATTTTACGTACATTGACAAAGGAAGAAAAACAAGCCTATAAAGCACCCTTCAGAAAAATCCGTAACCGCAAACCAATGCTTATCTGGCCCAGAGAAGTCCCCATAAATCATAAACCCTCTAGAATGTACCGTATCATAAGAAGATATTGTGAAAGCTTTTGTATATCGGACTGTCCAAAGCTTTTAATCTATGCCCACCCCGGCATCATCATCAATAAAAAAACGGTAAAATATTGCCAAAAACACGTTAGAAACCTCCAAACCAAATACATCGGCGAAGGGTTACACTTTATCCAGGAAGATCAGCCTCAGGCTATCGGGGAAGCCCTTCGGGAATGGTACCTGGAAGGAGATGAGAAAAATGATTTTTGAAATATTAACCTAGATACTACCTGAAATAATGTAATGAAAACAATGAAATTCCCATCCGTAAACGTACGGTACGTTCAGCCAAATATCTATCAGATTCCTCACGGCATCACCTTGGAAGCCAGAGGTTTCAATAATTCCAGGTCAAAACGAAGACGTTTTGACCAACCTCTCTAACGTTGATTCTACGGCCTAAACGTAAGGCGAAGCGAAGACGCTTCGCCTTTTTTCATTCGTGCATTAGTGGCAATTATTATCTTCTATGGTGGCCTTACTTAAACAGCTCCTTTTTACTTCAGCCACTTATCCAGCCACTTAAAAAACTCACGCTGCCAAAGTACTGCATTTTGCGGTTGCAGCACAAAATGGCTTTCTTCCGGGAAATAAAGCAAACGGCTGGGAACACCAAGGAGCTGAGCAGCATTAAACGCTTCCAGGCTTTGCGTGTAGGGAATGCGAAAATCTTTGCCTCCTGTAATCATCATAATCGGCGTATCCCATTTCTGTACCGATTTATGGGGAGAAAACTTATAGCTTTCCGGTTTGGGATCCTGCCAGAACGGTCCTTCGATATCGTGGTTGGGAAACCAGTATTCTTCCGTGCTGCCATACCAGCTTTCGAAACTGTACATTCCGCAGTGTGATATAAAAGTATCAAAGCGCCCATTGTGGTCACCGGCCATATAAAATACTGAATAACCCCCGTAACTAGCGCCCACTGCCCCGAGGTTTTCCTCATCCACATATTCCTCTTTCGCCATGGTATCAATAGCGGTATAATAGTCTTTTATGTTTTTTCCGCCATAATCACCACTAATCTGGTCATTCCAATCCTGCCCGAAGGTAGGAAGTCCCCGGCGGTTTGGAGCTACCACGATGTAATCATGAGCCGCCATCATCTGAAAATTCCATCTATAGGAGAAAAACTGACTAACGGCACTTTGCGGCCCTCCCTGGGCATAAAGCAAAGCAGGATATTTTTTGTTGGGGTCAAAGTTCGGGGGATAAATAATCCATGTAAGCATTTGCTTGCCATCGGTTGTCTCTATCCATCGACCTTTCACACGTCCCATTTGTATTTCATCGAGCAACTTTTTATTGGTAAAAGTAAGCTGAGATGCTTTTCCATTCATATTCACTTTATAAATTTCGGTGGGCATAGCCATAGTCATACGCGAGGCTACCAGGTAATCACCTGCAAGCTGGATTTCCTGGTAATTGTGTTTTCCCTCTGTAATTTGATGAATCTCCTCTTCATTCAGGTCGTAGTGATAAATCTGGTAAGTGGCTTCCGTTCCGCTAACAAAATAGAGCTTATCGCCCTCTTTGTTCCAGTGAAAATGAGAGCTACTCTGGTCAAAGCCTTCGCTTAAGTCACGGTACTCATCCGTATTGAAATCATAGAGCATTATCCGCTGCTTATCCGACTCAAACCCCGGCGTTTCCATACTCCACCATACCAGTTTAGAGCCGTCAGGAGAAAAAGTAGGCTCTTTATCATATCCTTTAAAACGATTTTTGGTAAGATTGCTGGTTTTTTTTGAGTTCAGGTCGTAGAGGTAAATCTCGGAGTTCGTACTCAGGGAATATTCCTTGCCGGTCAATTTTTTACAGGTGTAGGCTATTTGCTCACCACCCGGGCTCCAGTCAATCTCCTTCATACCTCCCCACGGTTGTGTTGGGGCATCGTACCGCTCACCTTTCATAATATCAGTGCTCTCCCCAATTTCACCATCATTGTATGGGGCTACAAAAATGTGACTGTATTTGTAATCATGCCACTCATCCCAATGGCGATACATCAAATCATCGGCAATATGTACGTCGGATTTCGGCAAATCCGGGTGGATATCCCGGGGACTTTTATCAAGTTTTACATTTTTGGTAAAAAGGATGCGCTCCATAGCTGGCGCATACAAAAAACCTGTTACACCTCCTTCCAGGTCTGTGATCTTTTCTTTCTCCGTCCCATCCGGATTCATCTCCCATATTTGAGATGTCCCGTCTTTGGTGGCAATAAAACCAATCTTCTTTCCGTCAGGCCGCCAGATTCCATTGTATTCACTTCCCTTGAAGTCAGTTAATTGTCTGGGGGATTCAGCAGCCTCATCCAAAACATAGAGATCACGATCTCCGGAATTTTTTTTCAAATCGTAGCGAGTTACGCCATACAGCACCTTACTGCCGTCAGGAGAAACTTTAACATCACTAACACGTCCCAGTTTCCAAAGTTTTTCAGCCGTTAGTACACTCTTCTGAGCTTGTAATACAGAAACAAAACTCATCAAGGTAATTAATGTAAAAATTCTTAATCTCATAATAATTTCATTTTTAATTTTTTATACAAATATGTGTATAAACATATTTTCAGGTTTCACACTAAAGACGGATTATTTTAGTAAATTTAACCAGAATTACAGGTCAAAGCTACGGAATATTGAGCCAGTTTAAAAGCATACAGGACAAATTAGCTAAATGCAAGGTGAATCAGTTGAAATCCCTTCTCCGAATAGGTACGTTTAGGCTAAAGATTCTTGTGGTGGTTAATGAAGAAATATATATAAAACCGAATTGAACGGATAGCATATTTTTTTTGTTATTCTTAAATAAAAATAAATCTTAAACCATGGAATTTAACAGCGAGGAATGGCAGCAACTTTATGATCTGGTCATCGACTATGGCATGAGAATTATAATTGGCATTATAGTTCTCTTTATAGGCTTTCGGATTATAAAATGGATAAGCAACCTTATAAACCGGAAAATGGAGAAAAAAGAACTGGACCACTCTCTCCAGTCCTTTTTAAAAAGTTTCATCAGCATTACCCTCAAAATACTCCTAATCATCTCAGTTTTATCTATGATTGGGGTTGAAATGACCTCCTTTATCGCCATATTAGGAGCTGCCGGTTTGGCGGTCGGTCTGGCATTATCGGGAACCCTGCAAAACTTTGCCGGCGGTGTGCTTATACTCGTCATCCGGCCTTTCAAAGCCGGCGATTATATTACAGCACAAGGGTACAGCGGCACAGTCAGCGAAATCCAGATTTTCAATACTATTCTTAAAACAGTCGATAACAAAACAATCTACCTGCCTAACGGCCCGCTGTCGACCAGCTCCATTGTGAATTTTTCAGTGGAAACTACCCGACGGGTTGACCTCGAATTCGGAATAGGTTACAAAGATGACATTGATAAAGCCAAAGATATACTCTGGAGCATTATTAATAACGATGAGCGAATTCATAAACAGCCCGAACCATTGATAGCCGTTAAGGAGTTGGCCAACAGCTCAGTAAATATCGCAGTAAGGGTGTGGTTGAACGCCGGCGATTATTGGCCGTATTACTGGGATATTCATGAAAGAGTTAAAAAAGAATTTGATAAAAATGGGATTTCTATACCCTTCCCGCAAACCGATGTTCATCTATATCAAAACGAATAAAAAATGAGACAAACAATAACATTAGTTACCCTGTTATTTGCTCTGATAAGCATTCAGGCTCAGGATGATACTACAAAACTTTGGAAAACAGGAACCAGTGGTGATATTACTTTTTCACAAATTTCGTTAACTAACTGGGCTCCCGGTGGGGAGGACTCATACTCGACCAATGCGCTTTTTAATTTCTATGCCAATTATAAGGAAAAAAAACACAGTTGGGAAAACACCTTAAACATGGGGTATGGTTTTGTAAAAATTATCGGTGATAAACTCAAAAAATCTACCGACCAAATTGATTTCCAAACAAAATACGGCCGGGATATAGGCAAATATTGGAATTATAGCGCCCTTTTTAATTTCAAAACCCAATTTACCAAGGGATACAGTTATCCCGACGAGGGGCCGAGGGAAACCATCTCTGACTTTATGGCTCCGGGACATTTTATCCTTTCAATCGGTATGGACCATCAACCTGTTGAAAACCTTAGTATTTTCCTCTCTCCCATTACAGGAAAAACCACTGCCGTATTCAATGATGAACTATCAGATGCCGGGGCTTTCGGTGTGAAACCCGGGGATAACTTTTTGAATGAGTATGGGGGATATGTGAAATTAGAATATAGTACCGCAATGATGGAAAATGTAAACGTGCAAACAAAACTGGATCTGTTCAGCGGATACAACAATCGACCCGAAAATATCGATATTGACTGGGAAGTCCTGGTTAATATGAAAGTCAACCAATATTTCTCAGCTAATCTACAAACACGTATGGTATATGACCATGATACAAAAATAGAACAGGATGATGGGACCATGGCTCCCCAGTTGCAATTCAAAGAAGTGTTTGGAGTTGGTATAAGCTATAGTTTCCCTGAACAGCAAAAAAATTAAATTGAGAAAGGGGCACCGCCTTTAAAAACATCACTGCTAACTGTTTTATATCATGAGATAGTTATCGGAAGTTCCAGATAAAAGGTGGTACCCCTCTCCTTTTCACTGGTAAACCAGACCTTACCCCTGAGGTAATCCTCTCCAAAGAGCTTCATGCTGTAGGTGCCTATACCCCTGTCTCTTCCTTTCGTTGAAAAAGATCTTTGAAAAATCTGATGCTGAACTGATTCTTCTATATATGTTTCATTATGGACACTGAAGACCACACGGCTTCCCTTTTTTTCAACATTTACCAGAATTTCCTGTTTATCACCGCACGCTTCAGTCGCATTTTTAATCATATTGATTAAAACGCGATTGAGCAGCGTTTTATCTGAATGAAATTCAAATTCATCGCAATGGATTATTTTCAAAGAATAATCTTTTTGTTTTTTAAACTTATCGAATACACTAATCAGCGAATGTATATAATCAGGCAACTTTATAGGTTCCACTTCTATATTTAGTTCATTCCTCTCAGCTGCCAGGAGTTGTCTTTGATTTTTTATTTCATTAATAAGGCGATCGGTTAAATCATAAATATTCTGAGCCGTTTCAGTATGAATTGATTGTTCCTCCTCCAGTTCCTCTTTCAAAAATTCCGAAAAACCATAAGCCGCCCCGGCCGTATTAAGGATGTCATGAAAAAAAGTTCTTTCCAGCACTTCTTTCCTTTTGGCATCGCTTATATCTGTTACAGAAAACAAAATATAACTATTGCTATCAAATTCAAATGGGCTGGCTTTCACTGATAAATCCCAGGCGAGATGCTTGTTTTCATTCATGGCATTAATCCGGCATTCATTTTTCCTGGTAACACCCCGCTGAGCAGAGAGTATTGCATCAAGAGCACCACACTCCTTACAAAACCGATGGGTACCACATCCTGAAGGTGCCTCCCGGGCGTTTATACAGTCAAGCAACTCCCCGGGCCTCTGCCCTATAATCTTTTCGCTATCCATTTTGAGAAGCTCCAGCAGAGCTGTATTAGCGAAGACTACCTGGCGGTTTTCATTAAGAATCATAAAGAGCGTATTTGTTGCTTCAAGAATAGTAGCAAGCATATCCGATGATTCAAGCTTTTTCCTTTCAGAAATAACTGTTTGTTTTGAAGTTCTATCCGGCGATGCAAAAAATGTTTCTTTTTCCAAACTTTTTCAATGTAATATGTAAAGGACTGAATTCTTTATTGTAAAGTCAATAAAAAAAGAAATATTCCATCTTATTTAGTAATAATCAACAGAACACGTGCAATCAAAACTATATTCGTTTGTTCTGCTAAGCTCCACTAGTAATGCAAGGACAAAACGGGTGATTTACAATTGCGAAAAAATGATGATTTTAAATTGCTATTCACATTGAATCCTTTCTTTTTCTAGAGAGGATGGGAATTGAACCCTTGTCCGCCTTTGGCGGATTTGTATCCTTCCTTTTTGTAGCGAGGATGGAATTGAACCCTTGTCCGCCTTTGGCGGATTTGTATCCTTCCTTTTTCTAGAGAGGTTGGGAATTGTACCCCTGTCCGCCTTTGGCGGATTTGAATCCTTCCTTTTTGTAGCGAGGTTGGGAATTGAACCCTTGTCCGCCTTTGGCGGATTTGTATCCTTCCTTTTTCTAGAAAGGTTGGGAATTGAACCCATGTCCGCCTTTGGCGGATTTGAATCCTTCCTTTTTGTAGCGAGGATGGGAATTGAACCCTTGTCCTCCTTTGGCGGATTTGAATCCTTCCTTTTTCTAGAGAGGTTGGGAATTGAACCCTTGTCCGCCTTTGGCGGATTTGAATCCTTCCTTTTTGTAGCGAGGATGGGAATTGAACCCTTGTCCTCCTTTGGCGGATTTGAATCCTTCCTTTTTCTAGAGAGGTCGGGAATTGAACCCTTGTCCTCCTTTGGCGGATTTGAATCCTTCCTTTTTCTAGAGAGGATGGGAATTGAACCCTTGTCCGCCTTTGGCGGATTTGAATCCTTCCTTTTTCTAGAGAGGTCGGGAATTGAACCCTTGTCCGCCTTTGGCGGATTTGATTCCTTCCTTTTTCTAGAGAGGTCGGGAATTGAACCCTTGTCCTCCTTTGGCGGATTTGAATCCTTCCTTTTTGTAGCGAGGATGGGAATTGAACCCTTGTCCGCCTTTGGCGGATTTGAATCCTTCCTTTTTCTAGAGAGGTCGGGAATTGAACCCTTGTCCTCCTTTGGCGGATTTGAATCCTTCCTTTTTGTAGCGAGGATGGGAATTGAACCCTTGTCCGCCTTAAGCGGATTTGAATCCTTCCTTTTTCTAGAGAGGATGGGAATTGAACCCTTGTCCGCCTTTGGCGGATTTGAATCCTTCCTTTTTGTAGCGAGGATGGGAATTGAACCCCTGTCCGCCTTTGGCGGATTTGAATCCTTCCTTTTTCTAGAGAGGATGGGAATTGAACCCTTGTCCGCCTTAGGCGGATATGTATCCGCCCTTTTTGTAGCGAGGATGGGAATTGAACCCCTGTCCGCCTTTGGCGGATTTGAATCCTTCCTTTCTCTAGAGAGGTTGGGAATTGAACCCCTGTCCGCCTTTGGCGGATTTGAATCCTTCCTTTTTCTAGAGAGGTTGGGAATTGAACCCATGTCCGCCTTAGGCGGATTTGAATCCTTCCTTTTTGTAGCGAGGATGGGAATTGAACCCATGACCTCCGGGTTATGAATCCGACGCTCTAACCACCTGAGCTACCTCGCCGTTAAAATGCGGGTGCAAATATATAAATCTATGGGAAATTACAACTAAAAACGTCGGAAAATTTATTCACCATTATGTTGTTTTCTCCCTAAACATCACATTTTTAGCAGCTAATTCATCCAGTAACCTCTCCACGTTGTGATCATCTTTGGCTAAAACCTCAGGGGCAGATACTCCTTTGCGATTGAAATCCCCACTTGCCAGAAGGCGCACAACGCTTGTAGCTGAATAGCCCGTTGTCCGAGCCATAGAATGAAAGCCTAACCGGGCATCGTATTCATCATACAAGTCCCATTGAATGCTTTTAAAACGTCCTCTGGCTTCACCTTCCACAATGACCCTCATTACTGTCAGATCTTTTTCTCCCTGCTCCAGTTTCCAGAGCGGGAAAAGGAGTTGAGAAGTAAATTCCAGCGGTGTTATTGTTTTCCCTTCTACCGTTAGCGGCTTCTCACCAAAAAAACCCGAGTCTTTAAGGAGTTGTATCTTTTCCGCATAGCCAGGATAACGGAGTGTTTTCTCTTTCATATTAACCGCCGGTATATAATCCAGCAGTGATCGCAATCCATCCGTGTTAAAAGCTTCCAGCGTCCCCACATTGTCGAAATCTAAGAGCTCATAGTCGGTCAAAGGGGATTTGGTAATCAAATTGGCGTGCTCTTTCACCCTTGCCGGGCGGACATACTCTTCGATAACATCGGCAGGTGAAAACGGGGCTTTATATTCATAAGGCTTTCTTCGTACAGCCGGCAGCCCGCCAACATAAATCATTACATTTTCCGCTTTATCCAACTCCCGTGCTGATTTAGCAGCAAGGATATTACTCATACCGGGAGCAATACCCATATCGCAAACAACAGTTACACCCTTCTCCACAGCAAGATCATTCAGTTCATACATATCCTCCGGGAAAAAAGCAATATCTACTGCGTGTTTACCGCTTTCAATAACATTCTTCAGAACATTAAATCCCAGAGAACCAGGCACTGCATTGACCACCATATCAACCTCTTCGATAAGAAGTTTCAGGTTTTCTTTCCAGGTAACATCAACGTTGTGTTTTTCCACTTTGTCAGGAAGGTCGTTTAAACGACTCTGATCCACATCAGCAGCTATGACTGAATAATTTTTATCCGATGCCAAATCATGAATAATAGCGCGACCTACAAGTCCGGCACCTAAAACAGCGATTTTCATTTTTTTGAATGAAGATAACGCTATTTTCTGAATCGCCAAAAAAAACGGTAGAAAGCAGCGAAACGGCTCTGGCGGTGGAGCTGCGACAAAATAACTCCTAAAATTACAATGATCATACCTATGATTTTCTGAAAATCAAACCTTTCATCAACCATATAATAGGAAAAGATCGCTGTGATAACCGGAATAAGGTTGGTGAAAAAATTCGTCTTATTGACGCCAATCTCCCGGGTACCAATAGTGTAAAACACAAAAGCCAGCGAACTACCGAAAACAGCTAGCTGAAGCAATGAAGCAGCCAATTCAAAGGTGATTTCGGTATGGATAAAATTCTGCCAGTGGAAGATAAAAAACAGGGGAGCAAAATAAAACAGACCTATCAGGTTTTGCACAGCGATAATAAAGAAGGCGGAGTACTTACCCGAAAGCTTTTTTAGTAAAATGGAATAAGCTATCGCCGCCACCAATGCCGATAAAAGCGCAACCACACCGATCGGCTGAGCATTCAACGAAAAATCGGGTTTTATCAAAATCAGAAGAATGCCGGCGAAAGAAACCAGCATCCCGATAATGTTAATAAAGCTAAGTTTCTCTTTTAAGGCCATATAAGCAAATACGGGCGTAAATACGGGAATAGCGGCAATCACAACAGATGAAATAGTAGGAGAAGAATATTTGATACCGTAATTTTCACCGATAAAATACAAAAACGGGTTAAAAAGCGCAGAAAGCAGAAACAGGACATAATCTTCTTTCCTGATTTTTTCAATCATGTTAAATATCCACAATCCCAGAAACATCAGCCCTGTAGAAATCAATAACCGCATCATCAAAGTCGTTATCGGGCTATAATATTCAAAAACAATCGATGACCATACAAAAGTCA
>JAIPBX010000021.1 GCA_021738485.1 Bacteroidales bacterium | reverse complement strand
CCCTTATCATCAATCAGGGTCATATAATACAGACCGGCAGCAAATGAAGACAAATCAAGCTGATAGGTATTCCCTTCAAATTGCCCTTTATCACGTATCTTACCCGACGGATCGAAAATTTTGTAATGTTTGGTATTTGTGGAGTTAAAATCTGTTTTAACCGTTAAGTCACCCTCTGTTGGATTCGGATACAGATATATACTACCCTTATGATTAGCAATATGGTCTATAGCATTCGTTCTGTCATTGTAATATAAAAAGATGATCCATTTAGCAGCGCTTGGGTCAAACAATCCAACTCTGGGTGGATATAGATAAATGGCAGCTTCAAAATCCTTATCGCCGAAGATGTGGGTTATTGCCAATGAATCAATTACGTTCCAGGCTGAATCGGCCTTTTTTTTGAGACTGGAATCGTTCATCCTCGTACCGTCAACATGAATGTATCTCATGTCATGAGGCTTTCCTGTGTTTGATCCGGAATAGTCAAAAGAGTATGTGGTATCAAAATCTTTTGGCTGCGCAATTTCCCCTGTTCCCATCCAGATAATACCTGCGTCAAATACGGTATCTGACGTGGAATGTAACTTAAATGTGATTCCCCCGAAATCACCCGGCGGATAAAAATCAATGGAAAAGGGGATACTGTCATTGGGACAATCTGAACATGAATAATAGGATATATTGCCCCCGTCAAACGCATATGTATCGTAATCGACGATTAAGGTAGCCATGTTTACATGTTCTTTTTTAAGAATGGTATCACTTTGCCCATAACCGGTCAAATGAACTAAAAATCCTGCGATTAAAATAATAAGTTTGATGGGTTTCATTTTATCTTAAGTTTAATGCCATTTTACCATTGTCAGTAATAAAGATAATAAAAAAATAACCGGGTTGCAAACCGGTTACTAAATCGCCACACTGTAAAACCTATGTGGTAAAGGATTTTCAGATTGTCTTCTATCCGGTGATAAATTGGCTTTTTACTTAAATCCAAGAGATTAGGCTGCATGTTTGTACTTTATTCTGCTCTCTCAAAATGATAATCAAATCTGTCGCAACAGGGTGAGACTAAATTCAATGAATCTTTTGCATTTAATTTCACATATTTCTCATTATCAGTCATAAATATATTATCAGAATCCTCATCCGGAATCAGCCTTATTAATAAGGTATCTGCTGTTTGTTGGTCAATGGATATTCTACCATATTCGAGGATAGAATCATTCCTGATGAAGCCATAAATTCCAAATTTTTTCATCGTGAAAAAGTCAAAGTTTAGCTCATGTCCATTGCCATGAATTCCTCCGGTTATTCCGAATAATTTCCATTTTCCGTACATATCAAAATACGGGTTATTAAGAATTTCTGAATCATAGTATTCATCCACCTGAACATTGTTTAACAAAAATTCTTTTTCATCATTATCTTTTTCACAACCGGCAAATAGGACTAAAAGTATGATGAATATGAAATAATGGGGTTTCATAGATTTGTTTTTAAGGATTAACGAATCAAGTAGTTATGTATTGTTACTTATACCAGGGTATTCTGAATAGTAGAGCAGATGTTTTTTTATTCATTCGTTGCATTTATCACTTCAACTACTGTAACCCAAGGATATCCGGGTCCCAATGTTGTACAGGCGTAAAGCTCACTTTTTCGGGGTGCACGCAGCTCAACCAAAAGCTTTTTGCCTTCCACCTTATACTTTTCTGCCAAACCATATGCATAGCAGGTTTGCCAGCTTTCCCGGCCGGTTATCCTGTACAGCCCCTCCAGGTTGTTATTTACCTTAATAAGATACAGGTCGCCGCAATCCACGCCTTTTCCTTCTACCGTCACGTTAAACTGCGAAAACTCTGTTTCCTCATGCTCACAACCTGCTAAAAGAATAATGGCAGTGAATAAGCTGAAGTTCAAAACGGTTATCAGTGTAAGGGGCAGTTTCATTTATTTTTGTTGTTTATTTAAAGCCTTTCATTATTTTAATTCATTGAATATCACCTCATCTTCTGTTTCAACTTTTGACACGTGCCTGGTTTTATTATTCCAGTCCAGGGGCGTCCAGTATTCAGGATACTTCAGCGTTACCTTTTCACCAACTAATTTTTCTTGCAATGATTTCAGTTTAAGCCCCTTCTCTAATCCCCGGTTTATATAAAACCTGCGATTGCTATTCTCTAAATGAATAACGACATCCTTTACCCCACCTTCATAAATTGATGAAACAACGCCTTTTTTAACAAGTGCCTCATCTTCAGACACTATTGGAACCGGCCTTAAAACTAAAACCAGCGCTCCAACGAAAATAACCCCAAATGCAATCAATACTTTTTTTACCATAATAATTTGTTTAATGATTTACTAAAGTTTCGTATTTCTTATAGAATCTTGAATGTTAATATTTTATTAAAAGACTGTTTTTGTAAATGCTTACATATCAATTTCTAATCTTTTCCAATTGTGCTATACCTCTTTCTTCGTGAAACTTACTGCCTTGGTGGCCTCTTGGAGTTATAGCCACTAAGGCTCAAAGACTCAAAGAAGCACAAAGTAAAACCCCCTCTCATTTCCTGTACTCAAGCAAATCAGGAATGTCGGCCGGGCTGAAAGCCGGCAGATTCAACGAATCATAGCGGCCTAACTTCAACAGGTCAATGTAGGTTTCCACATCGAGTTTTTTAATTGGATCATCCTTATTTTTCTCACAACCTATGAGGGCAAATACCAAAACCAGCCAGAAAACCTTTTTCAAGGGTTTCATCGATTTAGAGTGAATGGTTTTTAAACTTCAGACGCACTAATTTACACATGTTTTTTTAGAACGGCAAGCGATGGGCTTAATATTTTAATGCCGGATTAGAACCTTACCGTTTGTCTTTTTTTACAGGCTTCATGCGGAATGCCTTGCCGATTCCAATTCCTATCCCGCTGGCACCAATAAATGCCCGAAATACCAAGCCTTTCCCACTTTGCTTTTGATGGCGATAACCAAAATTTATTACCGGGTACACCGGAGAAAGGTCCGTCTTAGTTGAGCGTTCATTAAAAAAGGTATATCTGACTCCTAAAAAACTCTATGTATCCCAAAAGGGCCGGGATTAATCATTGCCACCACCTGCCGGGCGACATTTTAGTACACACTGTCATTCTTCTATCCTTTAATCTTTTGCATCCGTATGTGTCATTTCATTGAAAAGGAACAATGTTATACCCCTGCTCCTGCAACTGCCGGCGAAGATAATCGATATGCGACGGACCTACCTCACAGCATCCGCCAATGATGGTGGCCCCGGCCTTAACCCAGTCCATGGCATGCTGCGCATATTTCTCCTCGTGCATGTCGTGGCGGGCCGACAGCAGGTCTACGGTTTTTCCGGGTTTCAGCGGCTCAACAGAGGTAAAACCATTTGCATAACCCCCGAAAGGTTTATCCAAACGGCCTAAGGCCTTGATTCCTTCACCGATTGATTCGGGGAAAGAGCAATTGAACAGGAGTGCATCCGGGGGGTATTGTTTTACGCCTCTCAAAGCTTCCTCAATGGTTTCTCCTGATCGCAACTGATTGGAGTGATTATCCTCTAACGTAAAGCTCATCAGGACTTTTTTGCCTGTTTGCGCCGCCACCTCTATTGCCGCTTGTGCCTCTTTTATATTGGAGATTGTTTCGATGAGAAACAAATCGACAGAAGGTTTCTGAATAGCAACGATTTGCTCGTATTCCTTTTTAATCTCAGAGAAAGGACGCTCGTCGGAAGTATAGCTTGCAATCAAAGGTGGCAGGCAGCCGGCTATCTGCACGTCGCTTGCCATATCACCCAGCTCATCCCTCGCTTCAGAAGCTAGCGTTAAAGCTTGTGTTTGCAACTCTTCAAACCACTCTGGCTTACCATCCCGCTTTAACCGCGTGGGGGTGGAACTGTAGCTGTTGACCGTGATGACCTTTGCGCCGGCATTGATAAATTCCCGGTGAACTTCTTTTACGATTTCCGGCCGGCTCATCATCATGCTGGAAGACCACATGGGATTGGCCGGTTTCCCTGCCCGTTTATACACTTCCTGGCCTACTCCTCCGTCTAATAGTACAATGTCTTTCATAAATTACGTATTTCACATTTTCAAAATAACTAAAACCTTTTTATGACAGCAAAACTATAAACATCTGAACAATACCTGCTGAGAGATGTTCAGTAACGCGTTCTCAACAGCAGGGCTTACAAGTCGCTTACCCACTAAAAACCTGTCTAAAGGCGGTCCTCTGGAATGTCTGCCACATTGCTCACGGGTAGCTCATCTGTGTAGCAGGCAGGTGTGGCGTGTACAGCAATTTATACACCGGCCGTTTTTCCTCATTTTATCTCTGCGTTTACCTATGTTGGCTTATTAGCCACCGGGCATTTTCTTTTTATTAGTTTATCAACTAAAAATACCATTAATAGTAATAAACTCCAGTTAGTTACTCTTAAAATCATGTTATCAGGAAAGAAGTTATTCGCAGATGTTATGTATGGGATTCCTTTTGGAGTCGCAATGAGGTAATGTAAAAAAGGAAGCCCCACATATCCGATCGCCAATGTGCCTTTGATCACATTTAACCTCCCTGGCCTATTAGGTTTGAAGATTCGATAGGATATTAATAACCAAAAAAAACCGCCTAAAATTGAAAAAACAATAACTAATACCGAAATATCCATAGCGAGAACCCCTTTCTGTGGTAATTCTAATATTCTAAAAAACAATAGAAAAGGCACTAATCCACTACCAAATATCAGATAAATGAATGTTGATTTATAATCCTTCACCAAATCATCTACAACACTAAACCCTAACGCAATGCCAATTGCCAAAGCCAGGGCAGAACTAATTGCAATCAAAAATGGCATTTTAGGTTCGCCCAAAGTCATTGTAATTAATACTACTCCAATAGTTAATGGTATTACAGAGAATTTAACAATAGACTTCCAGGCTATTTTCACCGGCTTTATTTTTAACCTTACTATTAATCGGGTTAATAAATATATAGTGGTCAGACAACCACTTACAACTAATCCGGTCATCCAGTAACGGCCTGTAGTAGTTTTATCAAAAGGAGTGAAGCCAAGATGCTCATACAGAAATACAATTTTTCTATCTGCGCAGCCAAACAGATAATAATATATACCCAGCGAAATAACGACAGTGAAAACCGATATTATTATTTCTTTTCTTTTTGACATCATCGTGGTAGTTTTTGACTGGCTACTATGTAAACTTCGATATTCGATTTATGCTTTTTCCTCTTCCATTCCGGCTCCCGCCTCAATGTTTTTTGTCAGCTCCTTTAAAAACCTGACCATGGGGGCGCCGTCAATCACGTCATGATCGATTAGCGCGGTTACATTCAGCATTTCCCGGATTTGAATTTCATTGTCGACCACGGCGGGTTTTTTCAGGATAGAGCCAATGCCAAACGAAACCGGATGTACCGACCGGTGAATAAACCAACCATTGATTTTCCCCATCATGCCTGGCGAGGTAATGGAAATGTTTCCCATTTTCCTGAACGCTAACCGCGGATGATTCAGTAGATATCTCCAGAATGCCCTTCTCAAAAAGCCGGGAAGACGGTAGTACAACCTTTCATAGGGTTTCGGCGATTGGGCCAGCACGATGTCGTCTTTTGTGATAACCTGGTCTTTCACCTTTTCGATTTCCCGGGTGATTTCCAGTGCACTTTTTGAGTTGACGCTTTCCAGCACCATGGGCAGCGGTACTCTGTGATCCCCCAACTGTTTCTCTACCACAAAAGAAATGTGGTGGTCCTTGAATGTAATCAGTTTTCGCCTGGAATAAAGAAAAGAAGCTGCGTCAGGGTAGCGTTCCAGGGAGGTGCTGATGGCTTTGATAAGCCAGCCGTTGAAGGAGATAGGGGTGCCGCTTTTTCGCAGGGCGCTCAGCTTTCGGCGGCTTTCGGTGACGTCGAACTCCAGCAGGGCGCTGACATGGTGTTTCGCCAGTCCGGCGGCATACACATCAAATGTGGCCATCCGCGATTGTGGTATTTTCGTATAGTGGTAATAGGTCTTCACGTCTCGGCTATCCATTTTTTTACGAATATCGGAAATTTAAATAAACGCTTCGCTGAATGATTCGGAATAAATTAGCTATCCGGCAGGAGCTTTTTTATTCCGGAAAAACAGTGAGGTATTGCCACGAATTCACGAATTTAAGACGAAATGTTGAACTCATCAGCCGGAGGCACAGTACACCTGTCCGTCTCAGGAGGAACACCAGGCATCATGAAGTCTGTCCTTTTTCTCCGCCGGATTTAAAAGAAGAGGGAGCGGACTTCATTAGGGCTTAAATGTTGTAGGTAGTTTGCATTATTGAATTGGGTTTAAATCAAAAGTTCCATCACCCTCAAAATCAGAGAATACAATTTTTACTTTCCACTTACCACTTTTGCCATCTTCTGTAAAAGAATTGTCTATTACTTCTAAGTGGTCAAACTTTCTGTATTTCTCACAAGAAATGACAGTAAACATCAAAATGGAAAGAAAGAAGATATTTGTTTTCATAGTCTTAATTTTTATTGTGGTCATTTGTTAATGCCTACCTATTTTGCAGATTGCCTACAACGGATAGCTATATGCAAAGTGCGGGATTTACAACGACGCTTTCTAGTCCGCCCGATAAAAACCCAGCTAAAAACGACAGCCTAAGATACCACAAGCCGCCCCGCATGGTGTATATAGCATGTTACCGCCTTTTTATTTTTTCAGTCAATTGGTTCTCAAGCTCTTCTATCGATGGGAGTTTTGTTTTAAGGTTTTCAGGTATAGCATCTGTTAATCTATATTCACTAATACCCATGGGTTTATTTATATCTCTAAGAGCGTATTCTGCTTCGATTCTTTCCTTTTTCTTACAGAGTAAGATGCCTATCGTTTTATTATCGTCTTGCTTTTTTAATTGGCTATCAACTGCAGATAAATAAAAATTTAACTTTCCTGTAAATTCCGGCTTAAATTTTCCCGCTTTTAATTCTATCACGATATAACTACGCAATTCCATGTGATAGAAAAGCATATCAATGAAATAATCGGTTTCACTTATTTCAATTTTGTATTGATGTCCAAGAAACGCAAATCCCTGACCTAATTCAAGCAAAAATTCGGTTATGTGTTTTACTAATTCATCTTCTATGGATTTCTCTAAAGCATCATCATGTAATCCCAGAAAATCAAAATTATATGGGTCTTTTAAGATTTCAACAGCAAGTTTTGATTGTTTCTCAGGTAAAGTCTCCGAAAAATTAGTAACCGCTTTCCCTTTTTTATTATAATAATTATTATCAATCTGTATTTCCAATGTGTCTCTGTCCCAACCATTTTTTATGGTCTCATTGCAATAAAACAGTGCTTCGTCCAAATTTTTTATTTTCGTGATAATAAGTCGATTATGCCCCCATGGAATTTGTGCCACGCTCTGTGGCACAAATGAATATTCTTTGGAATAGAACTTATACCATTGTCTTATAGCATATAAATTTCGTCTGGAGAAACCCTTAATTTCAGGAAATTCATGTTTTAACTCGTTTGCTGTCTGCTCAATAAGCTTGCTTCCCCAATCAGAATTTTCTTGTCTCTCTACGATATCTTTTCCAATTTCCCAATATAATTCAAGAAGTTGGGAATTAATCGATAAAGCCACTTTCCTTTTGGTATCATAAATTTTTGATTTTAGTGCCTTTATCCAATCTCGATATTCAGATAGTTCTTGTTTTTTATTCATGGCACTAATTTAATCATTTTCCTGCAAACGATATTTCTGCGCCCAGTCGGTAAATCCGGAGCTTATATTTTCCATTTCATTCAGGTATCCGGATGATGAACCCGAAGTCCATTGATGCTTTTTTAGTTTCTCTAAAAACTCCTTCCCTTGCTGCTGATACACTTCCTTTACTCTTGCCATAAACACGGCCTGATACCAGGCATAATTTTTAATGCCGACTCTCACATACATTTCCTCAAAATCATTCAGGGAAGTGTGAGAAGGCGCTAATTCTTCCGCTAATATTTCAGATACATCCATCCAGATTTTGCTGTGTCCGGGAAAGTTTTGCTCCAGGTAAAAATAGGCAAAATAGGTGGCTGCAAATTCAAATATCCACTTGTTTGGAAAATTGATTCCATAAGCATCTGCATAGATATGGCCCAATTCATGGAAACCGATGAGCGAGATAAAAAGATTGACGATTTCCTCGTGGGTCATCTCATTTTGGGTATGTAATTCGTGGCCTTCCATTGCGGTCAGAATGATTTCGGAGAGCGTATTGTTGGAGTTGGCCGGCAGGCAAACGATATTCGGTGGTCCGGAAACGAAGGGAAGGCCGTACGGAATTTGCGTTATTTTTATCCACCTGCCTGAATCGATAACGGCCAGTGCAAAAGATTGCCAGACATCAAAATGCTCTTCATAGAATTGCATGGATTTGTGCAGCAGATTTGACGTTGACTCTGCGCTTTCTTTATATCCAGGCGCATAATATGTTTTGATGTTTCCATCGATTGTTTTGAGGTTTAAACGCTCCACTTTTTCAAGCATTGACGGAGCATTAGCCCGGCATGAAAAAGTAAGAATAAAAAGTAAAATCAGCCCAAACCGCAAATTTGGATTTCCTGCCTTTAGTTTATTACTAACGTTTCGCATTTCGTATAGAATGTTGAATAGTGATTTTTTATTAAAAAACTGTTTTTGTGTAAGTTATTATATATCAAATATTGATTTTTCCAATTGTATTAACGGCCTTCTTAGTGAAACTTGTGCCCCTGGTGTCATTGTGGCCTTCTGGTACTACCGCCACGAAGGCACGAAGACACAAAGACACACAAAGTTTTAAACTCAATTAAAGATATACTTCAACCCGGAATAAATGGAACCAAAAGGGACATGCCCTTCGTCTTTAAGATAATCATACTTGATCTCGAAATTATCCCATTTTTTCTTTTTCATAGCCTCTATAAAGTCGGGAATAAATTCAGTGGCTCTCTTCAAATCATGCTTCCCATAATTCACATAAAGTTTTTTATTGCTGATGTTTGTTGCATCTGATAGTTCTTTATACATGAATTCCGGACAATGTCCAATCATTGGAGAACTGGCAATGTAGGCATCAAACATATCCGGTTTTTTCAAAAGCGCATAGATGGTAAACAGTCCGCCGTTTGAACCTCCATAGAGCACATCGTATCCGTCTGTTCTGTAATTTTCATTTATGTAAGGTTTCAGTTCCTTTTCTATAAATGCCGTGAATTTTTTTGCTCCTCCCGATCCGGGTCGATCCTTTACAATTGCAGGTATCAAATCTCTGTTCCGGTTTTGGTCTGTATCAATCCCTACAATGATCATGTCCTTAACATCCGGGTCAAACCTCAGGGAGTTTTTTGCCCCGACAGCTTCTGCAAAGACGAATATCTTTTCGCCATCAATGAGATAGAGCACCGGATAATCCTGTGCAGCATCTTTGTATTCATCCGGCAGCGATACGATAAACCGCCTGTTCTCGGATAAAATCGTTGAATAAATCGTCTTGAATTCACCAATTGCCATAGTATCACCTGCCGGTTGTGATAAAACGGGCGTGAATAAAGTGAACACAAATACCGCGAGAAGCGGCAAGGAGATAAGTGTCTTTTTCATTAAGTGGTTTATTTAATTAGTTTTTATATAGTTCCTGTTTTTTAATTGCTGATAACTGAAAGCTATATGCATCTTGCATGATTAACAGCGACGCGTTCTCGCCTACCCGGCTTACCGGACGGATTTTACGATACAAATTTTGCTGAAGCCAACCGCCAAAGACGCCACAATCCTCCCCGCATGGTGTATACAGCGTATTAACCAAATCCTGCCTTCGCGGGATAACTTGTCAAAAATACTAAAAATGTTTTTTGGTCTGGTGAAAACAATTCGTCTTAAATTCGTGAATTCGTGGCAACTTCAAATATGAGCTGCGGTAGTCAGGTTCTATCGGGATGCGTGACGCGCTCATATTGCCAGCTTATGGTCGGGCTTTATTTTTTTAGTTCACTAATCCTATCTTTATCAATGTAGTGCGTTGAATAGGCATTCTCAATTGCTTGTTTTCCCGATTTACTAAATCTTAATCGCTGTTTCACTCCTTTTTCATTTGCATTATAAGATTCGACATACGTTTTTGGCAGCTTCACCTTTGTTTTTTCGCTCCATTTAAATTCCTATCCATAGATCTTTTTATTGGCTTTTGATTTGATTATAATTTCAAGAAAAAATTCAGGTTTTGTCACTTCCCCGACATTTTAGCCTTTAGTGCCGGGGTAGTTTTGCAAATGAAATAAAAACACAAAAAGATTTATTATGCAAAAAGTAGCGGTAATTGTACTAGCGGATAATGAGACGCACGGCGATATGGGTTATATCGCCAATGCCCTGGAGGTCACCAAGGAATTTAAAGAAGGCGGTGATGAGGTCAAACTCATTTTTGACGGGGCCGGTACGAAGTGGATAGGTACGTTGGCCGACAAGCAGAACCAGATGAATCCGCTTTATGAAGCGGTGAAGGATGTGATAGACGGTGCCTGCCATTTCTGCTCGGGAGCCTTTGGCGTGCGCAATGAGGTGGAGAAGGCCGGCATCCCTTTCCTGAAGGATTACAACGGCCATCCCAGCATCAAAAAATATGTGGATGCGGGCTACCAGGTGATAACGTTTTAAATATCAAAGCGTTCTACTTGTTACAGCAAAGCCGGTGGATTCATCTCTTCCGGCTTTGTTAATAAGTAAGTTTTGGAATTTGGGCTCTAATCATTTTATAACAGTATTATTGTGATACAATAATTTTATGTGAATAATGAATGTTGCTTTCATTGGATATCTCCAGGAAATATATTCCTGAATGTTTTATGGTGATCTTTGTATCTATCTTTCCATTGCTTTTTATAAGCCTGGTTAAAAGTAATTCTCCGTATGAGTTGATTAATCGTATTTTATACGTATCAGGTTTTAGGCCAGTGCTACGAATTTTAAGATTTCCATCGGAAGGATTTGGGAATACCTTCAAAGAAAGTGGCTTATGTTTTGCAATAGAAACGTCTGAATTAGGTTGAAACAGTTTCTGAATAAAAATATCTCTTTTACCTTTTGAAGATATTTCGGCATGTGTTTGATTCAAAGAATATTCAGGGTTGTCCCTGAATAATCCGATTGTATAAATGTTTGCATGATCATCTAAAAAAGTATTTCTGGCATATTCGTAATATTCACTTCCTGTAACTATTGACGCAAGGTATTGCCCGTCAGTATTCAGTTTGCCAATAAGAAAATCGTCGGAGCCCTCAGGGTGAACAATCTCAGTGCTGTCTTGGTCAGGTATAATATCAAGGGGTTCATCAAAATTAACTGAATAGTACACATTGTTGGCACTATCAACGTTCAATGATTGAAGATAGACAGACTCTTCATCTCCTAAAGTATTTGCCCACTGAAAATCCCCATCCCTCGATAGTTTTACTATGAATAGGTCGTTCCACGTGCCACCATCGGCAATGTACTCTTCGTTGGGGTCGGGGTTCAGGTCCGTTTCACCACGGAAACCACCCCCAAGTAAAAGGTTGTTATTATGATCGAATACCATTTTCCTTATATAATCGTCAGCAATACCCCCGATAGATTTGGCCCATTGAAAGGTTCCTTCCGAGGTAAGATTAAGCAGGAATACATCTTTCACTCCTTCAGAGGTCATTATTTCTTGTTCATCTCCCGGATTAAAATCGACGTCGCCTTTATAACTCCCACTAATAAACAGGTTGCCATTTTCACTAATAAGAAGTTTTTTCCCTGTATCATCATATATTCCACCGATATTATGAGCCCAAAGTAAGTCACCCATAGGCGATAGTTTCATGATGAAAATATCGCCATAGCCATTAGATGACAATTCGTATACGGAATCTTCCGGGTAAAAATCCATGGTTCCCGAAAATCTACCCGTACAGTAGATGTTTCCTTCGCTATCAACGACTATATCTTCAATAACATCTTCATCTGAATTGGTAATCATATGGTAAGCCCAAACTAATTCATCAGAGGCATTCATTTTCAGAAAATAAATATCTCCGGTTGTGGGTGTATTAAAAACTAAAGTATCATCACCCGGCGCCACGTCGATATCTTTAGTGAAAGTGCCTGCAATATAATAATTCAATGAATCGTCTGTGCTTATTATAGAAACAGTCTCCTGTCCCTGGCCTCCAATAATGTGAGAATGCCGTAGCTCACCTGAGGAATCAATTTTGACAGTATAGGCATCGTACTTATAATCCGGAACCAGAGAGTCATAATTATCGTTCGGGTTAACATCCATGGTATCATGAAATTCTCCCGTAATGTAGATATTATTGTTTTTATCCATTGTGGATTCATAAAAATACTCCCCTTCCTGGCCACCGATAGCTTTCATCCATGTAATTCCCTGGCCTAAAGAATTTTGTTGGAAAGAGAAGACTGATATCAGTAAAATGCTTATTAACAATAGATTACCATGCTTCATAGGGTATTGTTTTAATTGTAAAAAAGTAATGATTTAGCTAACATATCACCTAACGGCGTCTTGAAATTCCCGACTACTCTCCAAAACTCCAGTTAATCAACGGTAGACTCCTCTTTTCATTGACATTCCACAATCCAAGCTGTATTCCCCGGAGGTTAATGGTTTTGTTAACCAGCCCGATTTGTAATCCTTTCGCTTGAACTGTACTGTTGACAAGCCCAATGGTGATCCCCTTCTGCCTGATGTAAGCATTCCAGAGGGGATTGATACTTACCCCGCTGATAGATTTTCCTTTACTCATCCACAGTGATAGCGAGACGCCGTTGATTTTGTCGGTAAACGTACCAAGAGGAGAAACAAGTAATCCGTTGTGTACAGCCCTGACCATAGCCGTGTCGGCATAGTACAGGATTTGACTTGCATCGTGGCTGCGGTAAGCTTTACGATAAGGAGGATAGAAGATATAAAACATCTGCAGAACCCCTTGCCCGGGGAGTTGAAGGTTCAGGCCATGTGAATAACGGGTGTGTGTGACATCACATATCGCCTCCGAACCTACCGGCCCGATTGCCAGTCCGTAAATATTCGGTGCCGAAGAGGGAATAAATCCTGCCACATATTTGTCACTGAATTTTTCCTGAACGCTGTCACCCCCTGTTTGCCCCAAAGAAAAGAGGTTCTGCCCTAAAAACAAAAACAAAAGGGCTAATGCCTTGATTCTCATATTTTTTCAAATTTTGTTAATTGGTGATTGGTTAATTGGTAATTAGTTTAATGCCCAAATTTCAAATCCCAAATACCAAACAAGCACCAAATCCCAAATTTAAAAAGAATAAAAGAGAAGATGTTTGAAAAAGCTATAATTCTCATTGTAGCTAATGGCCCGTTGGTCAAAGCGAAGACGCTTTGACCCATTCATTCTTGCAGCCCGACCGAATGTAAATTTTAACAGCAACTCTGTCCATCAGGTTGATTCTTATGACCTGCATTTTACCCCTCTAAATCTGAGGCTGTCCAAAAAGCAAAAATTTTATCCTTGAATTAATTTGATACACACAAATAGAAATTAAAACATAATGATATTCAGCAACTTCCTCAATTTACCCGAGCCCGCGGCTTAGCAGATTGTACGGAATGCTAGGTGCAAGAATACTGTTTCTTCTGCTTAATCATTTTTTCTAATGCAACAATCTGCTTAGCCGATGAAATTTGCCATCCAGCCATACAATCATACAACCATTCAACCAATCACCAGACCTTCCATCTTCCCCTCCCCACATTGCTCGCGCAAAAAGCCTGAAGGTCAGCCTCACCCAACTCCTTAGCTAAATACAACTAATTAGTCTCCGTCTATAAAGTAACCTTCTTCAGCTTTACCCCTCTAACTCCCCTAAAGGGGAGAACAGGTTAAACGCTGATTGTGTGGCTGTTCCCCTTTAGGGGATTGAAGGGGTAGCGGGAAGGAATTAGACAGAATCGAGACTTTATAGACAAGCACTAATTACTACAAATTACGATCGAATGACTATTGAATGACCACATAATCAAAGGTCAAACACAGAACAACGAACAACGAACACAAAACACTACTCAAACGGATACTTCAGCCCAATCTGCCGTCTTATTTCATCCATTTGCTGCATGATTCGCAAACTATTTTCCATAGGGTAGGGGACGCCCGTTTTTTTCTGCTGTATCCATTCGTTAAAACGCTGCGTTTCGTAGTAGTAGCCTTTACAGGGATGGGTATCCTCAAAGGTTTCATAGCTTGCGGAGGTTTCCAGGATAGCTTTTTTGGCTTCCCAGAACCTTGGCAGACGAATAAGCCCTTTGGTTCCGGAGATAATCGCATCGCTCTGAAGCTTGCAGGAAAAGGCGCTGGCTAGCTGGGCCATGATATCTCCGGGGTAGGTCATAGTCACGGCGAGATGTTCATCCACGCCGGTATCGGCCATGTGAGCCGTAGCGGTAATAGATTCAGGTTCCCGGTCCATAAACCGGTTGACGGTAAACAGGTTGTAGATACCCAAATCCAGCAGCGTGCCTCCGGCCAGTTCAGGGTTGTAAAGCCGCCCATCAGGATAATATTTCGCAGGGAAGCCAAAAGCAGAAGATATCATTCTCACATCTCCGATGCGGCCTTGCCGGTACCACTCCACAGCTTTGTTGAATGCCGGCAGAAACCAGGTCCACATGGCCTCCATGAGGTAGACATCATTAGCCTCGGCAAGCTTTTGAAGTTCTTTAAGCTGCTGCGTATTCACCGTAATGGGTTTTTCGCACAAAACTGATTTGCCATTTTCCAGACATATTCTTGCATCATCGAAATGTCTGTTGTGAGGCGTGGCAATGTATACTGCATCAATGTCCTCCCATTTGGCCAGAGCTTCATAAGAAATATGGACATCCCGAATGTTGTGCTTTCTGGCAAAAGCATGGGCTTTATCCGGATTGCGCGAGGCCACAGCCACCAATTCGCCGTTTGAAACGTATTGAAAATCTTTGGCAAAGAGTGAAGCGATTTTTCCTGTTCCCAAAATTCCCCAATGTATCATAGTTTGATGCTTTTTAAAATTAGAGGAAGCAATTTAGTTATTTTTTACCGAAAAATGAAGACATGCAAATGGTTGCTCATAGATTTATGATTTTAGTTTTGCTGCCTGAATGCGGGTAGCCCACACGGCTATGACGAAATACATCGCCAGGAGGATAAAGATCCCGTTCATCTCAAAAGTTACATCTCCCAATGCTGCGCCCATAGTGCGCATCCTGAGGTATGCCGGCACCATAAAATTGCTCGGCAGAATATGACCTAAACCATACAGTGTGGAAGGTATAGCTTTGACCGGCCAGGATATACCGCTGATAAAGAGAGCTATGGGTGAGGTGAAGACAATGAACAAAAATGCATGTTCTCTTTTCCTGAATAATGTAGATAGGGCCATGCCCATAAATATAACAGCCAAAATAAAAGGAATATACAAGGGCAAAATTTCGGTAAAGCTTATCCGATTGGGGAAGCCAAACCATTCATTTATCCACACCAGGGTAAAAATCCCGTTAAACAGGTAAACCAGCAGGTAGGCGCCGGCTCTGCCTGACAAGTAGCTTACAATCGACCCGAAAGATAGTGAGTCAGGTAGTTTTAAGAACCTGTTTTTGTTCTCATTGGTTGTACCTCCCATCATCCCCAGCCCTACCAGCAGGGTTTGTTGCAGGATGACAATAATAATCCCCGGCATAACAAACGAGCCATATCCCCCATAGGGATTGTGCAACTGGGGTGTTTTCAGGGGAAGAGGTTCGCGATTGCGCATGGCTTGTTTTTCGGCCTGTCCGTCAGCCATTCGCTGTTTTATTTCCACACCTGCCGATAACGATTTCGCGGACTTTATGGCGCCCTTCAGCACTTGCTTGTAATACAGAAAGTAAGTGGCATCGCAATAAATACTGATGTGTGCTTTTTCCTTACCCTGAATATGGGTGCTGAAGTCTCTTTCCACCAACACAATCCCTTTTACTTTCTCATCAAAAAACAGCTTTTTAGCTTTTTGCATGTCCGGGGGCTCATGGGTTACCTGCAATTCCTGTGTGGCATTAGCCATTTGAGAGAATTGCCGGCTTGTCGATGACTTGTCCAAATCAACCACAGCAATGGGGATATCGGTTAGCACCTCATTGCTGTACGCTATAGAATAAATAAGCGGATAAGCCACAAGAGCAATAATCATTATCAAAACGGCGCCGGGGTCTTTTATAATCCTCTTTAATTCATTGATGAAATAAAATCCTGTGTTGTTTATATATCTTACTATTGCTTTCATAACTTACATCCTTCCATAAAATTGTTCTCTCGCCAGCCTTCGCTTTAAAAACGGCAGGCTTAGTAATCCAATCACAATAAAAACCATCATCGAATATATCGGGGGTATAGCATATATAATTTCCTCCCCCCGGAGTGTCTGGCTTAAAAAACCCTCCAGCCAGAAACGAAACGGGAAGATGAATGAAAACATCTTTGCTATCAAAGGCATCCCGCTAAAAGGGAATGTCAGCCCGGCGAAGGTTAGGGCCATCATCGTGTAGGCGCTTCCCAGCGAAAGGCTGAGGCGCAGGTTGGAGGTTAAGGATACCAGGAACAATGCCATCATTTGGTAGGCTGCTATCATAAACAATTCCCCAATGATAATCATAGCATGATTCCCTCTCAATGGAATATCAACGTATTGGAAAAGGATGTAATTGATTATTAGCATATTCATCATATAGACGATGGTATAGGGAAGCATTTTTGCGGTAACGGCCATCCTGACACTGCCGCGGGCCTTTTCCAGAAGTTCTGCTCCCGTTCCGTCCCGCAGTTCGGCTCCGAAGGCATACGTGGTGGTCAAAAAGATAAACACTACCCCCATTAAGGGAAGTAACCCCGTTAGCAGAAAGTAAGAATAGCTACCGTAGGGGTTAAAGAGAATATGCTTTTTGATATTGACCGGTATGGCCCTTACTTTGGCTTCCTTTTCCTGTATCCCCTGCTTCATAAGCTTTTGCAGTTCAATATTTGCCGAAAGGGTGCTAACGGCCTGTGAGATTCCGGATTGCAGCAAACCGCCGGTAACAATATTTGTGTTGTCTACATAAAGAGCTATCCCAGGTGACTCGTTTCGCATAGACTTTTTTTCTGTTCCGGAGGGGATATGGAGGAAGGCTTCTATATCGCCCTGCTGCATAGCTTTATAAGCTGCTTTTTTCGAAATGGGTTCCCGTATCACCTCCGCAATAGGTGTAGCGTCTACTGCACGCCCCACCTGGCGGGAGAGTTTCGAATGATCCTGGTCTACCACTGCTATTGGCAGATTCCGCGGAACTCCCTGCGAAAATATCGCTGTAATGATAAAGAAAGATAACAGGGGCAGTATTAAGAGACTGAATATATAAATCCAAGAACTTCTTATCCTGTTAATCTCTCTTTTGATAACATTGCTAAAAGCATTACCTGTATACCTACTCATGGATTCGCCCTGCTTATTTAATTTGTGATTCATTCATAAGGACGCTCATTCCGGGACGTAGTCCTTTTCCTTCTTTTAGCGGCCGGGCTTCCACCCTGAAGGTTTTAATATCGAATGTCCCTTCTGCTTTGGTGGCATTCCAGGTAGCGTATTCGGCAGTGGGGTGGATATAGCTGATTTTGAATTCAGCGGTTTTATCCAGTGCCGGAATTTCACACTTGACCACATCTCCTATCCTGAGACTTTCCAGATACGTTTCTTTTAAGTGAAATGTGGCCCAGCTATCCGAGCGGTCAGTGATAGTAATGACCGGGTAACCAGCCGGGACAAGCTCGCCCTGCTCGGCGATAATATTGGCAATTTCTCCCTGATGTGGTGCTTTTATATTTGTTTCATCAAGATAAGAGCGAACTTCGGCTATCGCCCCTTTCGCTTTTTCGACCATAGCCTGTGCCGCTTCTTTGTCTTCCCGGCGTGTTCCTTTTTTGGCTTTTAACCAAAGTGCTTTGGCCGCTTGTGTGGTTTTGCGCGCTGCCTCCATATCGGCTTTTACTTTATCCAGCTTATGGGCCGGTACCACACCGTCTTCGTAAAGGTTTTTAATGCGCTTGTAGGTTTTTTCAGCGAATTCTTCGGCCGCTTTAGCTTTTTGGTAATCGCTGTAAGCTGCCTGGATATCTTCCTTACGTGTTCCGTTACCGGCTTTGTTGTCCCGGGCCTTTGCTATATCCTTCCCGGCAAGGGCCTGCTGAAGTTTTGCCTTAATTTCAGGGCTACCCACAGTAAAAAGGGTTTGACCCTTGCTGATCTCCTGCCCTTTGATAACAGGAAGGCTGTCGATACGACCCGTTATTTTGGAGGAGACTTTGATTTCTTTAGCTTCAATCTCACCCTGGAGACGATGTTTCTCCGGTTGATTAATGATGATAACGGTATAGACAAGAAATCCGGCTAATGCCAGAATAGCTATTCCTGCAATAATATTCTTTGTACGGTTCATAATAATGGATTTTTCTTATTTATTGTGTGATTCGTAGATGGTTTTTTTGCTTTGCAGATATGCGGTGAACTTATCGCTGTTACCTGTGATTTCCAGTAATTTTGCCAGGGTTTTCACATAATCATACATTACCTGTAGCCGCTCGATCCTTACTTTGGAGAGGCTTGCGCTGGCCTCCGTGACATCTGACGAAGTGGCCATACCTTCTCGAAATGATTTTTGGCTTACCCTTAGATATTCCCGGGCATGTTTCCGCGACACGTCGAGCTCGCGGAGTTGCTCCACATTCATCAGTAATTCTCTGTATAGTTTGTCTATGGCGGTTTGCAGATCGTTTTCGGTTTTTATGTGGATTTGCTGGATTTGTTTCTCTTTGAATTTAGCGGCCTGCACTTTTCGTGTGCGTGCCAGTCCGTCAAAAAGATTCCACTGCAAGCTGATGCCGACCATCCACTCGGGTAGCTGGGGAGAAAGGTCTTTGTTATATAAATCGTACATTCCCGTTATGGCTGCTTTCGGATAATAATCCGATTTTTTGCTTTTGTAGTCCTGGTGCACCAGCTTTTTGTTGAGAGAGATTTGCTTAAGTATGGGACTTGATCGTTTAGCTAGTGTTTTGAACTCGGCGGCATCTTTGAGCTCTTTCAAGTAGAAAAGCTTTGATGACGGCTGAATGATTACGTTTTCGTCAAAAGCCATAGTGTTTTTCAGGGCCTTTTGAGCTATTGTATATTTGCGACGGGCTTTTTTAAGCTTCCGCTGAGCTTCGGCATGATAGACTTTTGCATGAAGTAGCTGGGCCTGGGCTACCATACCTTCTTCAAACATACGATTGGCTTCCCTGAGATGCGCCTTCATAACGTTCATGACTTCCTGCCGGACTTGTACCGCATCGCGGGCTAACCGAACACCGTAATAATGATTAATCAATTCGCTGGTAAGCTGATTTTTTTTATGACGTCCTTTTGTGGCAGCTTCACGTTCTCTGATTTCCCCTGCTTTGTTAGCCGAGCGGATTTTGCCTCCGGTAAATACCGGCCATTTAAATTTGGCATGGACCGTAGCAAATTCACTTTCCTGTATGGTTTGGGTCCAATCCTGTGATTGAAGCCGCCTGGCCGTGCTGAGGAATTGCTCCCTGATTACCTGGGTCGATTGCTGGTCGGGAAGTATCGGCATTTCATCATTCGTCTGGGGGTCGGGATTGGGCACGTCGGAAAAATCCCCGTAATTACCTAATGTCTGGTAGAGCGGTGTGATAGCTCCTTTTACCCGGTTCAAATCCAACTCAATGTCATCCGACATGTACTGATAGTTTCCATTGATAGTGAGTTGCGGTAAATGCTTACCCCAGGCTGCCTTTCGTTGCATCTCTTTTTCTTTTTGTTGATACTCGGATTCTTTTATGACCGGAGAATTCCGGTAGGTCATCTGCAAAGCTTCCTGAAGTGTTAGCTGCAACGAGTCCTGCGTCATCCCTTTATATCCTGTCATTACAAGTAACAGAAGGAAAGGGATTGTCATTCTTTTTAATCGGTTTCTCATTTTTAGTGGCGCTATTATATTTAAATTAATTAAAAATATTAGTTTTAGACTAAAATGGTAAATTAGTCGAATTTTGCACAAATTTTTTTATCGTTTTATGATCCCATATAAAATAATATCCATAACATCATTAATTTCCTTATCCAGGTTACGATCCGGCATTTCGAACGTCAGGGGAATTTCCAAAGCTTTTATAACCGTTACAATGGCACGGGCTGTGAATGTCGCATTCTTCAGATCGAATCGTTGGTTTTCGACACCCATTTGCAGGATACGACGCACATTTTCAATCTCCTGGTCGTAATACTTTTTCCTGATATTTTGAATTTGCGTATAATGGCTTAAGAACTCATCCTTTATAGCTTCATAAAGGTTGGCCATTTCCTGTACCGATTCGAGGCGTACCTTAACATAAGCCCGAAGTTTTCCGGCAGCTTTTTCATGTTGCGAAATTGCTTTTTCCACCCGCTGTTCGAGCCAGGCGGCTTCCTGCTCAACCACAGCCGCAAAGACCTCTTCTTTACTTTTGAAGTAATAGTACAATGAGCTTTTACCTTTCCCGGCTTCAAAAGCAATTTCATCCATTGTCGTTTTCCGGAACCCAAACTTATTGAAAAGCTTCCGCGCCGACGACAGAATGAGGGCTATGTTTTGATCTTGTTTCGACATTCGATTTTTCGACAATTTTACTAAAACAGTACAAAAGTATAATAAATTTGAAATCCTACAATAAAGTTATTCATCAATTAAATTTATGCATGGGAGAAAAGAAAATAACGGGATGCCCGCATGATTAGAAATTTTATTCGGACGGGAATCCCGTTATTAAGACTAATATAGAGTTTATTTATTCTTCCTCTTCCTCATCTGTGCTTTGTTCGCTCTCAGCGTCATATTCATTAGTTTGCCGGGAAGAGAGCGCTTGATTCTGCTCTTTTAATTTTTCGACCTCTTGTTTCAGCTCCTTAATCTCTCTGCCTTTTCTTTTGGCATCTTTTTTATGTTTGAGAATGGTTGGAGTTGAAACCAAAAAGCTGATTATAGCCCCTATGGCAAATACGACAAGGATCGTTAGTGCAAGGGAAGCTTTGACTTTTGTAAAAAGCAGGTCGATGGTCACGTAGCCGTGATTTAACACAGCAAAAGCCACCATAATTATTATAATTACAATGGTTGTAAAGAAATATCGTTGCATAAAAGTTTTATTTAATTTGTATAAAGATACAAAACCTTTTGATATAGGGAAAATTTATTTTGTCTCATGATACCGGAAAGCGGCAAGCATATTACACAGGAACCAGGAAAGCGGATATGATGAATGTGATCACCGATATGGAAAATCCGAACATGAAAACGGTATAGGCTACCCTCAGCAACCGGTATTTTTTACCCAGCACACGTCCCAGGTAATACTGGTCCATAATCATATTACCGTAAAGGCCGTCATAATCTTTCATCATTTCTTTGACGGCTTCTTCATAGTCTTCATAAGCCATATTATAGAAGTTCCCGAAGAACAACAGGTTCACTTTTTTTTGTTTCACATCTTCTTTGGTAAAACGCCCTCCTTTAACATTGGGGCGCGTGGATAGTATCCCAAAGATAACTGTAGCCAAACTGGTTAGAAGGAAAACAATAGAAGGCAGTACAATATTCGGGTATTCACTGAATTTGCGAACCAGCATCGTAACCACAATGGATATAATGATGGCATTTACGGAGATAAGAATATTGGCTTTATTGTCGGCGATGGCGCTGAGATTAATCTGGTTGCGGGCTGTGAGACGAAACATGGACTCAATACCGCGGGAGGGCATTTTTAATTTCTCCAGCTTCTTCTCCAGCTTATCGACATCTTTTTCCAGCTTTTTTTCCCGTTTTTTCTGATCCTTTTCGAGTGTTTTTATTTTCTCTCTCACCTGCCATTGGTTATACTCTTTCCCCGGCTGAAGGATGGTTTTGCCGTAATTCGTAAAATATTGGTGAAGATTAATGAAAAAAGCCGTCTGATCCCAGAATGTGCGATCCTCGACTTCCATATTATAGGCATTCCTCCACTCATTTTTGAGTTTTTCCGATTGAATCAAAAATTCTTCTTCCAACGAGAGGTGGTAAGTATCTGCATCGCACAATATACGTGCTATTTGATTTTGCGGGTATTGGGGCAGGCGGGTGGATAAAATGGCCTCAGCAATGGCATTTATTTTTTCCTCCGAAAGGTAATCTTTAAGAAATTCTCTGGCTATCTCCACACTGTGGACTTCGTGATTGAATTTATCACGGGCAAAACCACTGTCATGAAACCAGGCTGCCAAAAGGAGTGCTTCCATTTGCTCCTCGCTTAGTTTTTCTTCTTCCCCGATAACCCGGCTATAGTGCACTACCTGCAGGGTGTGCTGCAGGTCATGATACTCAAAAGACGATGGAATCTCATTTTGATAAAGCCTGGTCACATAGCGTTCTGCTTCTTTCAGTAAATTCATACGTTATGGTTTAGTCATAAGGCCAAATGTATAAAAAAATGGATTCATTGTTTAATGTTTTAGGAAAGAATGTCTATATTAGTCCGTTTTAATGTCGGATTAAATGGAGAGATGTAATGTATAAAGGGGCTTATTGTGTAATTTTTTTTGTACTGCTTATGATAAGCGGATTGTCAGGTCAGGATTATGAATTACCCTATGATTTAGACAATCCTTCCGAAAAATATAAAATACCTTCTGACCTGGAAGAAATTAGCGGGATTCGGCTTATTGATGATATTCGTGTGGCCTGTATTCAGGATGAAGCAGGTGAGATATTTATTTATAACCTGGAAAAGCGGGAAATTGAGCAGCGTATTCCATTCGGCAATGACAACGACTATGAAGATATCGCCATTGTGGGTTCCGATGCGTATGTTTTGGAGAGTGACGGGGATATTCATATGGTGAGAAATTTTTTGGAGGAAGAAGAGCCCCAGGTGGATAAGAACGAAAATGCCCTGGAGATGAGAAATAATTGTGAGGGACTTTGCTATCAAAAGGCTACGCATTCTTTGCTCATAGCTTGTAAAGGACATGCCGGACTGGATAAGGATCGGGATCTGAAGGATTACAGAGCCGTCTACCGCTTCAGCCTCGATGATGAAAAGCTTGTGGAGGCGCCGGTTATGCTGATTAAAATGAGTGACCTGCTTAATTACAGCAATTTGAATATTATTGCTCGAATTTCCTACAAACTGGCCTCTCGCATGGATCCCAGCGGAGACATTCGTTTTCAGCCTTCCGCTATTGACATTCATCCTCAATCGGGTTATATTTACATCATGTCTTTTATAGGACGCTTGCTAACAGTCTATGATGAAAATGCCCATTTAGTGGCAGCTGAAAAATTGAACCGCTTGGTTTTCATGCAGCCGGAGGGTATGGATTTCGATAAAGATGGAAACATGTACATATCCAATGAATCCAATGGCGGGCAGGCGAATATTCTTTTTTTTGAATTAAAAAACTAATACAACTAATTACATAACTAACTAAAATGAATTATTATGAAATGGAAAATTTACTTTAAAGCGACATTCTTGATGTTAATGGCGGTGAGTTTCTCATGGTCGGTATTGATGGCCCAGGATTCGCCGGATGAACATGCCGGACAAATTGACAATACCTCAGGAGAACTGCCGACAAAATCTATTGACGTTAATGTGGAGAAAGAAAAGCCGGGCAGTATTAAAGACAACTTGAATACGCTTGATTGGACCATCCTGGAAACATATGCCATAGAGGAGAATGCTTCCGGGTTGGCATATGACGGAGAATATCTTTATTTTGGAATATATGGGGCGGACGGCGACCGTATTTACCGGTTCGACCCGTCCACAGGCGATTATGAGCTACATTTGAACGCTCCTATAGAAGATGCCTTAGGTTTGACCTATGACGGGACCTATCTATGGACGATCAAACAAGGCGACGGCATTTCCGATCCTTCTTTTGCTCTTCAGTTTGATATGGATGGTAATGAAATGGATCAATTTGATTTGCCCGATCATTATATGTCAGGTATTGCCTACGATGAAGGCGATTTCTGGTCATCAACCTATTACGATCCGGATGGCCATATCTATAAAACCGATGATGCGGGGAATATTCTTGACGATTTTTCTGCCCCCGATGAGCAACCATGGGATTTGACCGTTGAAGGAGAAAACCTCTGGATGGTCGACTATTGGGGGTATGCAATATACAAAATCGATAAGGCCACCGGCGACTTGCTGGAATCCTACGACAGTGAACACGACGACCCGGCAGGGATCACCTGGGACGGCCAATATCTCTGGTATTTGGATGCCGGAACGGGTAACGAGCAGGACCTGCTTTATAAAGTTGACCCGTATGGCTCAGGAGCCCCGGCAATTAATCTGCCTTTTACATCCCATAATTATGGGCTCGTTAATGTGGGAGCGTCTGAAACCTGGGATATGACCGTGGAAAATACCGGTGAAGTTGATTTGATAGTTGAAGATGTGCAGATTCCCGATTCTGAGGTCACAACATCAGCTTCCTTCCCCATAACTATCGAACCGGGAAATGAAACAACCATTCCTCTGACCTATGCACCGGAAGATTTCGGAGAGCTGGAGACGATAGCTACGGTGGTTTCCAATGATCCTCTCAATAGTGAGGTGGAGGTAGAGCTGACAGGAAATGGTGTTTATGAAGGTCCTACGTCGGGTGTTGCTGACGATTCTCACGACTATGGCACGGTAAGAGTAGCGGCTACTACCCGCTGGTACCTGGAGGTAATTAACGAGGGTGATGAAATACTTACCGTAGAAGAGATTAGCATAGATAACGAAGATTTTTATATTGAGCCTTCGATAGAATTTCCTGTTGATATTTCGGTACTTGGTAAAAAAGATATCGGCATTTGGTTTAATCCGCAGGAGGACACGGATTATTCAGTTACTCTAACTGTTACTACCAACGATCCGACAACCCCCAACCTGTTTGTCGACCTTTCAGGTTCAGGTGATGCAGCTCCTTATGAAGTAGGCGAGCAGTTGTGGAATTACAACATAACCACCGGTTATGATAATAGTGCCATCGCATTTACTTACCTTCCCGACCTCAATAATGACAACAGGCATGAGGCAATAGTAGCAGATGACGATAATTATGTCAGATGTCTTAATGGAAACTCGCATGATTATGCCGATGTGCTCTGGGAAAAAGAACTCCCTTCAGGAGTGTATCACGAGCATAACCTTGTGCGGGCTCCTGATTTGAACGGGGATGATTTTGAAGACCTGGTGGTAGGGACTACCGGCGGAGATAGATCCGTAAGAGCCCTTTCCGGGAAAGACGGTTCGAATATCTGGCAATACAATACCGATGAGTATGGCTCAGGTGGTTGGGTTTACCAGGTTTTTGCCAAGTATGATTATAATGATGATAATATGACGGATATATTAGCGGCTACTGGTGATGATGGCGACGGAACAGGCCCAAAACGCGTCTTTTGTATCGATGGGTCGAACGGCGAAGTGATATGGGAGAAATATGCCGGCGGACCGGCCTTTTCCGTTATCGGGATACCGGATTTTAATGATGACGGACAGCCGGATGTGCTGGCAGGAGCTTCCAACGAAAGTGAAACCCAGGGAAAGGTTATGGGCATAGACGGTGCCACAGGAAATGTGGAATGGACCTATAATACCAGCGGATCATCCGTATGGGCCCTTGAGATCCTGTCGGATATTAATGATGATAATGTGGCTGACGTGATTGCCGGTGACTTTAATGGCGGTTACTACCTCCTGGATGCTACCGACGGATCGGTCATAGAAACAGGAGGATTGGGAAATGATATAATTACCTGGTTCGACAGAGTGGGGGATGTTAACGGCGATGGCTACAGAGACATTGCTCCGGCCCACAGCGGGGCTAATATGGTAGTAATTGACGGAAAAACGGGGGATTATGTCTGGTCCAATACCCTTGCCGATCAGTGTTCCCATCTAACGGTTATGGAAGATATTAATGGCGATTTAGTGAAAGAGATAGCCGTCGGAACGCTCTTCCAGGACAATGTGATGTATATCATCGACGGAAGCAATGGCGATGAACTGATGTCAAAAACTTATGGAGCGCCTGTAGACGGCGTAGGTGCTATACCCGATGTGGTCGGCGATGGCAGTTGGGAAGCACTTGCAGGCGGCCGTGATGGTTACGTGAGTTGTTTTTCGGGAGGTATTGGATTAACAACTCATGTTCCCTCCGTTGTTGAGAACAGTAAAATGAACCACGAAGCTGCTCCCAACCCTTTCAGCCGTTCAACAACCATTTCTTTTGTGCTGGATCATCCCCGGGATGTGACCATTGATATTCTGGATATGAAAGGAGTAAAAATAACAACCCTTGCCAGCCGGCATTTTGATGGCGGCATCCACAAAATACAGTGGAATGCTAATGTAGCGCCGGGCGTCTATTTCTACCGGATTCATACCGGCAGTAATGTACATACCGGTAAGGTAGTGGTGGAATAGCCAAAGAAGAATTTAGTATAAAAAAAGGCCGGTAGAATTCCGGCCTTTTTTGTATTCATTTAAAATTTAAGTCAATTAAAGAGTCATTTTTTACAGCAAAATAAGCTTATAAGTCAAGTGTTCCTTTCCATTAGATGCTTTTAAAAAGAAAGTGCCACTTTTCAGACTTCCTCTGTAAAACGAATAGTGATGCTCCCCTGCAGCCATTTCACTGTCAAAAAGCGTTCTTACTTTTTGTCCCCTTGCATCATAAAGTTCAATCGTAAGCACTGCTCTTTCTTTTAGCGTAACGGCAAGTTTTGTGTGGAAACTTACCGGATTTGGCGAGCATGAAATTGATATAAGTTCCCTTTTCTGCTCTTCTATACCCACACCCTGGTTTACTCTGACATATTCCTCCTCTTCGGGATAAATGGCCTGGATTTCAAAATTATCTTTGGCACTTATATAATAATCAGTGCCGCTTTCGGTTACTATATTTTCCGGTATAGTTCCCTGGTATGAACCGTTTCCGGTTTCACTCATTTCGACCGTTGTAAATACCGGGTTTCCTCCATGGACCCGATAATGAAGCAGCACTTCATCAATATAATCGGTAATATCGGAAATCTCTGCAGTTATCTCCAGATTTGTATTAAAAGGGCTGTCATAGATTGGGTCATGAGTAATAAGGGGTAGCTCATTGGGCAGTATAGAGGCGGAATAAGGATTACTTAAAGCGTTGACTGAAGGAGCTGAAGAGGTGAGTTGTCCGTCTGTTGCAGTGAAATAAAAGTTTATGCCCGGCGTCATACAGTCCTCATTTGAAATTATATAGCTCCATATGTCTCCTCCTCTATTATCCATCTCAGCCATTACAAAGGGCGACCCCGGTGGCGAGGAATAATAAAGTATTACCGAATTAGTGTAAGGTTCTTCGTTGTCTTCAACATTTACCTCTATTAATAAATCTTCATCCTCACTATGATTATTCTGGCTAATTTGAATGGTAGGAAGAGTCCGGGTGATAACCGGTGCACTACCTTCATAAATAAACTCTAAGGATAGCCCACCCGCGTAACCATAGGAATCATAATTATTGAATCCGTATGCATAGATGCCAAATGGAATGTTATCGGTATTAGAAAGAGTATGAGAACCAACTTCTATTTCAATTCCTGCAGCCGAATAACCCGAATTACCGATGGGGTTGAACAAACTCTCGCTTACCGGGGAGCTATCCATCATTAATGACCCTATTCCTTCTGTAGGGATAGTGACTGTTACATAATTATAAATAAAGCCAGAACTTGGTGTGGCAAATGTATAATTATCCATAAATTGCTCCTCAGGGGGGATAAGCATCATGAAGGGATCTCCGTTTAAGCTTATGTCAGGGTCATAATCATCGCCATTTGAGAATTGCATTACTATGACGGGTTTTGCACTGTTGATTGTTTTGGGCTCTTCAAATATGTTTTCATAAAAATCTCCAAAGTTAAGTGTGGCTATCAACTCCCCGTCGATGTAAATGTTATTATTGTTTTGAGACGATAATATTCGCCATGTGTCACCATTCTCCCTTCCCTCCAGGGGATAGGTTACAAAATTATTGCCCCACGTGGAGACGGGTGGAATTTGTTCCACGATGATATCACATGCCGCAGTATTCTGGGGAATACTGGCGCAGCTGTTTCCACTTAAAAGCGCCACAGGTAAAGAAGACTGGATAATGCTGCCGGTTAAATCGACATCCGCATCATTCGACAATTGACTTCTTACCTGGTATGTCTCGCCCTCATTGAGAATTATTTCCATAGGCGTTCCTGCCGGCGATCCTCCCAGTGTGGTGGTAGTAGGTGTGATGGTTATGCGATTATTATCATAAGGACTGACAATTGAAAACTGCGATAAGGTGCTTTCATTAAACGATGATGTCCAGGTAAGGTTGGGATACGACATGACAAGGTATTGTGTGGAAAGAATATCCACAGGCAATGCCAAAAAGCAGTCGGAGGTATAGCCTTTTATGCTTAGTCCATACACAGTAACTTCATCCATGGCTGTGATATGGATGCCCTTGTTTTCTATAGTTTCGTTGGTGCTGAGCATGGCTAATTCAGGTAAAGTGATACGGGAGATTTCACCTGGGACGGAAGAAAATTCTTCACTGAAAATTAATCCCGGGATTTCCACAGTCCCATTTGTGGCTACATCACTGGTTATATCAAGATATAACGCCGTACCATACATATCGAAATTGCGCGGCATCGTTATCCAAAACTCAGTACCTTTATTATCAATACTTACTTGTTTTCCATCTGTTGGAATCATAAAGTTTTGAGGCTTTTCCAAACCGGAACGTACAATCTTTGGCAATTCCTTGGGTTCTGGGTTTACCTGCAGCGCAACGTTTGGATTAGTGGTTTGAGCGAAACTGATGCCGGAGATAAGAAGGAAAGCCGGCAAAATCATTAATAAAGTAAATTTCGTTTTCATGACTTTATGTATTTATAGTTTTTCTTAAATATATCTATAAAATACACCGCATCAAAATTTTATATCTTGATGTGATATGGATTAACTCCTAAATTTATTTGCCTGATTTCATATGCTTACTTTTGTTTGGAATTATGGTAGTAATCTTTTCTTTGGTAAATCTATAATTTGGAAAATGTAAATAAAACATCTGAAATTCAGTAATATGAAAAGAAAATCTTATTTAGTTTTAATATTTATTGATAGAATTTTGCTTTTCAGGGATATAGGTTGATGGGATGAAACATAAAGCATTGTTATCCGGCGATTTAATATTAATAGGACTATACGTGTTGTTTTTTATTTCCGGTTTATGCTTTATTAATGTAGTGTAAACTTCGGGAATTCCTTATTTTAGTTTCCGAAAATTATGAGATATAAATTACTGAAATTTCGGATTAAGTTCAATAAGGTCATTGTCATTACCATTGCATGGCAATTGCTGGCTGTCATTTATACGTGGTATATGCACTCTTTTATTGAAACGGTTACCTCAGGGGAGCAGACCTTTAGCTTGGGTAGAAGTATTTTTTACACCTTGCTCGCTGCTACATTTGCCGGATTAATTGTAGGCACGATAGAAGTGTTTTTTCTCAAACGGCTATTCAGGAAAAGGGCTTTTTTCATTGTCGTTCTAAGCAAAAGCTTATTCTACTTTTTGCTTCTGGTAATTATATTTTACCTCGTTCTGGCAATATATACATTGCAACTCGAATCGGATGTCTTCGCCGGCAATAATATCTTTGCATCAACCTACAAGGTTTTCATGTCTTCCACTATCGTCTACGATCTTTTGTTTTGGATAATGGTCATGATACTTACATTTCTATTGCTGCAGTTTAGCGACAAATTCGGTCCCGGCGGTTTGGCGGGATACGTCTTTGGCAGATATCACCGCCCCCATAAACAAACCCGTATTTTTATGTTTCTGGATATCCGGGATTCAACTTCAATAGCCGAAAAACTGGGCCATCTCCGTTATTTTAATTTTTTAAATGATTTCTTTTCGGATGTGGCTGATTCTGTTGTGTTTTCTAAAGGTGAGATTTACCAATATGTTGGGGATGAGGTGGTTGTATCCTGGAGACTCAAAGAAGGGCTGAAAAATGCCAGTTTTGTCAGATGTTTTTTCGATATCAAAGCCCGGATTGACCGTAGGAAAGATTTTTACAACGAAGAATATGGCGTAGTTCCTCAGTTTAAAGCCGGGTTTAATCATGGGGAAGTCACAGCGGGAGAGATAGGTGCCGTAAAAAAAGAAGTTGTTTTTTCCGGCGATGTTTTAAATACCGGGGCTAGAATTCAGGAAAAATGCAATTTTTATGGTGTCGATAACCTTATTTCGAAGGGACTCCTCAAATTTATAGGTCTACCCGAAAGGCTTTCTTACCGCCAGGTAGATACCCTCCGCCTGAAAGGCAAAAAGAAGAGTATTGATTTATATACGCTTTATCTGTTAACAGGTTAATAACAAATAATTTGAAAAAACCGGAATTGTTTTTAGAACAAAACGGGTTTATAGTTGGTTATATCACCGCATCTACATATATAACTATATACTAATTTTTTAGTATCAGTATATATGTAGTAGCATGATCATTATACATCATTTTTATATATAAGCTGAAAGACATTCATGTATGTTTTTCAGGTCATTTGATTTTTTAACCCTTTAAAAACTGATTTTATGAAACACAGGTTTTTATTTTTCTTATTGCTCATGCCCTTTTTTGTAGGAGCACAAGTTTCCATAGAAAGGGACGTAGTTGCATCCGGTGGCAGCAGTTATTCATCGGTGAATCTGCAGGTTGATCAAACTATTGGTGAACTGAGTGTGAGTACCCTCTCATCCGGAGATGTTATGATCATGCAGGGATTTCACCAATATTTTGAGAAACCTAATGCCATTCCGGAACAGAATTTAGTGGATGATTTTAACCTTTATCCTAATCCGGTTTCAGATGATCTGACAATTACTTTTAGTTCATCCACACAATCCGAATGGAATATCCACATAACTAATCCCATGGGTAGTGTGATGCCCGGTAGTTCTGAAATTTTAACGGCTCGTGAAGAGAAACGGGTAACCATTGATTGCAGTAACTATCCCCAGGGAGTTTACTTTGTTCGTCTGCACTCGAAGGAAGCAAAACAAGAAATGTCTTATAAGTTTATCAAAATTAAATAACAAAAAATTAGAATTATGATGAAAATAAAATTACTATCTGCCGTATTTATGATGTTTCTTGGTGTAACTGTGTTTTCACAGGCACCGGAATCTTTTAATTACCAGGCCGTAGCACGAGATGGCGACGGAAATATTATGCAAAACCAAAGTGTGACAGCCGTTATGGGTATTTATAGCGGTTCAGGAGGCTCCACGCTTGTTTATGAAGAGTCGCATAATGTCACCACCAATGATCAAGGATTGTTTACACTTAAAATAGGTAAAGGAACTACTACATCCGGTGATTTTGGCAATATTGACTGGGGAAGTGACATACATTTCTTACAGGTTGAACTGGATGTAGGTGATGGCATGGTAAACCTGGGTAAAACCCAACTGGTTAGTGTACCCTATGCCCTGCATGCGAAGACAGTCGAAAATACTACATGGCAATTGAACGGATCAAATGCCTTCTATAATTCAGGTAGTGTGGGAATTGGGACAGATTCTCCCAAATATCCACTGCATCTTCATACCGAAAGTGGTACTTCATATATGCGTATTTCCGACAATACCACAGGATTGAACAGTGGACTGAGAGTAGGATTGAATGGCTCGGGATCGGCCGCCATAATAAATGATTATGGAGGTGTGTCTTTAGGTGCGGGAGGCACAACGGACGTGACTCTGAATTCCGATGGCCAGCTAGGTATCGGCGCTCCCATCACTATGGTAAATCTTCATTCGTATGAAACAAATTTTGATGGAGTATTAGGATCCGAACTTGGTGTGCAATATAGTTCCAGCCAAATGCTGGCACCTGCTATATATGCTCATGCCGAAGGAAATACAGGTGATATCTCCTATGGCGTATTTGGCAATTCTTATTCCAATGACAGCCAGCATAGCATTGGGCTATTCGGAGAAGGTGGAGGTGGTACCGATAATAACTACGGCCTCTATGGAGTAGATCATGGAGAGTCCGGCTCCAACTACAGTATCGCTGTGTATGCCGATAATCAGGGTAATGCCAATAACAACTATGCTGGCTATTTTTCCGGTGATGTGGAGGTGACCGGTACACTCTCCAAAGGTGGTGGTTCGTTTAAAATCGACCATCCCAACGATCCGGAGAACAAATACCTGTACCACAGCTTTGTGGAAAGCCCCGACATGATGAATGTCTACAACGGAAATGTAACCACTGACGCCAACGGCGTGGCTAAAGTGGAACTTCCGGATTATTTCCAGGCACTTAACAGAGATTTCCGTTATCAACTGACGGTTATCGGCGAATTTGCCGAGGCTATCGTATCTGAAGAAATTGAAGGAAATCATTTCAAGATCAAAACTGATAAGCCCAACGTAAAAGTAAGCTGGCAGGTGACCGGCGTGCGTGAAGATGCCTGGGCAGAAGAAAATCGCATCAAGCCCGTAGTGCCTAAAGAAGGCGTGGAAAAAGGCAAATACCTGCATCCCGAAGCCCATTCCAGGTCTGAGGATGAAGGATTGCCTACAGGAGCGAAGAAATAATCTTATAGGTTGTTTCCTTCCCGGCAAACAAAAAAATGAGGCGTTTATTTGAGGAACCCCCAACGAGAATCCCGGGGCCGTCCAGAAACCTATCATCAGGATATTCAGCAACTTTTACCCTTAAATTCCCTAAAGGGAAGTTGCTGAATATCATTAAGTTTTGGTTTATATTTGTAGCGTATCAATTTACTTCAGCGTCAATTTTATTCTTTTTGGACGGCTCCGGGATTTTATTTTCAACGTAAGCTTCCGTGCACCTGAGGCTAAAATCCGCAGCTTTAGCCACGAATGCCCGCCTGACCGGCAAGGGCAGGCCCGCCTGACCGGCAAGGGCAGGCCCGCCTGTACGGCGAGGTACGCCCGTCTGAACGGCGAGGGCAGGCATGAATAATTAATGACTAAAGTTTCGCATTTCTTATAGAATCTTAAATATTAATCTTTCCCGAATGTGTTAGCGGCTATCTTAATGAATCTTGATTCCCTGGAACCTTAATGGCCTTCTTGAAGGATTGCCACGAAGGCACAAAGACACGAAGATTCTCAAAGTTTAAAATTATTTGATAAAAACAATTCGTCTTAAATTCGTGAATTCGTGGCAATTCTTGATGTGACTTACGATTCGAAAGAAGATTCGCAAACAGTCAATTCGTGTTTGCATGCCAACTGTATCTATTAGCCGCTTAGCGGCAATAGTCAAATGTTCATGGGTAAACTAAATACCTGACATCCCGATCCTCCCACAGGCCCACGCTAAGGGCTGGCAGGTTGTGCAGTGTTTTGCATGGGGCTATGTCCAAAGACTGTCAGAATGGATATTTAGCAACTTTTACCCTTGCATTGCATTACTCGCTATGATGTTGTTTTGTATCTTTCTCAGCCACAACACCAATTTCATACAGGAATTCCGGTGCAAAGTCCGCTCCGTTTTTCCATTCAATGGTATTGAAATTGATGTAAAACTGTTTAAAATATTGCTTGTCTTTTAAGGGTTCAAAAATTTCACCATCCAACTCATTTTTTAAATCGACAATTTTTGTCACCTCGTTATTAAATACGATAAGAATTTTATAATCACTAATGTACTTTGCTTCTTTAACTTCCAAAAACATAGTCTACTATTTTAATGGTTCAATTTTGTTTAATTTATTCCCTTTCTGAGCTAAGTTCCAATCAATCAGTAACTCTTCCCTATGGATTTCCAACCATTCAAATATCATCTTTAGAGCACGCTTTGGCATTTCTCCTTTTACTATTCCTTCTTTTATTGTTACAATTGCCTTATATTCTCCGTACCAAACATGAAAATGTGGTGGAGAATGGTCTTTAAAGTTCATGTATATTATTAGTCCATAAAATCTTGCTATCTCTGGCATTTGTTTTTGTTAAAGGTAATAAAATCTTATCAAATGGAATCCAAATTAAAATGAAGGTTAAATTCTTTTAGTTCGATGCAATCTTTGTCTTTTAGATTTTTTAATAAAAAGTTATATGCTGAACGGGTTCTTTTATCAATTTTGCGGCAAAGCAATACCCCACGTATTTTTTGATTCGGAAATTCATCTTTAATTGGATTCATATAATCCAATAGCTGTGTGAGTGCTTTTTGTGGAGAATTTCCTTTTTTAAGTTCAATCACTACATGATTATTTTTTGAGTCTTTCGCCAATAAATCAATATAATTCCCATTAAATGTACGGAATTGGTTATT
>JAIPBX010000020.1 GCA_021738485.1 Bacteroidales bacterium | reverse complement strand
GGCCACTTTGACGCAACAGTTGACTATCACTTCATTTGATACCGGCTATATTGCTATCCCCCGCTTTCAATTTGGATATGGAGAGAAAACGATCACAGACACCCTGCAAAGCGAGCCCTTGCTTTTACACGTAAACTCGGTGAAAGTGGATACAACTAAGGAAATAAAAGCCATTAAAGGACCCATGGAGGCTCCTTTGACTTTTGCAGAGATATTGCCCTGGATTTTAGGAGCCCTGGCCTTGTTGCTTATCTTACTGGCGATTTGGTATGTCAGGAAAAAGAAGAAAGAACAGAAACCTGTATTTCAGCCTAAAGCCAAACCCAAAGATCCTCCCCACGTTGAGGCGATGAAATCTCTTGAAGCACTCAGGAAAAAGAAGCTATGGCAAAACGGGAAAGTAAAGGAATATTATAGTGAGCTGACCCATATTCTGAGGGTCTATATCGAAAGAAAGTTTGAAATTCAGGCGGTGGAATCGACGAGCAATGAGATCTTACATGACTTAAAGCAATTTGATATTGACAGTCAGTTATACGGTCAACTGGAAGATTGTTTGGTGACTTCGGATATGGTCAAATTTGCCAGAATGGAGCCTTTACCGCAGGAACATGAAAAAAGCTACAATACAGTAGTAGCTTTCGTGGAGCAAACCAAGTTTTACGGTCAGCAAACGGAAGAAGAGGAAAATCACGGGAAATTGAGAGAAAGCAATGTGGAATAATATTGAATTTGCCAAACCGGAATTTTTATACTTGCTGGGAATAATCCCCTTACTTGTAGCGTGGTATATATATCGCCGCAAGAAGTATTATACTTCCCTGCGCGTGTCGTCTACCGGATTTTTGCCCTCACTGCGAAAAAGCTGGAGGATATATATGCTGCATCTTCCCTTTGCTTTGCGGATGATAGCTGTCGCTTTACTTATCCTGGCTTTTGCACGACCGCAATCGAGCGTCCAAAAACAGAATGTCAGTGTACAGGGGATTGATATAGTAACAACCCTTGATATTTCAAGCAGTATGCTTGCCGAAGATTTCAAACCCAATCGCCTGGAAGCGGCTAAGGATGTGGCCTGGGATTTTATAGAAGACCGCCCCAATGACCGTATAGGCCTGGTCGTTTTTAGCGGGGAGGCCTTTACGCAATGTCCCCTTACGACCGATCACGATGTGCTTAAGAATTTGTTTGAGGATATTGAAAGCGGAATGATAGAAGATGGTACAGCTATTGGAGATGGGCTGGCAACAAGCGTTAACCGCCTTAAGAACAGTGAGGCGGTGAGCAAAGTGGTGATTCTTCTGACCGATGGTGTCAATAACAAGGGATCGCTGGATCCGGTTTCTGCTGCTGAGATTGCGGAAATGTTCGATGTCAGGGTATATACGATAGGCGTTGGTTCCGAGGGAACCGCCCCGTATCCGGTGCAGGGCATGTTTGGAAAGACCTACAAGCGCAAGGAAGTGGAGATTGACGAGGAGCTGCTGCAAAAAGTGGCTGATATGACGGGCGGCAAATATTTCAGGGCCACAGATAAGGATAAGCTCAAGGTTATTTATGACGAGATTGATAAGCTCGAAAAATCTAAGATCGATGTGACAGAATTTCAGAAAAAATCAGAGGAATTTCTTCCGCTGGCATTGCTTGCGTTTGCATTGATACTTCTGGAATTTTTGTTGAGGAATACTGTGTTAAAAACGATACCATAAATTATGGATATAGTCCGATTGGAAAATATAGAGTATTTGCACTTATTTTGGATCGTGGGGGGGATGATCATCCTTTTCTGGTTCACTATGCGCTGGAAAAAGAGGGCCTTACAGCGTTATGGGGATCTGTCGGTGTATCAAAACCTTGTTAACCGGCTATCCTTTACCCGTCCGAAAGTAAAGTTTTTTGTGCTGATACTGGCTACAGCTTTTTTGATTTTAGGTATTGTCAACCCTCAGATAGGTTCGCGGTTAAAGGAAGCTGAACGTAAGGGGGTAGACCTTATAGTGGCCCTGGATGTGTCCAGCAGTATGAATGCCCGCGATATCAAGCCAAGCAGGTTAGATCGGGCTAAGCAGGCCATATCCAGCTTGATAGACCGGTTGTCGGGGGATAGGATAGGGATTATCGTTTTTGCCGGCCAGGCTTATACTCAACTACCTATCACAACTGACTATTCCGCAGGGAAAATGTTTTTATCCAATGTCGATAGCGATATAGTGCCTACGCAGGGCACAGCTATAGGTAATGCCATTGACCTGGCTATGGATTCCTTTACCGACAATGATCATAGTAAAGCCATTATTGTGATTACCGACGGAGAAAACCACGACCAAAATGCTATGGAGATGGCACAGAAAGCCCGTGGAAAAGGGATTAACGTGCACACTATAGGGATGGGGCTGCCCGATGGGGGGCCCATTCCAATATATAATAATGGTGAGATGAAGGGGTTTAAAAAAGACCGGCAGGGTAACACCGTGGTGAGTAAACTCAACGAGCAATTGCTGAGAGAGCTGGCTGAAAAGGGCGGAGGTATGTATGTGAGAGCCAATAATACGAAAGCGGGGTTAAACGCTATCTTTGAGGAGATTAATAAAATGGAGAAGAAAGAGTTTGAAACAAAAACATATGCCGATTATGAAGACCGTTTTCAGTATTTTATAGCAATAAGTTTGATACTTTTTATCCTGGAAGCTATAATGGTGAATCGCCGCAGCCAATGGGCCGATTCATTTAAGTTGTTCGAAAAAAATCAAGGAGGTCAGGCATGAGGAAAATGGTTGGAATAAAAGGAATTTTGCTTGTGCTGATATTCACAAGTTCTTTCGCCGCAACTGCGCAAAATCCTAATAAGCATGTACGTGAGGGGAATGAGCTGTATGAAAATAAGAAATATAAAGAAGCTGAAACCAGCTATCTTAAAGCATTGGAGTCGGATTCAACAGCGGTTAATGCACTTTTTAACCGGGCGGATGCGTTGTACCAGCAAGGAAAATACCAGGAAGCCGGGAAAATTTTTGATGAATTGACCGCTAAGCCCCTTTCCGGGAAAGATGAAGCCAGTGTGTGGCATAATCTTGGGAATACGATGGTCAAAAGCAAAAATTATAAGAACGCTATCGAAGCTTATAAGAACGCATTAAAAAAACAGCCCTCAGATATGGCTACGAAATACAATCTTTCGTATGCCCTGGAAAAACTGAAAGAGCAACAAAAGAAGAAGCAGCAAAAGAAAAATCAGAACAAAAACAAAGATCAGCAGGACAAGAAAGACAAAAGCGACCAGAAAAAAGATAAGCAAAAGCAGGATAAAAAGGATAAGCAACAAAAACAGCAAAATAGGCAGGATCAACAGAAACAAAAGCAAAATCGCGATAAGCAAAATCAACAAAAGAAGAAGCAATCGAATAAAAAAGAGCAACAGAAAGCACGGAAAATTTCTAAGGAGGATGCCAAAAGAATGCTGGAGGCGCTGAAGAATAATGAGAAGGTCCTGATGAAAAAATTGAACAGGAAAAAGCAAAAGGGTCAGGAAATTGAAACGGAAAAAGACTGGTAGTTGTCAATAAAGTTATTATGAGAAGAATAGCTGTCATAGCATTTTTAATAGGCTTGTTTCTTCCCGGTTTGGGACAGGATGATGTAAATTTTGAAGCCAAAATCAAAACGCCGGTGCGTGTCGGCGAGCGTTTCAGAATCACCTTTAGCATTAACGCTGAAGGGGAGAATTTCATGCCTCCCGATTTCGATAATTTTAAGGTGCTTTCGGGCCCCAACCGCTCCTCACGCTCCAGTATTCAAATTGTGAATGGAAAAGTCTCCCGGTCGGTCAATTACGAATATTATTATACGCTGGAAGCTACACAGAAAGGAACCTTTGAAATCGGGCCGGCTACTATCGAAGTGGAAGGAGAGACCTATAAGAGTAATGCTGCGAAAGTGCGGGTTGTGCCCGGCAATAATCAGTCGCAGGGATCAGGGCGGAAGTCCGCCCCATCAAGTGCTGCTCCCCAGGCCTCAGACTCCCCTGATAAGGAAATGGCCTTTCTGAGAGCAGAGGTAAACAAGGATAATCCCTACCAGGGGGAAGAGGTGATTGTAACTTATAAGCTCTACTACCGCGTGGATATTGCCGATTATGGCATATCCCAGTCGCCTTCCTACCCCGGCTGCTGGTCGCAGGACCTTACTAATGATAACCGCCAAAGAGGAAGATATACTGAGACTGTTGACGGTAAAAAATATTATGTATCGGATATATTTAAAGAAGCGATTTTTCCACAACGCTCCGGCAAAATCGAATCCAAGCCGATGCACTTTAAAATGGTGGCCCGGGTGAAAGAACGGTCCCAAAACAGAAGAAGGCGGGATCCTTTTGAGAGCTTTTTTGATAATCAGTTTGGGTATAAAAGAGTGGAAAAAACGCTTAAATCCAATCCGGTTACCCTTGATGTCAAATCGCTCCCCGAAAATAAAAAACCGGCCTCTTTCAGCGGCGCTGTGGGTGATTTTCGCTTTACGTCCAACCTCGATAAAACCAAGGTTAAGGCCAATGATGCGATTAATCTGACCCTGAAGGTGAAAGGAGATGGGAATATCAAACTTATTGATCCCCCTGAGATTGACTTTCCTCCTGATTTTGAGGTCTACGATCCGGATGTAAGTACAAATGTGAATGCCTCCTCCTCAAATGGAGTATCGGGCAGCAAAACTTTTGAGTATACGATAATACCCCGCATTTCGGGAGAATTTACCATTGAACCGATAAAGTTTTCCTATTATGATCTGAAAAGCGACAGGTACGTCACGAAGCGGTCGCCGGCATATACAATAGATGTTACTAAAACCGCTGCGAAGCAGGGGGATATTGCTTATAATCCCTCTTCTCAGGAAGAAATTCAATACCTGGGAAAAGATATTCGATTTATTTATACAAAACCTTATCCTCTGAAAACAGCAGGAGAATACTTTTATGGCAGTAAGAAGTTTTATTTGCTGCTAGTGATTCCCTTGGCATTGTTTGTAGCTATTGTTGTGCTGATTCGCTTTAACCGCAAACGCAGAGGAAATGTGGTATTGCAAAAAGAAAGAAAAGCTACCCGGATTGCCCGAAAGCACTTGAAGCAGTCTAAAAAGCTGATGCAGGAAAAAAACGCTGATGAATTTTATGAAGAATTGGCAGATGCCGTATGGGGATATATCTCCGATAAATTTCATATTCCTTTAGCGGAGTTGTCTATCGATACTGTCAGAGAAAGGCTTGAGCAAAAAAATATTAGTGAGGAGATTGTACAGCAGTTTATAGATACCCTGGAAGAGTGTGAGTATGCACGGTTTGCTCCCGGCGATAAAGATAACCGGATGGAGCAACTCTACCATAAAGCTTACAAGGTGATTATTCAAACCGAAAAACAATTGAAATAAGATGGGGAAAAGGATAAATATTTTGATCTTACTTGTAATGGCAGTTGTTGGTGTTTATTCTCAAAGCATGCAAAATTTGGTAGATACAGCTAATACTGCCTACAAAAACGGGAATTATCCAAAAGCCATACAATATTATGATTCTGTGGTCGAGCAGGGTTACGTTTCTGCGGAGCTGTATTACAATCTTGGTAATGCGTATTTTAAAGACCGGCAATTAGCCCACGCCATTCTTTATTATGAGAAAGCTTTAAATCATGATCCGGGAAATGAAGATATTCAGCATAATCTGGATATGGCCCGCCAAATGACCGTTGATAAAATCGAAAAAGTGCCGGAGATGTTCTATGTGAAGTGGTGGCGCAGCATTTATAATCTTTTTTCGGCAGACTGGTGGGCTTATCTCTCCGTGGGTTTCTTTATTCTTACCCTGGTTTTAACCGGTCTTTTTATTCTTTCCCGTCGCATAGTAATACGGAAATTTTCTTTCTATACAGGAGTGGTAACCCTTTTAATTACGGTTTTCTCCTTCGTTCTGGCAGCTCAAAAACACCATGATCGTACGCATGATAAAGCCGGAATTGTTTTCGAACCTTCCGTAACGGTGAAAGGATCGCCGGATGAGGACAGTGTGGATTTATTCGTAATCCACGAAGGAACAAAGGTGTTTATAACAGACAAGCTGGGCCAATGGTATGAGATAAAAATAGCTAATGGTAGCGTGGGGTGGCTTGAGAAAGATTCGATTAAAGAAATTTAAAGGGTTTTTCAAAAAAATGTTGGCCTGGAGCTTCTGAAATTTTCTATCTCGGTATGGATGACTATTTTCGCTGTACATTTGATTGAACCATGGTCAAGCGAGTTTTACTTTATTCTTTTCTGCTGGCAATTATTCTAATATCCTGCCGCAAAGGGATTTATCCTACTATCCCGGAAGGCGTGCGCTTTTCTATGGATAAATCGGGCATTAATCGAATTGAATTCGTGGAGGCCATTACTAAATACAAAGACCCTAAGGACAGCCTGCGACTCCAAGCCCTTTATTCCTTGATAGACAATATGAAGGGACATGGATACCGCACCTATCTTTTACAAGACACAACGGGGGCTTATATAGACTACAACATTAGGGAATATGATAATTACCATGAGCTTAAAAAAAGCAAGGACTCAATCGAAGAAAGCCGCGGACCACTGCATTTTATAAGGAATTATTACGGCCCCGATCTTTATAAGATTACCAGCCGCGACATGGTTATGCAGGTGGAGAATTCCTTTTTTGCATGGCAACATTATTCCTGGTCGGAGAACTATTCTTTTGATACGTTTTGTCGTAACATATTGCCCTATCGGAGCAATAGTGCTATGTTTTTTGATACTACAGGAATGAGAGCAGCGAGGCTACCTGTTAAGAAAAAAGACATCACAAGTGAAGATGTTTTTACCGTGGCAAAGAAGATAATGGATATTTTGGAGTCACAAGTAGTGTTCGATAAGCGATTTGTTGAGCATCCTACCGATCAGCTTCTAACAAACACACCAAAAAAGATGAGAGGCCGGACCGAAGATGCTGCTGCCTTGTTTGTGAATACCCTGCGATCATTGGGAATTGCTGCTGCGATAGATTTTGTTCCGTATCCCCGTGAAACCGGTGAGTATATTGATTATTGGGTCGTGGTTTGGAATGCTGAAGGAAAAAAAAGAACCTATCATCCCTTTTCCGGCTCCCTGAAAATTCATCCTGATCCTGTCAAAGTTTTCAGGCGTTCATACGAAACTTACAATACCCCCTTGCCCGATGACTCATTATTCCGCCTCATGAAGTATCATCATCTGAAAACGGGTATGCACAAAGACGTAACCGATGAATATCAAACCAAAACCACTTCATGGAAGGTATTTCCCCATGAAATAACCCCTTTGAATAAATTTAAACCGGTCATTTTGGCTATCAGGAATGATAACAAATGGTTACCGGTTGATTGGGCTTATTTTACAAAACCCCATCTTTTCAGAAAACTAAAACCCGGCGAAAGCTATGCTCTAATCAATGCCGAAGGAAAGGTGTTTTTGGAAAAATCATTTCCTGAGAAGCGATAAAAAGCAGGGCATCAAAAAATGTACGCCCTGATAGCTCCCTTTTTCCAGCTTTAGATGCAGTTTTTATAAATCAAGTTTCTTCCGGATTTTTTTCGGAATGGCATCTTTGTGCACCATTATAGCTATTGTGTTTCGCTTAAGGAATGCCGTTGACATATTCAGATAACCCCCGTTATCGTTGCTGTCGTCGTCCCATGAGTTTTTAGTGACATAGTAGCGCGTATTGTTTTGGTCTTTTACTATGCCCGTCAGATGCATTAAATGATCGTCCGTAGCCGTATGGGCCTCAAAGGCTTTTTGCCGGTCTTCCTGGGTAATGGTCTTCTCTTTGACGGGCTTTTCGAAATTGTAAGCCTTTTTCATTCTCTCTTTTTCCGTCATTTCCTCCCAGCGGGCCTGCTCCGTTCCTTCAAAAGCCGAAGCCACTACCTGCGGGACTATGGCTACACCATTGCTGTGTGAAAATCCTTTTTCACTCACATCGCCGTCCCAGCAAACCGAATAGCCGTTTTCCAAAGCATTGTTGATGATTTGCATCAGATCGCCGAGAGGGACATTGTAATAATCTTCATAAGTCCAGTTATCCGGTAGTTCAAGGCGAAAAGACTTGTAAAAATCGTGATGGGTATACGAAGTAATTTCTACATAATCTTCTGTATCCATGTCAAAATGATCGGCAAAATCCCCCGGAGAATAGCTATCTCCTTCATAAACAAACTCTGCGGGGACCTCCCCGAGATATTCATCCAGGGTGGCTTCTACAACCTTAAGCCATGACGGATTTAGCTTATCGGCTTTATTTTTGGCAAGGGTTTTCACTTCTGCGGCCAGCAAGGCATGCAAAGCACTGTGATTATGCTTTTCAAGTCCGTAGTGTAATCCGCTATAGGCTTTCTCAGTGGTCATACCTTTCTCGCGCAGCGTATTCATCACATCATGAGCTTGCCCGCCGGGACTGAAATTGACGCTCCCATGCATTTGGACGTAGTTTTTAGCTTTATCAATATAGGCATCCCTCACAAAAAACATTTCCGAAAGGTCTGTTTTGGGATAACCCTTTCGCAGTAATTCTGTTTCCAGAAATGAGGTAGCGGCAAAGCTCCAGCATGTCCCCGAGCGATGCTGGTCCTTAACACTTGTGGTAGGAATATCGGCTACGGTTTTAAATTGATAGCTGCTGTCTTGTTTTTTCTCTTGTGCTGATAGACTTGTAAAAAAGCAGAGGCTGAGGAATAGAACGAAATAGTTTCTGATATTTTTCATGATAGCTGATTTTTTTGATTGTTGGACGCAAATTTAGGGAATGATTTTTTTCAGAAGAATTTTTAACTAAAAATAGATGAATTTATAGGCGTTTTTGATAAGAGATCAAAACTTCCGGAAACTATTCGCATAGCGATTAAGAAGGACATACAGACGTCTATGTGAAAGCAGGAAGGAATTTTTCTGAATTATAAAACAACGTATTGGCTACCGGCGCAACTTTCAAAACCTTCAGATTGTCGGTATTAAAGAATAAGCAATAGCTTTTTGGATGAAATTGGTGAAATTTATTTTATTTAGTAGCTTTGGATAATTATTAATTAAAATCTACATTTGTTGTCAAATCGGAATTAGCATAAAAAGAAAATAAAATAATCAAACGTTACTCATATGAAAGGTAGAAATTTACTCTTAAATCTTTTTGTTGTATTAATGGGGCTTTCTTTGACAGTGTCTGCCCAGGAAAATAATAATTCAACGAATGATCAAAAGACTTATCTGGAAAAAGCCAGAGCAAATCAACACACCGGAACTATTGATCCAGCGGACGTGTTGAAGGCACGTGAGCAAATGAAAAAAATGGATCAAAGCCGCGCATTGGGATTAAACTGGAGAGAAGTAGGTCCCGACAATTTTGGCGGTCATACTACTGCTATTCTCATCGATAACCAGGACCCTTCCGGAAATACCATCTATGTCGGTGCTTTCACAGGAGGAATCTGGAAAACCACGAATGGTGGGCTTATCTGGAATAAAATCAACAGTGCAAATCAAAACATTTTTATTACCGCGATCACTCAAGGTGCTGATGGTACGATTTATGCTTCCACAGGTGCGCGAGACGAGTATATCGGACAGGGGATTTACAAATCAACAGACGGAAATACCTTCCAACTGATTGCTTCAACCGAACCCACATATGCTGAAGACGATACATGGGCTTACGTTACAGATATTGAGGTACATGAGGGGGATTTATATGCCGCTACCAATACAGGTTTGATGATTTCCACCGATGGCGGTGAATCCTGGGAAAAAGCCGCTAATGAAGAGGGTGCGCTGGATGGCTTTTGCCAGGAAGTAGAAGTTGCCACCGACGGAGTGATTTATATGGATATAGAAGGGGATGGCTATCGTTCGGATTCCGGTCCGTCTGATTTTGTTACAGTGTCGGGGAGCAGTGACACCCTTATTCCTTCCTATGTAACTGAGAAACTGAAGTTTGCCGCCGCTCCCTCTGATGCGTCCATTGTTTATGCCGTTGCGATAGATGATGACGGTGAGCTGGTAGACGTTTATCTCTCTGAAGATGCCGGTATTTCCTGGCGGGTTATTGGCCCCGGCGGGACAAATATTTTTAGTCCTTTCGCCGGTGGAACAGGTCTTGATGCTGCCACTTTGAAGGTGGCGCCACAAAATCCGGATAAGATATATTTAGGAGGAACTTATGTTTACGAAGGAGTAAATCCCGGTGACGGAGGATATTTTGCATGGGAAAGAAGCTTTATGGCCTTTGGATTGAGAGTGGAAGATATGGCTTTCAAAAATTCCAATAGCTTTTATACAGCTACTTCTATAGGAGTAATAGGCTACATAGGGGGCGAATTAAAAACATTTAATAAATTTCTCAATATTTCGAGTTTTAACGCAGTATCCCTTGGTATTGACGATAAGGTGCTGGGGGGAGAAGATTTATACGGTATTTTGCATTTTGATATGACCGGAAATACGGATTTGTCTGCCAACTCGATTTATAGTGGTAGAGGTGGATATGTGGAGCGTTCTGTCTTACGAAAGGAAAATATTATTCTGTCGGCGGTTTCGCAAGGATCAAATGTCATGGAACGAAGCCGCGATTTGGGAGAATCCTTCGGACAAAACTTCCTCGCAGGTGAAGTTGGGGATTATACGTCCGATTTTGCGCCCTTCGAACTCTGGGAGTCTTTTAATAATCCTGAGAGTCATGATTCGGTGTATTTCAAGGCTTATGAAAGCCACCAAGCCGGCGATGAGGTGCTGGTAAAGAGTAATACCGTAGATTATCCCTTTGAATACACACTGGAAGCTCCTTTGAATGAAGGGGATTCGGTACAAGTCCACGATGTGGTTACTGCCCGCCTTTTTATTGCGGCCGACGACGGTTCAAGTTATGGCGAAGTATGGATGTCGCCTGAGGTTCACCTCTACGGCCAGCAGCCTGTTTGGTACCAGGTAGCCGAACTGGAACGAAGAGAAACGCCCACTTCGATTGATGTGAGTGAAAGTGGTAATTATGTGTACGTCGGAACTGAAGGCGGTGTGGTTTACCGGCTTTCCAATCTTCTTATGGCTCACGATTCAGCTACAGCTATGTATAACTCATCGCAAAGCGTCGTCGCAAAAGACACTATATTCTTTGAAGAAGACCGCATGGTGACTTCCATATCGGTCGACCCGAACGATGAGAATCATGTGGTTGTGACCCTGGGCAATTACGGTAATGATAGCTATGTGTATGAATCCTTCAATACCCTTGATGATCAACCCGGGTTTAATGATATTTCATATAATTTGCCGGATGTACCGGTATATAGCTCGTTGATAGAAATGCACAGTAGTGAAAGAGTGATTATAGGAAGTGAATTTGGTGTATTTTCACTTGAAAATGATGCCTGGAGCAGAGAGTATGAGGATATTGGTGCCGTACCTATAACCCAAATCCGCCAGCAAACTCAAAATTCAAAGACAAAAACGGTCATGGGTGAAATTATAGGTAATGATACAGCTCAGTTGACGTTTGAGGGTATTCAAAATAACGGAATGATTTATATCTCCACGTACGGTCGGGGCCTCTGGAAATCGGCTAATTATGTAGGTATAGGTGATCAGCCCGAAAACCATTCTACTTCGGTTTCGTCGTTAGAGGTTTATCCGAATCCGGCCCGGGAAAAAGTTTCATTTTCATTGAAAAAGGATGAAAATTGGATTGACGAGAACGCTTTCGTTCATATTTATGATATCAATGGCCGTTTGGTTTTATCGCAGTCCTTGAACGCTACCGATAGTGAAAAAACGACTGTTAATGTTAGCTCCCTGAAGGAAGGTGCTTATATGATGCAAATCACTAATGGCAGGAAAAAAACATCCGGTAAGTTTATGATCCTGCGATAGAGGTTTGTAATATCGAGATAGAAATTCATTTACTATTATAAAAGCCTCCCGGTGTAAAAGACACCGGGAGGCTTTTTTTTGTAATTATATTGGCCAATCAGTTGACTTTTTAAAATAGAGTTTGTATTTTTATAGGAAATCAAAAAAACTGAAGCCATGGAAAAATTATACATTATTTACTTAATTCTTTTGCTTCCTTTAGGAAGCTTTGCAACTGAAAAAATTCATACTCCTGTACCCAATTTTCCCGAAGACGGACAAACTGAGATTAGTCCTGAAGTGACAATTAGTTGGGATGCTGTTTGTGGCGTCGATAGCCTTTGCTACATTGTACAATTCGATACTACTTCGCTTTTTACCGATCCTATTGAAAGGGAATGTAAAGTCACCGGCTCCACATTTTCCGGTCTGGAATTCGGAAACACCTATTACTGGCGTGTAAAAGCACAGGATGTAACGGGAACCGGGAATTGGTGCCAGGCTCAGTCATTTACTGTACTTCAGCAGATGGAGTGTGACAAACCGGCCGACGGGGTAGAAGACCTCGAAATTGAACCGGATCTTATGTGGAAAAAAGTGAAAGGGATATCGCAATATCATCTTATGGTGGATACTTCCGCCGGTTTTGATAGTCCACTGCTGAAGAGTTATGATGTGGCCGGGAACTTACGTAAAGTTTCACTCCAGCAATTGTTTTTTAATCAGACCTATTATTGGAAAGTTAGGGGGCATCATGCTATGGATACCACACATTGGTCGCATGTCCGAACCTTTACCACACTGACCGGTACTTCCATAGAAGAACCTATTGACGGGGCCGGCGGGCAAATGTTGGACGTTAAACTTATATGGAAGCCTGTTACAGGGGCCAGAAGGTATGAGTATCAGATAAATCATTCGGCCGACATGTCAGAAGCTGTTGCTTACCCTTCTTATGAGACGGAAATAGTTCCGCCCCAGCTCTCTTTTGGAGATACCTGCTTCTGGCGTGTGCGAGTGATTAACAGCAAAGACACTTCTCTTTGGTCCCCCGTAACTTCATTTTCAACCATTAAACAGGTTAATATTAAATCGCCGTCCGATGGTGCAGAAGAGGTTGCCAGTCAACCTACTTTCAAATGGCAGGCCATAACAGGTATTGATGGTTATATTCTCGCCCTGGATGATACTCCTGACTTTGAAGCATTCCCAACATACATTGAGGCAGGGAAAAACAGTTTTGTTCCTGATCGGCACCTGAAGAAGGGCGAAACTTATTATTGGAAAATGCGGGCTGTACATCAACATGATTCCACCATTTGGACGCAAGTGCGTACTTTCACTACCCAGCAGGCACCCTCGGGCGTGAATGATAACGACAATCGCTGGCGGATTTACCCCGTGCCCTGTGATCAACAACTGGTCATTGAAAAAGGCCCCGTTGCCTATGAAGAGCAGCGAATATTTTTGTACGATTTAACCGGACAAATAATCCACAGTGCTGTCATAGATGACCAAAACAAGGTGACGTTGAATACGGGCTTTTTTAATGCTGGGGTCTATATACTTAGAATTGAAGGTATAAAAACTTCTTACAATCAGCGTATTGTCATCAATCACTAATCGTTTGTATTCAAAACAAGCAGAACAGGATACTTTCTTATTCCGGGAAAAGAGAGTATCCTTTTTTTAATCCGGACGGTCTATCTGGTAGTCCTCTACTGTACCGTATGCCGGACATTTTTCGGAAGTTCTGCATGAAGAAAAACTTAAAGCAAGAACAAAAGCTACCGCGACTGCAATAATAATTCTTTTCATAGAATTCTTTTTAGTTTTAACTACAAACAAATATTTTTATTGTTGTTACAAAGTTATTTTTTTGTCATCGAATTACCAATTTTTATAATAGATGAAATGTCAAAGAGCAAAATTGATATCGCAAAAAGCTGGCAAAACCTGTTAGAACAAGAGTTTCAGTCTGCTTATTTTCAAGAGCTGCAAAAGTTTCTGACTGCGGATAAAAAGAAGTTTAACATATATCCATCGGAAAATGAGATATTTGCTGCTTTTGATGCCGTGCCTTTCGAGAAGGTTAAGGTCGTTATCCTGGGTCAGGATCCTTATCATGGTGCGAGGCAGGCCAACGGTCTTAGTTTTTCTGTCAGGAAAGGTATGGCGGTGCCCCCTTCTTTAAAAAATATATTTAAGGAACTCCATAACGATTTGGGTATTCCCGTGCCTTCTCATGGCGATTTGAGCAAATGGGCGTCTCAGGGTGTTTTTCTGTTAAATGCCGTTCTTACCGTCCGCGAGAGCAGGCCTCGCTCGCATCAAGAGCAGGGATGGGAGCATTTTACCGATAATGTTATCAGAATCTTGTCAAAACATCGCCATGGATTGATATTTCTTTTATGGGGCAGACATGCCCGTAGAAAACAGGAATTGATAAATACAGAAGACCATTTTGTATTGCAGGCTCCTCATCCTTCACCTTTTTCTGCTTATAAAGGTTTTTTTGGTTGTCGTCATTTTTCGGAAACCAATAAAATTTTACGTAACCTGGGAGAAAAACCTATTGACTGGCAAATTGGGGAATGAAGATGAAAATTTCTATAAATATAAATTTTTATCTTTTTCATCAACCTATTTTTATATTTAGATGATTTTTCGTTAAAATTGCATAATTAATCAACATTTTGAGTTTATGAGGAAAATTATATTTTTATTTATTATCGGTATCCTGTTCAGCGGTCTGGCAATGGCCGGAGGATTCCAGGTAGGTTTGCAGGGGCAGAGGCAAACCGGTATGGGATTGCTGGGTACGGGTTATATGACTGGACCAAGCTCGGTATTTTACAATCCCGGGGCGATGTCTTTTCAGGAAAACCGTTTTAGTACTTCCATAGGAATTAGTCCTATCGTTTCAACCATTGCTTTTCAGTATGAAGAACCTTCCTTATATGAAGCTAAAACTGATAATCCGGTTTCCTTACCTTTTAGCTTTTATGGAAATGGTAAAATTACCGATAAATTGAGTGCCGGACTCGGGATATACACCCCTTACGGGAGTTCCACGAATTGGGGGGATGACTGGCGGGGCAGGCATATCATCCAGGATATTTCCCTGATGGCTATCTACGTTCAGCCAACACTATCCTATCAAATTAGTGAACGATTTGGGTTTGGTGTCGGCTTTGTTTATGCCTACGGTCAGGTAGAATTAAATAAGGGATTCCCATTGCAGGATGCCGATGGTGCAGAAGGAAGTATAAATCTTGAAGGGAATACTTCGAGTTTTGGTTTTAATGCAGGTTTTTATGCACGTCCGGTCGATCGCATGGAAATTGGGGTGACCTATCGTTCGGAGGTGCTCATGGAAGTAAAAAAAGGGGATGCGGCTTTTTCAGTGCCTTCTTCGCTGGCGGGCTCTTTTCCTTCCGAAAATAAGTTTGATGCAGATCTCCCCCTTCCAGCCTCCGTGAATTTTGGAGCCTCATATCAGTTCAATGATAAATTCAAACTGGGAGTAGATGTCAACTATGTTTTCTGGAGCTCTTATGAATCGCTGGATTTCGATTTCGAAAAGAATACTGAATCCCTGGAAGACCTGAGTCAGCCGAAAAATTATAATGATGGGTTTATCTATCGTATTGGTGGAGAATATTTCGTTAATGATATGTTGACCCTCAGAGCCGGATTTTATTACGATTCACCCGTGGTGGATGATGATTATTATGCTCCCGAAACACCGGATGCTATTAAGCTGGGATACACCGGGGGATTATCATTTGCTCCGAATGAAAATCTTTCTATTGATGCCTCCATACTTTATGTTCAGGGACTGGAACGAACCGTGGATTACAAACCCGAAAATTTCGGTGGTACATATAAGTATAACGGTATTGTCCCGGGGTTGGGAATCAACTATCATTTCTAAAATTTAAATTTATACGTATGAAAAGAATAATAACATTATTTATAATTACAACATTTGTCGTTGCATGTGAACCGGAGATAGATGATTTCGAGCCTTCATCAGGTGAGGCCGATTTCTCCACTTATGTGGCAGTGGGAAATTCTCTGACCGCCGGTTTTATGAACGGTGAGTTATATCGCAGCGGGCAGCAGAACTCTTACCCCTCGATGCTGGCTGATAAATTTGCTACTGTCGGCGGAGGGGATTTTACACAACCCTTAATGAAGGATGATTTAGGTTTTGGAAATCGCCGGGTGCTGGGTCCCAGTCAGGATTGTACAGGAGATACTTCTCTTGCGCCGGTCCCTATACAGGGAGAGCCTAACCCTCAAAACTTTACATCCATAGCCGACCAGGGTCCTTTTAATAATATGGGCGTTCCCGGGGCCAAATCCTTTCACCTGGTAGCAGAAGGGTACGGGCAGCTTAATCCATATTTTGGCCGTTTTATGTCAGACCCGAACACAACCGTTTTGGCGGATGCTATGGCAGCTAATCCTACTTTTTTCACTATGTGGATAGGCAACAACGACGTCCTGGGCTATGCTATGGCCGGAGGCGAAGCGGATAGTATCACGGGACAGCAAATGTATGGCGGAGTGCTACAGTCCATGCTGCAGACCCTTACTTCAATAGGAGCAAAAGGAGCCATCGCGAACATACCCGATATTACCGACATTCCCTTTTTCAATACCATTCCTTACAATGCTTTAACCCTTTCGCAGGAGCAAGCCCAACAGCTTAACCAAAGCGATGCGTATCAGCAATATAACCAGGGGGCTGAAAATGCAGGTGTGGATAAGATAAGTTTTCAGGAAGGAGCTAATGCTTTGGTCATTGAAGATAATAGTGCTCCCTATAACCAAATTGGTGGTATAAGACAGATCAAAGAAAATGAATTAGTGCTGCTGGAGATCCCCCTGGATTCTGTTAAATGCTATGGAATGGGTTCTCAAAATCCTGTGCCTGAAGAATACGTGCTGGATGAGGAAGAAATTAGTAAGATTAGCCAGGCAGTTAACGGGTATAACCAAACGATAACGGCCATGGCGCAGCAGTTTAGCATTGCCGAAGTGGATATGGCAGCCGTAATGAAGGAGGCTGAAGAAAACGGTCTGCGTTATGACGGTGTTGGCTATACAACGGAATTTGTCTCTGGTGGGCTGTTTTCCCTTGACGGGATTCATCTAACAGGTCAGGGTTATGCTATTGTCGCCAATAAATTTATTTCGGCGATTAATGCGGAATACAACGCTGAAATTCCTACTGTTTCAGTGACCGATTATTCGGGGATTCAATTCCCATAGAATTTTTGTCAAAAATTTTTAAAGAGGTTTGCCGACATCCGGCAAACCTCTTTTTATTAACTCAAGTTTCTCATTTAAGTTTTTTTCACAAAAAAGAGGTTACCCAATGAAAAAGAAAACATTATGTTTTACGCCATCTCAGGAATTCTGAAACTAATGCTTGCATGTGGGTTTGGGCAGCCAGAGGCTGCAAGAATTCCGGGTCAAAACGAATACGTTTTGACTAACCTCTCTAACGTTGATTATACGGCCTAAACGTTAGAAATCGTCCTAAATGGAAAAAATTTGTCATTATATGATTCGAAAGAGCGCTGAAAGCCCATTACGATAAGCTACGTCTTTGAACGAATTTTCCGATTTTGGCGAGGATGAATAAAATAACCAGGGAAAAAATAATAGAGGCCCCGGAAGGGATGTCCATTTTGTAGGAAACAAAGAGTCCTGCCATGGTTCCTATCAATGCGATGATTACCGAATAGAACATAATATTTTTAAACTTTTTCGTGAAAATATTGGCTGTGGTTTGTGGAATAGTCATTAGGGAGATGACCAGTATAATCCCGATGACTCTAATACTTAACACTATCGCCAGGGCTACCAAAGCCATAATGACATACTTCATGATGCTAACAGGAATATTCCGGGTTCTTGCATATGTTTCATCGTAGGCAATGTATAGTATAGGCCTGTACATCAGTGAGAAAAAGGTTCCTATCAGGAGACTTAATCCCAGCATAAGCCATGTATCGGTAAGAGATACTGTCAAAATACTTCCGAAGAGATAACTCATCAGGTTGGGGGCATAACCGGGGGTGAGGAAGATGAAAATAATGCCCAGGGCCATACCGAAAGACCAGAAAATACCTATCATGGAATCATGACGTATTTCGCTTTTGCGGGAAAAGTATTCAATTCCTATGGCTGATAAAACGGCAAAGATAGCGGCTCCTAACAACGGATTAAAACCCATATAATAACCGATACCGATACCTCCGAAGGAGGTGTGGGTGATACCTCCGCTTATGAAAACAATACGTTTGGATACAATGTAAGTTCCAATAATACCGCAGGATATACCAGTAAAGATAGCCGCCAATAGCGCATTCTGCATAAAAGTGTATTGAAAAGCCTCAAAGAAAGTATCCATAGTTTATCGATGTTTTTTTATAACCGTATGAGGGACATCCCCATGAGCCAAAAGTTGAATCGGACAATTATAAGTAGCCAGTTGTTGTTGTGTGATTTTATTGGAGGGATGATAATGCAGGGTCTCATTCACGCAGGCAATGGTTTTTACGTAGGGGGAAATAATACCTACATCGTGTGAAACCATTACAATAGCCATATACCGGTTAAGCTCCCGCAAAATCTCATACAACTCACCCTCAAAGGCATTATCAACAAAAGTATTAGGTTCATCCAGGATTAAAAGGCTTGGGTCGGATACCAGGGCCCGGCAAAGGAAGGCGCGTTGCAGTTGCCCTCCCGATAATTCACCTATCGGTTTATTCTTCAGATAGGCGATGCCCATTTGCTGCATTAACTCATCGGCACGCTGTTTTTGCTTTCGGCTGTGTTTGAAGAGAAATTTCTTACCCGTTATAGCTCCTGAAAGCACCACATTACGGACGGTAATGGGAAATTTCCGATCGATTTCACTGTATTGCGGAAGATAACCAATACCACTGCTTATGGATGTATACCTATGAATTTTGCCCCGCGAAGGTTTTAGCAATCCCAGCATGAGTTTCAGAAGGGTGGTTTTACCTCCACCATTCGGACCGATAACTCCGATAAAGTCCTTGTCGTAGATCTCCAGGTTGACATCCTTTAACACCATCGTATTGTCATATCCCGCATAAACATGTTCTATATCAATAAGCTTAGTTTCCTCCATCTTCCCTGGCTTTAAATGTTTTCACAAGTTTTTGTGTGATGTCTAGCATCGTTTCCGGCCAGTTTTCGGCCAGTGGATTGATTGTAACTACATCGGCATCTATCTCCCTGGCAATCGTTTTAGCACTGCTTTGGTCGAATTGCTGCTGTATCAAAACCGTTTTGATATTTTTATTCTGAGCTGTCCGTATGATTTGCTGCATATGTGAGGCCGAAGGCTCTTTCCCTTCCGTCTCTATGGGTATTTGTTTTACACCGAACTCCCGGCTATAATAAGCTAAAGCCGGATGATAGATTAGAAAAGATTTTTCCCTGTTAGTTTTTAGCATGCTGTGCATTTTTTCCTGCAATTCCCGGACATCCTTTGTGAAAGTTTGAAAGTTATTTTCAAACTGCCTGGCATTTTCGGGGTCAATTTTTTTTAATGCCTTCGATATATTGCGTGCCATACCGATAACCATCTCCGGCGAAGTCCAGATATGGGGGTCAACCCTTCCGTTTCTCTCTATAAGTTTTAAACCCTTAGAGCAGTCAACGACTTCCATGTTTTTGGAAGCATCCCGGATTTTTTCTATCCATGCTTTTTCAAAGCCGATATGTCCCACCCTGAGATATGCCGGCGAATGACTAAGTTTTTCTAATTGCCGGGGTGTGGGTTCGTATGTTGCCGGGCTTGCTCCCGGAGGCACTAAAACGTTTACCCTATAGTTTTTGCCGGCAATTTGGCCGGTAATATACTTCTGAGGCATTATGGACACGGTTAGTACCTTTTTTTTATCCGGGTTTGTCGGGCTTTTACAACCGGCCACCATCATTCCGGCAATCAACAATATATAAAGAACTATTTTTCGCATTTTTAAAATATTAAAACATAAACAATGTAAAACAGGCTGAATATACTTAAAATAAATATTCCTGTCCAGCTATAAATAATCATACCCTTCCCGGGCTTGTATCTCTGAGGAAAATCTTTTCCGGTTACGGCTTTATGGTTTAATAAGGCAACAATAGGCGCTGTGATAAAGGATAACGTGGTAGCCAAATCAACCATAAATGCCATGGTATTTGACAGGTATCCCATGAGAATCAGTGAACCCAGAATAGTTATTGCCATCCACTTCCAATACAAAGAATTCTGATTGCCGGAAAATTTGGGAAAATAATATTTTGTGAGCGGCGATAATACTCGCGGATAAGCATCCACAACGGCCAGTGTTGTGCTGAGCATAGTGGCTATTCCCGCTATGGCTATGATGGGGTACGTCCATTCACCAATAGAAGAAGTGTACATTCTAACGAGTTGCTCGGAAAACAACACCCCTTTACCGGATAATTCTTCAGAAGACCCATACATTACTAAAGTTCCTAATGTCAAAAAGAAAATAGCAATTATAGCCGTCCCGATATAGCCTATTTTGAAGTCGAGCATACCACCTTTCATAGCAATCTTTTCACTGACGGTTTTGTTTTTGGCTTCCGACCATAAGCTATGCCATACCGAAATATCGATGGGAGCAGGCATCCATCCGAAAAAGGCAATCAGAAAAAGAATATGGCCCCGCTGGGCAAAATCGAAATTTTGTTTCAAAACTTCTTCATCCGAAGCCGGTCCGAGAGCGGAAAATACGGCAAAAATGGTGGATACAGTTAAAATGACAACAATATACTTAACTACCGTATCAAGCAGCTTATATTTACCGATAATCATGATGGAGGCAGCGACTACTAAGATTATGCCGCTGATATATACCGGGCTGAGGGCCAGTTTGAAGACATATCCCACCAGTCCGGCCGTTACCATTGTTACGGCGGCTACGATGGCAAACATGGTTAACACCGTAATAGCCGTAAAAACATGCATCGCCCAGCCTCCGATTTTTTCATAGCCTTTGAGAAGACTTTGACCGGTTGCGCCCGCATACCTGGGAGCAAATTCGAAAAACGGGTACTTTAAGACATTCGCGATAAGGAGAAAGATGAGCAGGTCAAAACCAAAGTCTGCTCCTGCCCGCGTGGATTGAACGAGATGCGATACGCCTATGGCTGCACTGGCATACAAAAGTCCGGGGCCAAGGGCTTGAAAAATCTTTTTTGTTTGCATCGGATTTGTGTTTCTTCAAACAAATGTAGCCCGAATCTTTGGCAAAGCAAAGCTTGCTAACATGAATTTATCGGATTTCAATGAACCTGTCTTTTTATATATTTGCCCTAAAATTTATAACAATGCAAAAGATTACTGTTTTATTCATTAGTGCCTTCCTGACTACCATGCTGTTTTCGTGCGGAAATCCAAACGACGGACATCAGGATGATATTGTCGGAACCTGGTATACCAAGGGAAGAAAAGCTACCGTAGAGGTTTATAAAGAAGAAGGGAAATATTACGGGAAAATTACTGATTTGAAGCGTCCTTTAACAAGAGAAGGAAAGAAGAAACTTGATTTTAGGAATCCCGATCCTAAAAAAAAGAATAGCCCGCTTATGGGTACCAGGCTGCTGCTTGATTTGGAATATGACGGTGATAAAGTATGGGATGAAGGCCGCTATTATGATTATAATCGCGGAAAATTATACGATTGTGAGGTATCTGTTACAGCGGACAGTAACCTGAGAATAAATCTGGAAAGCAAAGAAAAAGATCTTACATGGAAAAATGAACCGCAATACCTGCGATAGAAGGGCACAGCCTGTTTTAATGACAATGATAGATCATTTTTCTTCAAACCAATCCTTATGTAGAATCATAGCGTGAAGTTTTGATGCTCTATTTCTTTACTTCGCCGATTTTATCTTCTACGGATTTAATTTTTCATTCCAGATTTCCCATGATTTCTCTGCTTGCAGTTGCAGCATCTCCAATCCGTTCTTGATAGCAGCTCCTTTTTTTTCACCGGAGACTAAAAATGATGTTTTTGAGGGGTTATAAATCAAGTCATAACACAAATGTCTTTTTGTAAGATGCTGGTAAGGTATAGGAGGTTGTTTGTCGGTAGCCGGTGACATTCCCAGGGGAGTCGTGTTAATGATTAAAAGATGCTCTTGCATAATCGCTTTGTTCAAATCCTCATAGGCATACATGCCTGGTTTTGGCGATCGGGACACGATGTGCCAGGCGATTCCCAATTGTTCTAAAACCCAGGCAACCGCCGCAGAAGCGCCTCCGCTTCCCAGAACCAATGCTTTGAGGGCTTTGCGTCCTGCAATAAAATTTTGTAATGATTCCCGGAAACCGTAAACATCGGTATTAAAACCTTTTAAATGTATTTTTGGTGTTTTTCCGGTAATTTTCAGGGTGTTGACCGCTCCTGATTCATAGGCTTCCCTGCTTATGTCATCCACATATCTGATTACAGCTTCCTTAAAGGGGATAGTCACATTGAGTCCTTCCAGGGATGGGTTTTTTTGCAGTAAACCGGGCAGAAGGTCTATCCGCTTTAGAGGGTATAGCTCATAAGTGGCATCTATATTTTCTTTTTTAAATTTTTTGGAAAAATAATCCGGTGAAAAAGAATGCGTTAATGGATAGCCTACTAAACCGAATCGCCGTGTCATAGTTTTTTGGTTTTTGTCAGCACTTCCATTGACAAAATAATCAGGATACCGGCCAATGCAAAGAGTATGGCAAACAACAACTGGGAATCATCTCCCGTAACAGTCTCGAAATAGGAGGGTAGTACGTTATTCTGCACCAACGGTTGGGTTTCTCCGTGGCGATCCACAAAAGTGCTTACCGTTTCCTTCCACGGCCACACTTTGAATAGTGAGCCGACCATAAAGCCCGCCAGCGTGGCGATGGTGATATCATGAAATTTTCTAAGCAACCACGATAGCAGGTTGGAGAAGCTGATAAGCCCAATAAAGGCTCCTACAGCAAAAATTCCTAAGATCACCAAATTTAAGTCACTGATAGCCCCCAGGATGAACTGGTATTTTCCTAACAGAAGGAGGATAAAGGCTCCTGATATCCCGGGTAATATCATTGCGCAAATGGCCAGAGCCCCGGATAGAAAAACAAACCAATAAGCTTCAGTGGTTTGGGCCGGTGTGAGGTTTGTAATCATGTATGCGGCAAATATTCCCAAAACCAGGGCCAAAATTTTTCTCCAGTTCCAGTCTTTTATTTTCCGGGCCACATAAAACGCCGATGCCAGAATTAATCCGAAGAAAAAGGACCATACAAAAATGGGCTCCTCTTCCAGCCATGTTTCAAGGAGATGGGCCAGTGAAAAAACACTGATAAGTATACCGGCAAATACGGCCATTAAAAAGTTCCCGTTAATGATGTTCCAAAAGCTTATCAACCCCTCTGAGAATATTTTTTTTACGGCAGAAGGTTTAATGGATTTCAGGGAATTTACCAGTTCTTCGTATATTTCAGTGATGAAAGCAATCGTTCCTCCCGATACTCCGGGCACCACATCGGCACCCCCCATGCCCATACCTTTGAGCATAAGGAGTACATAGTCTTTTGGTTTACGTTTGTTCATGTTTTTAGCGGGACCTTTTACCGGAGGAATATTTAATCAAGCTTATATTTCCCTACCTTTTCTTCCGAGAGAAACTCAAAGAAGGTATCTCCCCGCAGCCCTAATCGTAATGTTTCCAGAGCCACAATCTCCGTGGGGGCAATATTACCCAGATTTACCTGTGGTCCAAAATGCCGTATAAACCAAGCCTGTTGGGATTTTTTCGGTGCTTCCCACAATATTTTATGATGGGGAATATGATTGTGGATTTCATCAATCAATTTTGTGTTGGCGGAACCGTCTTTATTGTAGATCCCTACCGTTCCACTCTCGCGAGCTTCAGCAATCACCAGGCCGGAACCCGCTTCCAGTTCGGTTTTCATCTGGTTGATCCATTCATTGTCTTTCAGTTCTACACCGGCATTTTTCGAGCCTACTTCTGAGAGCACATAAAATTCCTCAGCCAATTTACTGATATAATCACACTTTAACTGATGGTCAATTCGGATCGATCCATCGCTCACTTCTACGGCAGCGATATCATATTTTTTCAACAATTCCCGGTATTCATCGAACATATCGCGGACCAGGAAGGCTTCAAACAGGGTGCCTCCCATATAGACGGATATCCCGGATTCGCGGTAGAGATTGATTTTTTCCCGCAACCCATTGGTTGCGATAGAAGTGCCAAAACCGAGTTTAACAAAATCAACCAGGTGTCCGGCCGAGGCGATAAGGTTTCTTGCTTCTTCAACCGCCAGGCCTTTATCCATGATCATTGCGATACCCTTCGTACGGGGTTTGCTCTCCCGCTCCGGTAAAAAAGGTAAAGTGTAATTCATATGGAGCTTTTTTTAAAATTTGTTTTGTTTTTCAATATATGCTTCAATAAGGTTGAGTGCATCCTCGCTAATGCGTAAGGAATCATCGTAGTTCAGGAAATAGTCATAATTTCCCGGATTTATTTTAAGCGCTCTTTCTAATATGGTCATTGCTTCTTTTTTCTTACCCAGTAGCATCAGATAGGCTGAGTGCCTGTATTTGAGGGCGTCATCTTCCGGGTGCAATATTTCGGCCCGCTCAATCACTTCCGAAGCTTTATGTATTTGTTCGTTATCCACCAAAAGATCGGCATACTCAATCCAGATAGATGGCTGACTTTCGTCAAGCTGCAGCGTCTTTTCATATGAGCTGATGGCTCTTTCGGTATTACCGGCGCGTGATTCGGTGAAAGCCAGCATCGACCAGAAATCCGAATTATAAGGCTCCAACTGTACCGCCTTGCGGATATATTTCGTGGCCGCTTCCGGTTTGTTAAGTTCATTTTTTGCTATACCTATCCCGATCCATGCGTCCGAATGTTTATCATCCAGCTTAAGGCATTTCTTATAGTATTCAATGGCTTTGGGATATTCATAAAGATTAGAATAATTTTCGCCGATCAGATAATATGTGGAAGCATCATGCTTGTCCAGTTTCAACGCTTCTTTATAGGTGTGAATAGCTTGCCGGTTTTCACCCATTGAACTAAGGCTGTGAGCCTTGCTCAAAATTACCGACAGGAAATGTTCATCAATGGCCAGCGCATATTCGTATGATTGAATGGCTTTTTCGTATAGCTCCAGGGAGCTATAAAGCATGCCAAGGTTATACCAGCCTTCTTTTGAATAGGGATACTCATCTAGAAAATCCAGGAAAAAGTTGAGCCCGGATTCTTGTCTCCCGATAATTTCATAACAAAATGAAAGTTCGTATAACAACCCATAATCATCCAGATCTCTTTCCAAAGCAAGCTTGAGGTAATTGATAGCCTGTTCGTACTTTCCCAGGTTTTCGTATTCGAAAGCTATGTTGGTATATACTTCAGAACTGTTGCTGTCGTCGATCAGGGATTGTTTGTAAGCCTCAATAGCCTTTTCAAATTTATTGAGCTGGCTGTAAACAGCTCCTTTAATCATATAGACTTCTGTATTGTAGGGGTCAATCTTTTCAAGGTCTCCCAGAAGCTGCAGAGCTTCTGTGGTTTTGTCCACCGAAATCAAATGCTGGGCTTTTTTAAGTAGAAAAACACTGTGATTTGGATGCTGATTCAAGGCTTCCGTAATAGCGTATTCCGTTTTCTTTTTGTCTGAACGGCTGATGTAATAGTCAATAATTTCCTCAAAATCTTCCACATCGAAAAAGAAATTCTGATTTTCTTTAATCATGTTTTCAAATCGGCTCACAAGGCTTTTCAGCCTATCCTCATCATCAAATGCGTTGTTATCTTTTTTCATCGCCTTTTTTTCTCCTATGCATTTGCAAATTTAGTAATTTTATATCCATCTGCCGATTTCACTAAAATAGTTTAATTTTAATTTCATTTTACACCATTCAGCGTATAAGTTATGAAACTTTTGTTATTAACAGTGCCTTTAGAAAAAATTGATTGATAGATAGATTTTTATACAGACACAGGATTATTTTTTAACATCACAGTATTTCAAAGCGCGATCAATCAATAATTTCTAAATTTGTGAGGAACAAAAATAATCATACATGACGCTTATCAAATCAATTTCCGGTATCAGGGGAACGATTGGAGGAAAGCCTTCAGAGAACCTCACACCTATTGACATCGTAAAGTTCACGGCCGCCTTTGCAACCTTTATAAGGGAACAACGTTCCGGTAACCACTATCGATTTGTGGTTGGACGTGATGCGAGGGTTTCCGGCGATATGGTTAACCATTTGGTAGCCGGAACATTGATGGGAATGGGGGTGGATGTCATGGATGTGGGTTTATCCACTACACCTACCGTTGAAATGGCCGTCACCGAAATGAAAGCGGACGGAGGAATAATCATAACTGCAAGTCATAATCCCGCCCAATGGAATGCTTTAAAACTTTTGAATCATAAAGGGGAATTTATTTCGGATAAAGAAGGCCACAGGGTACTAGATATTGCTGAGGAACAGGGGTATGAATATGCTTCTTTCGATGGGCTGGGAAGAATTACCGAAATATCGCGGATGATAGATAAACATATAAACCAGATTCTTGAACTGCCCCTGGTCGATGTGGAAGCAATCAAAAAGGCGCAGCTGACAGTGGCTGTGGATGCGGTGAATTCTACCGGCGGGATAGCTATCCCGCTTTTGCTAAAGAAATTGGGCGTAGAGACGGTATTACCGCTTTACTGTGAACCTACCGGCGATTTTCCCCATAACCCCGAACCATTACCGGAGAATGTGAAGGATTTATCCTCCAAAATCCGCGAAAATCAGGCCGATGTTGGATTTGTGGTGGATCCCGATGTTGACAGGCTGGCAATTCTTGCAGAAGACGGTTCTATGTTTGGCGAGGAATACACTTTAGTAGCTGTGGCAGATTATGTACTGAAAAACAAAAAGGGAGACACGGTGTCAAACATGTCCTCTACGCAGGCTCTACGCGATGTTACAAAAAAACACGGAGGTACTCATTACGCTTCGGCAGTTGGGGAAGTGAATGTTGTGGATAAAATGAAAGCAAAGAATGCTGTCATTGGCGGGGAAGGCAACGGAGGCGTTATTTATCCCGCATTGCACTACGGCAGGGATGCCCTGGTGGGGATAGCCTTGTTTCTTTCTCACCTGGTTAAAAGTGAGATGAAAGTCAGTGAGTTGCGCAATACTTACCCGGATTATGTGCTTTCCAAAAATAAAAAAGAACTTACCCCGGACATGGATATAGATAACATCCTGAAGCGGATAAGGGAAAAATATGAAAACGAGTATCCTATTAATACAGAGGATGGTGTGAAAATTGAATTTGGAGAGAAATGGGTGCATCTGCGGAAATCGAATACCGAGCCCATCATTCGTATATATAGTGAAAGCGCTACCAAAGAAGAATCGGAAGAATTGGCGAATTTGATCATAAAAGATATCGAGACTGTTGCGGGCGAATAAGGAGAAATAATGTCAAAAAGGAAAAAAACCAAATACCGGAAAATCACCTTTAAATTAACCGACCGGCAGCGAAAGTCGCTGGAGACTTATTGCAGGGCTATAAATACAACACCGGTAATGTTTATAAAAGACTCTATCCGTCACGCTCTTAACGGACAACAGCCTCCGAACCAGGGCAAAAACCAATCCGGGATATCTTCCAAACAAATCGACCTTGAAGAATTAATTCAACAAATCAGTGAAGAGGAAAATGTTCCCTATCAAAAAAGAGATAATAATTCTTCCGGCAAAAACGATTCACCCGGATTATGAGGTGTCTTCATAGGGCGTTCTATTCACTATTGACCGCCCAAGCGTCACTTCATCCGCATATTCCAAATCATTTCCAAAAGAAACCCCTTTAGCGATGGTGCTTACTTTTACATCCGTATCTTTGATTTGCTTGTAGATATAAAAGTTGGTGGTATCTCCTTCTATGGTAGTGGGTAATGCCATAATCAGTTCCCGGATATCTTCTTCCCCGACCCGCCGGGTTAATTGCTCAATCGTCAGGTCTTCCGGGCCGATCCCTTCCATAGGCGATATAATTCCTCCCAGCACATGGTAAAGACCATTGTATTGCGATGTGTTTTCGATAGCCATTACATCCCTGACGTCTTCCACAATGCACACCGTAGTATGGTCGCGGTTATGGCTGGAACAAATTTTACACAGTTCGCTGTCGGCTATATTATGACACTTGCGGCAATAAGTGATGTTGGAACGCATATCAATCAATGATTGTCCCAATACCTCTATATCTTTTTCGTCCTGCTTGAGCATATGCAGCGCCAGCCGCATTGCTGTCCGGCGTCCTATACCCGGAAGCTTCGACAATTCGTCAACAGCTCGCTCTACTAATTTTGAAGGAATGTTTTCCAATGGTATTTTTTTGCAAATTTATAAAACTTGGGCTTTCGTTATCTTTGAATAAAATTATTCGGGGGATGGTTCGTTAACACAAGAAAAACAAACTATCGGAAAATTATTTAATTTTGTCGAAGGCCGTTAATCTTGCGCCATACATCCTGGCAAAGGGATTTTTAAATTGTAAGATAAAATTTCATCTTTATGAGAAGAGAACCTGAAACCAAAAACCTGTTGCTTCCGCTTTTTTCCCTGTTGTTTTTATTTATCTTGTCTTCTTTATCAGGCACAGCACAGAATTATGACAAACAACAAGCCCCCAATGAAATGGATAGCCGGGGGAGAAAGCATGGAGAATGGATGAAGAAGAACAGGAGGGGAAATGTCGTTTATAAAGGAACGTTTAGCCATGGGGTGCCGGTGGATACTTTCACCTATTATTATCCCAAAGGGGAGCCAAAAGCTCATATGTATCATACAGGGGATGATAGTACGGCTTACGCTGTCCTGTATTTTGAAAACGGCAACAAAAAAGCAGAAGGGAAATACGTTAGCAGGCAGCGCGATAGTGTGTGGACATTTTACGGGAAAAAAGGGAATTTGATTAGCAAAAAGAAATATGACCACGGTAAACAGCAAGGGGTGTCAAGGTATTATTTTGATGCAGGAGATTTACTGAAGAAGACTTCCTTTAAAAATGGGAGGAAAGACGGGAAAGAAGTGGTTTACTACCGGGGTGAGAAGCCGGAAAAAATCCTGTTTTATGACTCAGGAAAGCTCCAGGGCGAGGTGACGATATTTTATCCCGAGGGGGATACAATGACTTATGGATCGTATGAAAATAATCTTAGAACTGGAAAATGGAAATATTTTGATGAAGACGGCAGGGTGGAAAGAATCAAGATTTATAAAAAGGGTGAATTAATCAGGGAACAGGAATTTTCCTCATCCGATAATCCGGATACAATCGATTAAAACGTTGTCCCAAAATGAAAACAGGGTAAAATGATAGATTATTAACTAAAAGATAAATTATGCCATTACTGAAAATACAAACAAACGCAAAAGCCCCATCGGCCAAAGAACAAATCCTGAAGGATACTTCTTCTTTCGTGTCAAATATGCTGGGAAAACCGGAGAAATTTGTTATGGTGAAGCTTGAAACTGACAATGCAATGATTTTCGGTGGAAATTCTACCGGCGCGTTACTGGCCGAATTGCGAAGTATCAATCTGCCTGACAAACAGACAAAAGAATTTTCAGAAAGATTGAGCGATTACCTGAGCAAAATTTTTAATATCAGTCCTGAGCGTATCTTTATCATTTTTGATAGTGTTGACCCGAACATGTGGAGTATGAATGGTAAGACATTTGGTGATTAAAGGGTTACATATTGCTTTAATGTATTCACCAGGTTTTCTTTTTGAATGGGCTTTTCCAGTACTTGCTCGTAATATTGTTCCTTGTTTCCAAATGTTTCCAGCGCATGAGCATTAGCCGTCTGGAAGATGATGGGGAGACTTTTGTTTTTATTTTTGATCTTTTTACTAAGCTCCAGACCATTCATTCCCGGAAGTTGAAAATCCATAAGAACAAGGTCTATATTGTATTGCTCGCATAATTGCAATGCTTCTTTATGGTCACGAGCCCACAGAATCTTTGAGTTGAGAGACCTTAACATCCCTTTCAAAATGACATAATTCAGCTTGATGTCATCGACTATTAATATCGTTATTGCATGTGTTTCCATGACGTTGTGTTATTTGATTTTCTCTTAAAAACATTGTACCAAAAATGTAATATATTGAAAATCAATAATTCATTGAATTGGTTTGAAGAGAGTGTTTTCTGATATGAAACGAGTAGTTTCAAAATGGGACAACAATGTAGGATTGTTTTAAAACCTGGTTTTAAGATCCGGGTTTAATGACATGGTGATGCTTATAAATTAAGCAATATTAGAAATGGAGAATCCTGCTTTGGAAATGATTGATAGGCATTCCTCCGGAATACATTCCTATCCCCGGGTGAAGACAAGAGTATTGCCTTCCGAAAGTTTATCATTGTAGTAATAACCTTCGTCTTCAAAAAGCTTGAGCTGTTCCGGGTCGCTGATACGGTTTTGGAGAACAAAACGCGTCATCATTCCGCGAGCTTTCTTCGCATAGAAGCTAACTACGCGATATTCACCGTTTTTGTTATCTTTAAACACCGGCGTAATTATTTCAGCATTAATTTTGGATTGATCGATGGCTTTGAAGTATTCATTAGAAGCCAGGTTGATGAGGTAAGAGGCCTCGTTTTCCTCTAATTTTGTATTGAGTCCTTCGGTAATAGTATCCTGCCAGAACTCATATAAATCCTTCTTTGCGTTGATACCGAATTTGGTTCCCATTTCCAGGCGGTAAGGCTTCATCAAATCCAGGGGCCGGAGCATACCATAAAGGCCTGAGAGGATTCTTACATGGTCCTGGGCAAAAAGCATATCTTCTTCCCGGAGGGTTTCGGGCTGCCAGCCCTGGAAAACATCTCCCCGGAATGCGTAAGCTGCCTGCTTGGAATCCGGTTCATCGGGCGACCCGGGTTTTTGCCATTCCATATAGCGCTCTTTGTTTAGATTGGCCAAATTTTTACTCAGCTTCATCATCCTGCCAATTTCATCGGCGGACAACTTTTGCAATTCATTGATAAGTTGTTGGGACCGATCCAGATAATCTGGTAGAGTATAGGTTTTTACCGGTGAAGGATTTTTATAATCCAGCTTTTTTGCGGGTGAAAGTACTATCAGCATTTTTTTTATTTTTTATAACAAATCGCTTCATAAAAAGTTGTGTTTTGAAATATTGTTAAATTTAAATACTTTTATCGCTTATTTTTGATTTAAAAGACCGATTGACTCGCCTTATTGTTTAAGAATCATTAATTTATGGAAAAAGAAAAGAAGACAGTAAAAGATAGTGAAGCACATCTGAAAAGCAGTAATAAATACTTCGATGTTGACGGGCCGGTTTTTTGGCCGGCAGCTGTATTGATTGTGATTTTTATTACTATTACTCTCATCATAGGGGCGCCTATGGAGAAGGTGTTTACAGCTGTGCAGGATACTATCTCCGATTTGGGGGGATGGTTTTTTGTGATAGCGGTAAACTTTTTCCTTTTTTTCGTGCTATATATAGCTTTCAGTAAGTATGGAAAAATACGTTTAGGAGGCAAACGCTCTAAACCGGAATTCTCGATGGGAGGGTGGTTTGCTATGCTTTTCAGTGCCGGAATGGGCATAGGTATATTGTTTTGGAGTGTAGCCGAACCACTTAACCACTTTATGAGTCCTCCATACGGTGAAGGCGGCACAGTAGAGGCCGCAGAACTGGCGCTGGAAACAACTTTTCTGCATTGGGGGCTTCATGCCTGGGGAATTTATGCGTTGGTGGGGATGGCTTTGGCTTTTTTTACATTTAACAGGAAACTGCCGCTTACTATCAGTTCGGTTTTTTACCCGCTTTTAGGGAAAAAAGTTCACGGCCCCTGGGGTAAGGCAATCAATGTGCTGGCAGTGGTAGCTACTTTATTTGGCCTTGCCACTTCTCTTGGAATGGGAGTCCAGCAAGTGAGCGCCGGATTGGCTCACCTTTTCGAAATTCCGGATACTATCCGAACCCAGGTGATACTTATTATAATTATCACACTTGCAGCAACCGGCTCGGTGGTGGCAGGACTGAGTAGTGGGGTAAAACGCCTTAGTGAACTGAATATGATTATCGGGGGTATTTTCCTGATTTTTATGATCGTTGTAGGCCCTACGATTTTTATTTTTGATTCGTTTGTTCAAAATGTGGGAGCTTATGTCCAGAATTTCTTTCAACTATCAACATGGACCGAAACCTATCAGCAATCGGACTGGCAGAATGGATGGACCGTTTTTTACTGGGCATGGTGGATAAGCTGGTCCCCGTTTGTGGGTATGTTTATTGCCCGTATTTCCCGCGGTCGCACTCTTAAAGAGTTTGTTCTGGGTGTGCTGATTGTTCCTTCATTATTAACCTTTTTATGGCTTTCAGCATTTGGCGGAAGCGCTATGTTTTTGGAAATAAATGCTTTGGCAGATTTGTCGGGGGCTGTGACAGAAAATGTGGCCACTTCGTTGTTCGTATTGCTTGAACAGTTTCCCATAGCCTCAATAACCTCCATTGTTGGAGTGATACTGGTGACCAACTTTTTTGTTACCTCCTCCGACTCCGGCTCATTAGTAGTTGACTCGCTTACCGCTGGAGGTAAACTCGATGCCCCGGTTCCACAGCGTATTTTCTGGGCATTGACAGAGGGCGCGGTAGCCGCCGTTCTTTTAATAGGTGGCGGGCTCGGAGCTCTGCAAACTGCTGCCATTACAACCGGCTTGCCGTTTGCTATTATTCTCATTATGCTTACGAAGAGCCTTTTGAAGGGACTGGAAACCGAACATGAAGAAATGATGGAAGCTAAGCGGGAGACGGAACAAAAAGCCTATCAGGAGGTGATTACAAATATGATACGTAAGCGTGAAAAATCGCGGCACCGATCAAAAGATGACAGTGAATAGAAAAAATGACTAACTTTAAAAAAATAGTATGTATCAATTGGATCATATATTAGTTACGCTTGACCTGAGCGATATGGATGATTTCCTGATTCGCTACAGCAATTATTTGGTGGAGAACTTTAATCCTAAAAGCATCACCTTTATGCATGTGATGAATACCTACGATATCCCTAAGGATGTCCTTAAGGCCTTTCCGGATATGGATGAGCCTCTGACTGATATCGTAAAAGAGGATCTCCAGGAAAAAGTGGATGAGCATTTTGCCTACACTAAGAAAGTGAAAACGACAGTTTTGGTGGAAGAAGGTCTTCCCACCGAACACATTGTGCAGTTTACCAAAGATAACAATATCACCCTTACCTTAATGGGCAAGAAGATTGGCTATAGGGGGCGGGGAAGTATTGTCAGAAAAGTGATGAATATCTCTCCCTCTTCTGTCTTATTAATAAGCGAGACCACTCGCCCGAAGATAGAACATATAATGGTTCGTGTTGATTTTACGAAAATATCCGAATTGGCTTTGAGAATGGGGCTGCGGATACAAAAACTTACAGATGCGAAGCTTTCATGTCATCATGTATATAAACTGCCAATCAAATACTTTGCACAGGCTACTCCCGAAAATGAAAAGAAGATGAAATTTCATATGGAGAAGCATAGCAGGAAGGAGTACGCTAAATTCATGAAAAAAATGAAGCTCGATCCTGAAAAGATCCCCTGCACTTACTCATTCGATAAAGAGAATGATGAAGCACAAGTCCTTTACAATCATGCCCTTAACAATGGAGCAGACTTAATATTGATTGGTTCAAGGCTTAAGTCGGAACTGGGAGATGTGATTCTTGACAGTACTTCAGAAAAGCTGGCCGGTACAGAAAAAAATATCCCTGTTCTTGTAGTGAAGGACCGAAAGACAAGCCTTGGTTTTCTTGAAACATTGTTTGACTAAAACGAAATACTATGATACGGAAAGCACTCATTTTTGTTTTACTGATTTCTCTAAGCTCCCTTTTCATGGGGTCATGTAATACTGATCGTTTCACCGACGAAAAAGAACGTAAGCTAAGAATGGTTTATACTGATTGGTCGGAAGGAATTGCGCTGACTTATCTTTCCAGGATTCTTCTGGAAGATAAGCTTGGTTATGAGGTAGTCCTGAAAATGACGGATGTGAAAACAGCCTATAAGGAAATGGCCGAAGACAAAGCAGATGTTTTTGCCGACGCCTGGCTTCCCGAAACTCAAAAACGATATTACAATCGTTACGGTAACGAGATCGAGAAAATGGGGATCATTTATCCCGAAGCGAGGATAGGGCTGGTTGTACCGGATTACAGTAATTTAAAATCCGTAAAGGACCTACAAAAATATGATAACCCGATTATTGGAATTGATTCCGGGGCCGGTGTGATGATTAAAACCCGCGATGCAATAAAAAAATATGCTGAGGCAATTGATCTGATGAATTTATCGGAAGCAGAAATGATAGAGCATTTGGAGGATTCTTTAAGACGCCGTAATGATATTGTTGTCACAGGTTGGGAGCCTCACTGGATCTTCGCAAGATATAATGTGCGATTTCTTAATGATCCTGAGAGTATTTTTGGAAAGAAAGAGAAAATATATTCCTTATCGCGCAAAGGATTGGAAGAAAAGCATCCCCATGCGGTCAGGTTTTTTGAAAGAATGCAGCTTTCCGAGAAACAGCTCAATAGTCTGGTATACATGATGCGATTAAATGATGACCCTGAAATTGGAATTCGCGAGTGGATAAAGCAAAACGAATATGTGGTTAACCTGTGGGTGAAAGATTTGAGTCCTCAGCGGGAAAAAATCTACTAAGAGGGCGCCTTTGTGGCTGTGATGCGGATGCTTTGTTTTTACACTTGAACTGAAATACGGATAAAGGTTTTAGAGATTTTTTTTGGTATATATATTCTTTCTCTGCCTTTTTTGTCTATGGCTTTCAAAACCTCTTTTATTCCTTCTTCCGATTCACAACATATTCCGAATAATCTATGATGACACGGGCTCGCTTTTTGCTTTCCTTGATTTTTTTGCCGATAGACTTCATGTCGCCGGTCAGGGATACCGGAAGCTTTTGGTTTTTGACATCGAAAATAATTTCCAGCTTGTCCGGTAAATCGTAGGGATGGTCGGCATAAGTAAAATTAATGGTGTAGGAGCCTGACTCTTTCGTAAAAGTCTGCATGCGATGAATCAGTTTGGTTTCTGGATTCAGGTACATCTTGGCCAGCACGATGTCGAGGCTGTCGTTGTTGGGTATCACTTTTACAGCCTGGGTCTTCACCGAGTCAATGGTTTTGGTTCCGGCGCCGATAGCGGTGTAATCCGTCTGCAACAATTCGAGGTACTCCATTTCCATACCTTTTTTCGGCAGCAGGGCAAATCCTCCTGCGCTGAATTCAAACTTGTCAGGCTGCTCGAAAAACACGACGGCCTTGCGATCTTTGATGTTGATAAAATCCACATCCACCTTGATATTCACTTTGGCTTTGTAATCGTGCACCTTCAGCATGTGCTCACGAAAATCGGTCAGGATTTCTTTCGGATTGTTGCCCGATTGAGCGGCCGTGATTCCTGCTGTGATTTGCAGGACCAAAACAAGGATTCCAATTATATTTTTATGCATTAATTTCATATTCATGTCGTTAACTCAAAATGTCTTTTCGTTTAAAATAGGTATAGGTCACTCCCAGAAAAATGGCGATGTACACCACTTCAACAACAATGGCCTGGGTTAGTTTTACGGTATTGATATCATGCTCAAAAAACAGTTGCCATGAAGTCAGGTAATTGGTAAACAAATACGGGTTGACCGGCTCCATGAGAGTAAATCCAATGGTACTGATGACAGTAATGCCGATGATGATGGCTACCGTTCCTATAATCGGGCCGATGGAGTTGTCGGAGAAAGCCGAAAGCATAAAGGATAGTGCGGCAACCGCTGTCATGGTGATGATTCCAAACCCATAGGCCGCAGCAAAACGCCAAAGGACATCATCGGAGGAAAATATGTTGATACTGCTTTTCAAAACAATCAGGTCACCCGTGCCAAAAATCGCCAGACCCACTCCCAAACTTAGAATCAACATGAAAATGAGTAGTGACATCGTATAAATCCAGCCACTTATAAATTTGGCTGTCAGGAGTTTGGCGCGGCTGACGGGTCGGGTGAGCAGCAACCGGAAAGTCCCTGAATTAGCCTCGCCTGCCAGCAAATCGCCGGTTACCAGGGCGATTAAAAACGGAATATGGATAAACAAGCTGTTGAGAATGATATGGGTGATGAGGTAA
>JAIPBX010000113.1 GCA_021738485.1 Bacteroidales bacterium | reverse complement strand
ATTTGTGCAAACTCAAGTATCTGCTGGTCGATATAAGAATGTAAGTGAAGTCATTCGTTCAGGTCTTCGATTACTGGAAAAAGAAGTAAGCAAAGTAATCGTTCTGAAGAATGCAATTCAAGAAGGGTTAAACAGTCCTAGAGTAGAAAATTTTGACTTTGATGAGAATCTAAAAAAACTAAAAGCAGAAAAAAAGAAAAACTACAAACAATTATGGATCAGTCACAGTTAATAGCATAAGAAAATCTTTGCTGAATATCAAACACTCAACCTGCTTAAAACAGCTTCCCCTTTTTCAATTTTTGTAGCCAGCGAGCGTATGGTTTCTTTTTTTAAGAGCTGCGTAAAAGCTTCCCGGATAGGTTCGTACTCGTTATGCAGCGGACAGGGATTATTGGCGTCGCAATGTTTAAACCCGAATCCACACCGGGTAAAAAAGGTTTTGCCTTCCATAATCCACACGACATCATATAAAAAGATATCCTGTTGATTATCTTCTGTAAAGAAAAAACCACCGCCACGCCCGCGCACTGATTTCAGGAGCTTGAAACGGGTCAGCGTTTGCATAATTTTAGCCACATACTGCTCCGGGGCATCAATATCCCTGGCAATGGTTTTGAAGCCCGGGCGCTGCCCTTTTCTGCTGTTCAGCTCCACAGAAACCAATGCGCGGATGGCGTATTCGGTGGTTTTGGATAACATAATCTTAATTTCAGGTTTTCTTTCGCAAAATTAACTATTCTCCGAAAAAGCTTTGGTACATCTTCTCGGCATTCGGAAAAAGAATATTGTTTTCCAGATGAATGTGCCGGTGCAGGTCCTTTTCAAATTCTTCGAGTTTGTTGTACAACACCCTGAACGTGTTACAGGCATCCGCCGGGGGATTGTATCCCTCCGATAGTGAAGATATTTCTTCAAACCTTGCCCCTTCGGTTTCATGCTCTTCGCGCATCATCGTGATGGGATGCGTCACATGACCAAAATGCGGCTTCTCCGGTGCGGAATCATTCTGCCTTGCTGTTTCCAGTTTGCGAATGAAAGGAAACAGGATAAGCTCTTCTTTTTTCATATGCTGCGTTAATGCGCCGGCCGATTCCTCGAAGAGTTGTCTGATCTTATGCACTTCAGGATGATTGTCGCCATGCACGGAGCACACCTTTTCAAGATATTGTTGCAGAACCGGAATATTTTCCGTTACATAAGTATGGTGGTTTTGTTCGATGTAATCAGCCAGCTCCGCAGAATTGAGGCTTTGAATGTACCGGGCGTCTGCGTCACCATTCATACTCTTTTCCAGTTCGGTAACTAACCGCTTACTATCCAATCCGCGTTCGCGGCAAGCTTCATCTATGGTGATGTTGCCCCCGCAGCAAAAATCAATGTTGTATTTCTCAAAAACGTCTGCAGCTTTCAGATTATCACTTACAATATCTGAAATCTTCTGCTTAGTATCTATCTGTGACATAATTTATTATTTTTTTAAAGATATTAAGGTCTTTAATGCACAAATATATATTTTTTTATCGCATCGGCAAAAATTATAAAAGATTTTAAGGTCTTTTTTACTTTTAATTAATATTTTAATAGTTTAGCAATATCAAATAGTATTACTTAACAAAAAATAGAAGCTTATGAAGTATAAAAAACTTTGGATTGGGTTTGCCCTCATCGTGGGGGTATCGTTTGCCGTACTTATTTACTATGGAGGCGAAATCTACCGGCAAAAGCCTCCGCTTCCTGATAAAGTAGTTACAAAATCGGGGAAAACTCTTTTTACCGGACAGGAAATTAAAGATGGTATGAACATCTGGCAATCTATCGGTGGTCAGGAACTGGGAACAGTGTGGGGGCATGGCGCCTATCAGGCCCCGGACTGGACGGCCCAATATCTGCACAAAGAAGCCTTGTTTATTTTAAACCAATGGGCTGAAAAAGAGTATAATCAGCCATTTGAAGACCTTTCGGTAGAATCTAAAGCAGCTCTTAAGGCCAGGTTAAAGCAACAAATACGTGCTAATACATACGATGACACAAGAGATGTCACCGTTATCAGTGATATAAGAGCCGATGCATTTCAGCATCTAAGAGATTTCTACTACAACCTGTTTATGGGAGAACAGGAAAGCGGGAAATTCCATAAACTGCGAAATGCCTACAGCATCCCGCCGAAAACGCTGAAAGACGAGGAACGGCTGGACAAAATGTCTGCCTTCTTTTTCTGGGCAACCTGGGCCACCGTAACCGAACGGCCCGGAAAAGAATATACTTACAGCAATAACTGGCCTCCCGAAGAATTGGTAGGCAACAAGCCAACCAGTTCGTTGATATTGTGGACCGGATTCAGCGTAATTATCCTGCTGGCAGGTATAGGCCTGCTGTCATGGTATTATGTAAGAAATGAAAAAGACGAGATAAGGGAAAAGATACCCGATGTCAACCCCATATCAAAAACAAAGCTGACGGGTTCGCAAAAAGCGACTTTAAAATACTTTTGGGTCGTTTCCCTGCTCATACTTGTACAAATCCTGATGGGAGTCATAACGGCCCACTACGGCGTGGAAGGTTTCGGGTTTTATGGGATTCCGCTGGCTGAAATCCTCCCCTATTCGCTATCGCGGACATGGCACGTGCAGTTGGCTATATTCTGGATAGCCACCTCATGGCTGGCCACGGGATTGTTTTTTGCGCCGGCCATATCAGGGAAGGAACCCAAATATCAGAAGCTGGGGGTTAATGTGCTCTTCGGTGCGTTGTTGGTTATCGTCGTCGGTTCGTTAGCCGGTCAGTGGTTTGGTATCATGCAGAAACTGAATTTGATAGACAATTTTTGGTTTGGCCACCAGGGGTATGAGTATGTAGATTTGGGACGCTTCTGGCAGATTTTCCTGTTTGCCGGGTTATTTATATGGCTTTTCCTGATGGGTCGGGCTTTATATCCGGCGCTCCGTGAAAAGACAGAAAACCGTCACCTGCTCATTATGTTCCTTATCGCTTCCATAGCTATCGCTTTATTCTATGGCGCCGGCCTGATGTGGGGAAGGCAAACCCACCTTGCCATTGCCGAATACTGGCGTTGGTGGGTCGTCCATCTTTGGGTAGAAGGATTCTTTGAAGTCTTTGCCACCACCGTTATTGCCTTCCTGTTTACACGGATGAAGCTTATTGATGCAAAACTGGCTACCGGCGCGGTGTTGTTTGCCACTATCATCTTCCTTTCAGGGGGTATCATCGGTACCTTCCACCACCTTTATTTCGCAGGAACACCGGTTGGAGTGCTTGCCCTAGGTGCTACTTTCAGCGCTTTAGAAGTAGTCCCGCTGGTACTCATAGGCTACGAAGCCTATCACAACCTGAAGCTCAGCAAGCTCAAACCGTGGGTACGCGCTTATAAATGGCCTATCTATTCCTTTGTGGCCGTATCATTCTGGAACTTCCTGGGCGCCGGCATCTTCGGATTCCTCATCAATCCACCCATCGCACTATATTACATGCAGGGCCTGAACACCACACCGGTGCATGGTCACACCGCGTTGTTCGGGGTTTACGGCATCCTGGGTATCGGGTTGATGCTCTTTGTACTCCGTGATATGAGTATTGATAAAGTGTGGAAAGAAAAGCCGATACGCTTTGCCTTCTGGGCCATAAACATCGGCTTGCTGGCTATGGTCCTGTTCAGCGTACTACCTATTGGTCTGGCTCAAACATGGGTCAGCGTAAAAGAAGGACTCTGGTACGCCCGCTCCGCCGAATTTATGCAGTTACCCTGGATGCAAACCATAAAATGGCTGCGCGTCATTGGCGACACTATTTTTGCCGCCGGAGCATTAGTACTGGTATATTTTGTCTTTGGACTCAGGTTTGGATGGTCTATAGAGAAAAAGTCACGGTAAATCTCATATTTAGAGGTTTCCGGCTATCAGAGTGCACCAAAAAAGGACGGTTTCAGCCGTCCTTTTTTGGTTTAGGTTAGTAAGAATTTACTATTTTTGCCAAAAAAAAGAATATGAGTACACTGACCAAACGCCAGGAAGAGATCATATGGAGCGCCATCAGCTTAATAGACGAAAAGGGCATTCAGGGGTTAACGATAAAAAACCTGGCTGCGCGGATGAAATTTACCGAAGCAGCCATATATCGTCATTTCAATAGCAAAGCTAATATACTTACGGCTATCATTGAACTTTTTAAAGCGCAGACCACCCAGATAATTAACGAAAAAGAGCAATCGCACGAAGAATCAATCAGTCAGCTCAAAAATATCTTTTTACGGTATAGTGGCATTTTCAGCGAAAATCCGGCCATTGTCTCTGTTATTTTTGCGGAAGAGATTTTTCAGAATGAAACCTCCCTCAAGGAAAAGCTCACAGAGATTATAGAAACCAATGAACAATATTTTAGCCGGCTGATTCTGCAAGGACAAAAAGCCGGGGAAATAAGAAACGATATCGATCCCATCATAGCCGCCACGAATTTGTTAGGGAGTTTCAGATTAACCGTGAAGAAATGGAAGCTCAACGGGTTTAGATATTCGCTCAAGGATGAAACGGTGCGATTGACGGAGTACTTTAGTACAATATTGCATCCTTTGTGAGGTAAGAATGCTATAAAGCGTCCTTCAGGACGGTTTTTTTTTATATGAAACTAGCTCGCACAGCAACTTAATTCTGAAACATCTTTTCCAAAGGTAATGGCTGCCAGCTTGATACCTTCAGCCAAAGTCAGGTACGGGTAAAGGTTTTCCGCCAAATCTTTCACCGTTATTCCATAGTTTATGGCCATAGTTAATTGCTGGATGAGTTCCCCTCCTTCGGGTGCGACAATTCTTGCTCCAATGAGTTTATCAGTATTGGGGTTGCGGATGAGTTTAATAAAGCCGCGTGTATCGTTGGCAGCAATAGCTCGCGGAACGTCTTTCATCTCCAATCTGGAAATTTCAAAAGGAATGCCTTTTGTTTTGGCCTCTGCTTCGTCCATGCCTGCGCCTGCTACTTGCGGATCGGTAAAAACTACCCAGGGTAGCGATGAATAGTCGGTTTTGTGGCCTGCGCCGGTAAAAGCATTCGCTGTAGCAATTTTTCCTTCATAGGCTGCGGTGTAAACGTAGGCCGGAGTATTGGCCACATCGCCTGCCGCAAAAATATGGGACCGGTTGGTTTCCATCTTTTCATTTACTGCCACATGTCCTGCTTGGGTAAGATCCAGACCGATGGCTTCCCATCCTAACCGGCTGATGTTGGGTTTTATTCCTGTGGCAACCACCAGTTTTTCAGCTTCAAACCGTCTTGCCTCGCCGGATTTTTTGGCTTGAACTTTTATCTTGCCATTTTCTTCGCTTACTTGTTTAAAGTTTAATCCGGTTTGTATTTCCAATCCTTCATTTCGAAGGTTTTTTATCAATTCATTAGATATATCGGGTGTAAGCTTTGACAGCACATTTGGCGAGCGTTGCAACAGGGTAACCTTAGTACCCAAACGATGATAAGCCTGGGCAATTTCAAGGGCAATGTATCCGCCCCCAAGAACGATTAGCGATTCAGGCTGTTCTTCCAAGTCGAAAAGTGAAACGTTAGTCAGATAGGGTACATCTTTTAAACCTTCGATAGCCGGAACTGATGGGGTTGCACCGGTTGCTATTAAAAATTTATGTCCTTTGTACTTTTTTGCCGGGGAATCAGGCATTTCGGTATCGGTGACTTTAATGGTTTTTTCATTCACAAATTTGGCCCAACCTGCTACCATCGTCAGGTTATCAAAATCGCTTACCACATCCACGTATTTTTTCTCTTTTAAGCTGGTTACTAATTGTTTCTTGCCTTTAATGATTTGTGCAAAATCAATATCAGCCCCTTTGGGTTTAATTCCGTCAAAGCTGGAGTGGTTAGCGTGAAAAGCATTCTCTCCGGCACGAATAAGGTTTTTAGAAGGTACGCAACCCACATTCACACAAGTGCCCCCTAAATCCAATCCGGCGTTTACCATTAAGGTCGACAAGCCCAAACTTTCCGCTTTGATAGCTGCTGAAAATGCCGCTGACCCGCCTCCGATGATGATTAAATCAAATTGCCCGCCATCGCCTACGGTGGTCAACGGTTGAAGTTCGGTTTTAGCTTTACCGGCGTCGGCTTCAGGGTCTTCGTTACCCATTTCACTTTCTACGCGATAATTTCCGGTGCTGTTAATTAAAGCAGCAATTTCTTCCTTGCTTATTTTATTCGGGTCGTATTCAAATTTTCCACTTCCGGCAGGATAGGAAATATCCTTGTTCGCAATCCCTTCTTTCCCCTGAAATTTTTTGGCTATGGTTTGCGCACAATGGTCGCAGGTCATCCCTTTTATTACAAATTCTATGGTTTTGATACTCATATTTAACTTATTTCTGATAATTTAAGCAAGTTCTAAACTATTGAATAAAAAAATTATCTTTTGCCAGATACTTTATAACTTGTGCTATTAATGGCTTCCTCAACTTTTTCGGACCTAACCTTCGATTGGTCAAATTCCACCTTCGCTGTTCCCTCCTGGTAACTTGCATTAATCTTAATGATGCCCGGCAGTTTGTTTACATCATTTTCTACGTGCGCATTGCAGGCCTTACAGGTCATCCCTTCCACATCAAAAGTTATGGTTTGAATATCGGAGGCATTCACAATGACCACTTCTTTCTTATCATTCGAGGGATAAAACACATCTGCATAATATGGGAAGGCAAGCATTACGGCTGCAAATACAGTTACGATTCCCAGGAATTTTCTCTTCTGCCAAAAAGAGGGCTTTTCATCTTCCTCGCAGTCGCATTCAATTTCCTCTTTTGAACGGGGTTTTAACTTTTGATACCATGCAAAACCCAATACTAAAACTGTAAAGCCAATGAGATAAGGTCTTGCCGGTTCCAGCCACGAAAAAGTGGAGGCAATTCCTGATGCCCCTGAAATAAGCGCCAATACCGGGGTAGTACAGCAAAGTGATGCTGTTATTGCCGTAAGTATCCCGGCTCCGGCCAATTTACCTGACCTTTCCCTTTTATGATTTTTTTGTGTACTCATACTTCTTCTGTTTTTGCATTATTCATAAAACCCTTAAATATTAGTCGCAACAAACTATCATTTCCTGACACGAGTTTATAAAAAATTGTTTGTCCCTCCCTTCTGCTTTCAATTAGCCCCCCGTCTCTCAATTTCCTGAGATGTTGCGATACAGCGGGTATACTCATACCAAGAATATCGGAAAGGTCGCAGGGGCAAAGTTCGTTTTCTTCGTAAATCAAAAATAAAATTTTCAGCCTGACTTCATTTCCTGCCAACGCAAGCATGCTACTGAGTTGCTTAAAAGCTTTTTTGTTTTCTTGCAATGATTTTCGGCTCTTTCCAATTTGAACCTTATCGGCAAAAAGTCGTATACACGATTGATTGTTTTCCATAATTAGTATGCAAATCTAACTACATTACAGTTTAATTATTTAATTGTTTAAGCAATTACTTAAACAAAAAAATTAATTTATGGTAACAATACCTAATCCTTATAAGAACAGGATTAATTTTTTCGAACAATAAAAAATATGTTTGTGTTTAATTACTTACATTGCATTCAAAATCAAAACCAAATACAATGATATCAAGAAATCTGGACAAAGCGAGAGAAGCTTACAAAAACAAAGACGCTGAAGCCGCCAAAGAAGCCCATGCGGGCCACGTACATTCAGAGCCTCACAAACAAGAGTCCGGCCAGTATATTGGCAGCGCCGTATATGGTGGTCTCGACGGAATCATTACCACATTCGCAGTAGTGGCCGGAGTGGCCGGCGCTCAATTAAGTGCCGGTGTCGTGCTTATCCTGGGTTTTGCCAATCTTTTTGCCGATGGTATCTCAATGGCTGTGGGCGATTTTCTGAGCACAAAAGCTGAGCAGGAATACAACACATCCGAAAAGAACCGCGAGAGCTGGGAAGTGGATGTCTATCCCGAAGGAGAAAAACAAGAGCTTGTTGATTTATACACCACTAAAGGCTATTCAAAAGAAGATGCGCAACAAATGGTGGATATCATTGCCAAAAACAAAGAAGGCTGGGTAGATATCATGATGAAAGAAGAACTGGAAATCATCGAAGATAACTCCTCGCCGCTTAAAAACTCCCTGGTTACATTCGGCAGTTTTGCTTTATTCGGCTTTATCCCGCTCATTGCCTTTACCATAGCCCAACTCTATCAATCCCTTCAGGACAGCACCTTTTTGATTGCTTCGGTTATGACCGGGGCCACACTGTTTATCCTGGGTGCATTGAAAGTTCGTATCACCAACCAAAAGTGGTATCGCGCAGGGTTGGAAATGCTGCTTGTTGGGGGCATTGCCGCAGTGGCCGCATACGTGGTTGGAGTTTTATTAAAAGGTGTGGCGTAATACTCACCAAAAATTAATCTAAAAAAAATTGGCTCTATTCCAATAAATGATTGATTGAGTCTGGCCTAAAAAGCCTTAAAACTGCTGATTATTACAGATTTCATATTGAGGTAAATAAGTATTTTATGACAATATGATCCTTCATTGTGCAATCTGAAAAATGCCTGAAAGGCATTCAGGTAAAAGCACAGGGTGAAGCGCAGCGGAACCCTGTGATAGAATGAGCATCGTTATGACAAAAGCTCTGAAAGAGCGTAACGTAATTACCTGCAACCTTTCCCCTTCGCATTATCCAAATCGATTGTACGTGTCGGGCTTTCAGCCCTCTGATTATACGTTTTTCCCTATACACAGGGTCCCATTTCATTTCACCCTGTGCTTT
>JAIPBX010000112.1 GCA_021738485.1 Bacteroidales bacterium | reverse complement strand
CATTGGGGTACTACTTCCGGTAGCCTGACCAACACGATCAATATGTCGACAACGCGCGCCGCTTACACAACCGACAGTCCCATTCCGGCTCAGGATGACGGGACGACGGTGTACTACGAAGTTTTTGCCGAGGATAACGAAGGTGGCACTTCCACCTCCACCGAATTAACTTATACCGTCACCGACCCGGCTACCACCGGCCTGCCTTACGAGCAGACTTTTGATGCAGACCTCGGTGATACTTACACGTACAGCGTATCAGGTGACAACGAGGAATGGTACTGGTACGATGACGGCGGCAATGGTGTGGCAGCCATGAATGGTTATGACACCGGCGATACGGAAATCGACTGGCTCATTCTGCCGGGAATCAATTTCGATGAGTATGAAAGTGAGTTCATGACCTTCGAAACATGGTACAACTATGGGGAAGATGATGAAAACAATTACCTCAAGCTATACTATTCGACCGATTACGAAGGAGTTGGCGATCCCTCGGAAGCCACCTGGACGGAACTGGATTATAACCAGCCTGAAAGTGCTGAAACCTGGGCCTCTTCAGGCGAAGTCGACCTCTCTGGTATTTCCGGCACACAAGTTTACATTGGCTATAAGTATCGATACGAACCGGGCATGTATCGCCTGTGGCAAGTTGACAATATTTCCATACAGGAAGAAGGGGGCAACGAAACCCCGGAAATTTCCAATGTCACACATACGCCTGAAGTCATCACTTCCTCCGACGAAGTAAACGTCTCGGCCGATGTGACCGACAGCGACGGAACAGTGGAAAACGTGGAACTTCACTGGGGTACCGAGTCCGGCAGCCTGAACAACACGATCAACATGTCGACAACGCGAGCTACGTATACCACCGACAGCCCCATTCCGGCTCAGGATGACGGTACAACGGTATACTACGAAGTTTTTGCCGAGGATAACGAAGGTGGCACTTCAACCTCCTCCGAAATGAGCTATACCGTCACCGACCCGGCTACCACGGGCCTGCCTTACGAGCAGACTTTTGATGCAACCCTGGGAGATACCTACACCTACAGTGTATCGGGTGATACCAAGGAGTGGTACTGGAGTGAATATGACGGCAATGGTTATGCTGCCATGAACGGTTATGACAGCGGCGACACAGAAATCGACTGGCTTATCCTGCCGGGTATTAATTTCGATGAATATGAAAACGAATTCATGGCATTCGACACATGGTACAATTACGGCGAGGATGATGAAAACAATTACCTCAAGCTGTACTATTCGACCGATTATGAAGGCGTAGGGGATCCATCGGAAGCGACCTGGACCGAGCTGGATTACAACCAGCCCGAAAACGCCCAGACATGGGCTTCCTCTGGTGAGGTAGATCTCTCGGGTATTTCCGGCACACAAGTGTACATTGGCTACAAGTATAGGTATGAACCGGGCATGTATCGCCAGTGGGAAGTCGATAATATTACCGTTGATCAAAGCACGGGTATTGACCCCGTTGCAGATAACGGCGATCGGATAAACGTTTATCCCAACCCCGCTCATTCGACGTTTACACTGAAAACAGACGCGGTAAATGGTTCACAAATACATATTTACTCTGTGACAGGCCGGATAGTCTACCGGAAAATCCTCAGGAGTAACGAAACCCAAATTAATGCGAGTAACCTGGAGCCAGGGATTTATATAGTTCGTGTTATTGAATCGCAAGGGCAAAAAGCCAAGTCGGAAAAAATAATTATCCGGTAAGTCTTTCAATAACTGAAACAGAAACAGCAATAAAGGAGCACATCACTCCTTATAAAAAAACAGCCCTGTAATCTATATGAATTACAGGGCTGTTTTTTTGATTAATAAAAGCCTCTTTTCAATAAGTCTTTATTGTTTTGTTTCGTGGTGTGTTGAGTAATTCCCCTGACTGTCATAACCATTTGACATTCCGGAGAGTTTGTCTTTGGGAGGTTCGAAATACTCCATCTTAACCCACTCCCGGATATCCTCCATTCTCTTTCTCTCCTCAAAATAAGGGGGCAAGCCCGGCGCAATATATTCCTTCGAATAAACCAGGTAATCTTTCGCCAGGCGTACCGGGGAAACTAATCCCTTATAAGTTGGGGCCACTTCAGTCCACACATCTCTCTTCATATCCATCAAAAATATCGAAGTATGCGGACCGTTATGCGGGTCCAGGTCTATCCATTTCTGCACGGCCAAATACCTGGAATCAGAACTCCAGACAAAATTGCGTGCGAAATACATATCTTTAACAATATGATTATTGATCTTCATCCTAAAAAATGAAGGTCCGAAACGAATGTCTCCTATATACCTGAAACTTAAAATATAATTCCCGTCAGGCGAAATATTTCTATTCTTTTTCATAACTCCCTCTGTTGTTTATATGGAAATATGTCTACCTATTAATGCTTTGGGTGTACTATTTGTTCAATAGAAAAATGTTAACAATTTGTATACAGAGGGTTATATGGGATAATGTTCAACATCCGCAAAGCTTGAATTCTTTAAAAACCAGGCAAATAGTTTATTATAATTTTCTTAACAACATCAGCCCATCCCTTAAGGGTAACAACACATTCTCTACTTCGGGATCATTTTGGACATAATTATTAAAAGCAACAATACCAGCAGTTTCCGGGTCATCTAATTCAGAAGCATCAATCACCTTACCATCCCACAGGGCATTATCGGCCAGTATAAATCCACCACTTCGCAATTTGGGCTTGACGGTTTTATAATAAGTGAGGTAATCTTTTTTTTCAGCATCTATGAATACAAGATCAAAAGGCCCTTCGAGATTTTTTGTTAAATCCAGGGCATCTCCAATCATAAGCTTAATCACCGACTGCAACCCTGCTTTTTTCACATAATGTTTGATAAAATCTTCCAGCTCCGGCTCCATCTCCAGCGTAATGAGCTTTCCACCGTTTTGGAGGCCGGCGGCAAGGCAGATAGCCGAATAACCTGTATAGGTTCCGATTTCCAGCACTTTTTGCGGTTGTATCATATGGCTGACCATCTTCAGGTAGGCCCCCTGGATGTGTCCCGAAAGCATCCTGGGTTTGGTAGCCTTCAGGTGGGTTTGCCGGTTCAGTTCATACAGCACTTCATCTTCCTGAGTGGTATGTTGCTCGATATATTCTTCTATTCGTTTATCAATCATTATGTTCTTCTTTTATAAACCAACATGGTTAGTTGATTCTCATCAAAAATTTCATTGGCTACTTCCTGTATCTCTTTTTCTGAAATACTTTCGATTTCTGTTGCCAGTACCTGCAAAGGTTTCACTTCATCAAATAATAACCGGTTTTTAGCCAGGGAAATCATCTCATTAAGGTTTGATTCATAATTCAGCGCCATTTGTCCGATAAGTTGTTTCCTGGCCATGTTAAGCTGCACCGGACCCAGCTTTTTCTTTCTGAGGTTTTTCAATTCGTCGAAGACCAGTTCAATCGACCGGTCAAGATTCCCGTTGCTGCAACTCACATACACGCTGAACAAACCCGAATCGGTATAAGGCATGTAGTTGGATTCAACCATATAGGCATAACCCTTTCTTTCGCGGATAGAGAGGTTTAAGCGGGAGTTCATCCCCGGACCGCCCAGGATGTTGTTCAACAAATTCAACACCAGTTTTTTTCCCGGTCGAAAGTAGCTGTAACCGATATTTCCTATCATACAATGATTCTGAAATACCCTTTTATTTAATACAGAATGTTCCGGCTTATATCCTTCAAATTGCTTTCTGCTTTCCTCTCTCCGGGAAGCAGGTATTTGGCTAAAAAACTTTTCCGCTATCCGTAGCAGTTTTGTCATGGAAATATTGCCTACGGAAGCCACTACCATCTGGTCAGTGGTGTAATTTCGCTCAAGGAAGCGCTGAATGTGCCGCCGGCTGAATTTTCGGAGATTTTTTTTACTGCCAAGGATATTGCTTCCCAGGCCATGCCCTTTGTAAACCATCTCCTCAAACCGGTCAAAAATCATCTCCCCCGGGTTATCCTTATAAGAATCGATCTCGTCAAGAATCACTTCCTTCTCCTTTTTCAGCTCGTGCTCAGGAAAAGTGGAATTAAAAACTATATCGGCCAGCAATTCAAAGGTGCGGCTATAATATTCTTTCAGGAAGGAAGCATAGATCATCGTATCTTCCTTGGTAGTGAAGGCATTCAAATCAGCCCCGATTTTATCGAGACGGCTGATAACATGGTATGCTTTTCGCCGATGGGTTCCTTTAAAAAAAGTGTGTTCGATAAAATGGGCCAGGCCCTGCTCGCCTTCCAGCTCATCGCGGCTCCCGGCATTAATCATCACACCGGCATGGGACACCATGCCCGGCACCTGCTTGTGAACGATCCGTATCCCATTTGACAGGGTATGATATTGATACAACTCTTTTTCCATCGCTTTTGCAAAAGTAAAGAATTAATAAATTCCGCAGAATGTGATGAATAGTAGCTCAAAGAGGTAATTGGCTTTATTGATATATGAAAGTCTCGGGATCAGTTGGCAGTTGGCATTTGGCAAGAAGAAGTTGGCAACTAAATTGGTTGATTAACAAATGCTTTGTTAATTTTTAGTCAATTAGCTGACCTCAGGTAGTAAAGAAAAGATTTACCACCAGGGACTTAAACTTACGCGGGATTTACAAATGCACTAGGCTTAATTGATCTGAAAGTTAATCTTAAAAGCAATATCATTGATTTCCGTATCTTCCTCTTTATTTAAAGGCGAATAGCTTAGGTTAAGTTCAAATTTCATAAAATATTCCCCTTGTTCAAGATCATCATGTCCTCTTTTCGAGCAAAAAGGATAATATTTGGTAATCGGTTCATTCTCTTCCAATTGCCAGGGGTGTTTAAAAACCAAACTGGCGGCCGGTGCATGTTCATAATTTTCAGGCATTGCGGCATATTCGCACCATACACCCCGAATCGGTGAGCCTGCTTCCTCAACCTGGTTTTCAGTTTTATGAAAAACCTGGAAAAAATCCTTGCGAACCACAGGCACTTTAATTTGGATCGTATCAGAAGTTTCATTATTTAGTTTCAGGGAAAAAACAAAATTCTCCCCTTTTTCAAATTTCGTAGCAGGTTCACCATTCTCATTCAACAGGCAAAATTCAAATCCAATCCCTTCTATGGTTTGCCTGATGACTTGGCTATCGCTACCTGATTTTATTTCGTAGACGTTACCGTCTTCATCCTCTTCGCCGCCAAACAAACCTTTTTCGCAGCCGGTAGTTAAAATAACCAATAGCATAACCGATAAAAAAACAAATGGAAATAATACTTTGGTTTTAATCATTTTAAAATGGTGTGTGTAATTTACTACTAATATATAATTTAACGAACTATTTTCAAAACTGTAACAGGATTTCCTGACCATAAAGCTAATTGGTTTGTTACTTGAAATTCTCCACAACTTTTCTATATTTACAGCCAAATTCAGGGAATACCTTCCATTCCCGTTAGAATAAAACGCATGGACAGACTGAATTTAAGCCAGAAACGAAACTTTTACATCATCCTGTCAGTGACATTGCTCTCGGTGGTAGGTGTGGCTACTATCATACCGGCATTCCCTGAGATGAGCGAAGAGCTTAATACATCACGGGAAAAAATCGGATTGCTCATCACTGTTTTCACCCTGCCCGGAGCTACTTTAGCCCCTTTAATCGGAGTAGCGGCCGACCGGTGGGGGCGTAAAAAAGTATTGATTCCCGCTCTGATCCTGTTTGGGATAACCGGAACGTTGTGTTTCTTTGCCCGTGAATTCGAGGTTATTTTGGCCCTCCGTTTTTTCCAGGGACTCGGTGCCGCCTGCCTCGGCATTATAAATACAACACTAATAGGCGATATCTTTTCAGGTGATCAAAAAGCCAGGGCTATGGGGTATAACAGTGGAGCATTGAGTGTTGCTGCCGCGCTATTTCCTGCAATTGGAGGTTTACTGGCCACTATTAACTGGTATTATCCTTTTTTGATACCTGCTTTGGCTTTAGTGGTAGCCGTATTGGTGTATTTTTACCTCGACAACCCCGAACCCGAAGAAAAACCCCAGCTACGAGATTACTTTCAGAATATTATCAAATCCATTTTCACCAAAGAAGCCATTACGCTGTTTTTGTTGTGTTTCACCACATTCATACTGCTTTTTGGAGTAATCATGACCTATCTCCCCATTTTCCTAAAAGATCAATTCGGGCTGAAAAGTAGTGAAATAGGCTTCCTTCTCTCCTTTTTGGCAGTATCTACGGGCATAGTAGCCTCCCAGCTGGATAGAATATCACGGCTGCTTCCCATGAAATTTCTGATAATCTTCGGGTTTTTTACCTATCTGGTTGGCTTCCTGGCTATTCCTTACACCGATAATATTTACAGTATGCTTATTCTTTTATTAATTATCGGAATCGGCCAGGGCATCAATGTGCCCACTATTTTCAACATCCTAACGAGCATTGCCCCGCTCGACCACCGGGGCGCTTTTATGTCGGTTAACAGTATGACTATTCGTGCCGGTCAAACTGTAGGGCCCATTTTTGGAGGGATTTTATTCGGCTTGTGGGGCATTTCCTGGGTCTTTTGGTCGGGAGCTATATTAGCCTCTTTCTTTTTGCTGGTGGTCCTGCTATTTATCCCTTCTTTTGCTCATTCGCAAACCTAAAGCCCTAATGATTAACCCGCGAAATTTACATTTTGTGAGTTGGGGTCCAGTTTAGAGTATCCCCAAAAATCAAAAGCAAAATCCCATTGCTTGTTGATTAGCCTGACATCTTCGGGATGTAGCTCATAGCCACTCTTCTCCCATTTGGGCCGGTTATCGATATAATGCTTAAAATAATTATACGCTTCGTCAAATCCTTGCAAATCAAGTTTTCCATAAACTTTTTCGAGGGTTGATATAGGATATGTGGTGATGTCATTATAGCTGACTTCCACCAATTGATTGGGATTCAAAAACTGTTTTTGCTCAAAATATTTCTGATGTAATTTTTGATAAACGTGCAGTACAAGATTCTTTTTTGCCTCTTCGGAGATGGTCTGCAAAGCAACCGTATTCAGCACATGCGTCCATAGTTTAAGGTTGGAATAAAATACTTCATATGGGTTTCGATGAATAAAAATAAATTTTGCCCCCGGGTATATGTCCAGCAAATATTTTATCCGCGCTGTATCACCGGGATTTTTAATGAGCAATCTGCCTTCCTGGTTTTTCAGATAAACCTTGTTTAAAACGGAACGCATGGTATCTCTCCATTCCTGTAATTCCTGGCTGGAAAGGTTTTCAAGAAAAAGATACTTATCAAAATAAGTTTTAGCGGATTGCGGAAAAAGATGAGCCCAGTGATATGTAAATTCGGATATCTCACTAATCAAAGCCGTATCTGACTCGGAAGGAGTATCCAGGTTCATGGTTTTAGAGATCTTACTTCGCCACTCCTTTACCGGACTAAAAAAGTCCATGACCTTCGACAACACAGGCTTAAAAAAATCCTCCGTGGTTAAAAAATTATCCGAAAAGAAATTTTGGTATTTATTCTGATAAAAAAAACCGGGATCCTGACTAAGTAAATAATGAGCAAAAGTAGTTCCGCTGCGCCAGTGTCCGATAATAAATACGGGAGATTTTTCTGGTCCAAAACGGTCCACTTCTTCTTTATATTTCCTGCGCTCAATTAATCGAAAAGGCTCCGATAAAAGCAGCTTAAAATAGATAAGGTAAATCATGTTTTTATTTGGTCCACCATTGAAGGCTTGATGTTGCCTCAATTTCCGGGTAAACGTAGTAAGCGGACTTTCGGAGTTTTTCATTGCATTGATTTTCTGGTTTATACTTTCCCCCGTCGAAAACAACTATTTTTTTCAGTATCCCAATCAATCTCTCGAATCGTAATGTCACAAAGATAATAAATCTCGGGGCTTAACTAATAAATGGTATTTTAATAATATTATTCCATAATCTCATCCGACCATAATTTGTCTAAGAAAAGGTGCCAGGGCATAACCAGAATTTCACCCACCTTACGTGGGTACGCATCCAAACTTATAAGAATTAACTGCTTCGTAGGATATTCCTCTGCAAAACTTTTCAATCCCTTCATATGACGTGGAGTAGCTTGCTCTGTGGCCTTTACCTCAATAGCTACTCAAAAACATCGGATAATAAAAGATCAAACCACAGGGAGTTAGGATAAAGTGCTTTAAGCAAGGTACTTTTTCCGGTTTGCCGGGGTCCCCATAAAAACATACTCTCATTTTCTGCACTGACGAAATCCTGTTTTCTTAAATACATGGCTCTATTCTAATAAATGGTTGATTAATTGTAATTATTTAGGGGTATTATCAATGTAAAGCACCATCGGTTTTCAGTACCTGTCCTGACATTTTGGGGTTTTATTACCTGCGAAATTGGTACACAAATACAACTGCTTATCACCGATTTTTTGTTAAGGTAAATAATTAATTTATGACAAAATAAAACTTCATCCGCAATCTAAAAAATGCCTGAAAGGCATTCAGGTAAAAGCACAGCCCGCCCGAACGTACCGTCCGGTACGGGCGGGGGTGAAGCGCAGCGGAACCCTGTGATAGAATGGGCATCGTTATAACAAAAGCTCTGAAAGAGCGTAACGTAATTTCCTACCACCTTACCCCTTCGCATTATCCAAATCGATTTTACGTGTCGGGCTTTCAGCCCTCTGATTATATGTTTTTCCATATACACAGGGTTCCATTTCATTTCACCCTGTGCTTTTACGGATCAGGGCTTCGCCCTTT
>JAIPBX010000111.1 GCA_021738485.1 Bacteroidales bacterium | reverse complement strand
TTCACCTGGCTATTATTTTCCAGTGGTTCAACCCGTTTGTGTGGCTTCTGAAATACGCGATATACGAAAATCATGAATTCATTGCCGACCGGGAGACGTCCCACAAGGCAACCGATTACAAATACCAGGACCTCATGCTAAAGCAGGCCGCAGGAATTCCACTCAGCACGCTGGTCCACCCATTTAACAAACTATCATTAAAAAGGAGGTTCAAAATGTTACTCAAAAATCAATCGAACAAACGCAATCTGTTGAAATATTTGCTGTTAATCCCTGTGGCCGGAATGCTCTTCTGGGGGATTTCGTGCAGCAATGAGGCAGGAGAAAATTCACCACAAGGCTTGTACCACGGTGATTCAGTTTTCAAAAGAGTTGATGTGCATCCAAGTTACAAAGACGGAAAACAGGCATTGATGACATATTTCGATGAAAATCTGGTTTATCCGGCTGAGGCCAAGGAAAATAATATAGAAGGTGCGGTTTGGGCGAGCTTTGTGGTTAATAAAGACGGTACTGTATCTGATATCGAAATCGTTAAGGAGCTTGGTTATGGATGCGATCAGGTTGTTGAGCAAACTTTAAAGGATATGGTTTGGAATCCGGGAAAAAAAGACGGGAAGATTGTAAGAACCAGAATGCTTATTCCTGTAAAGTTTTCACAAGATGAAAAACCGCAATCCATGTTAGCTTCACGGTCTGCACAACCAGTGTTTAGTGACACATTGAGATTTGCTCGAAATAAGAATGCAACTAATAAACCCCAGAACAAGAACAGAGACTATTATGTAGTAGTCGATGAACAGCCCCAATTCCCCGGCGGCGAAGAGGCCCGGATGCAATATTTGATTGATAATATTGAATACCCGCAAGAAGCTCAGGATGAAGGCATCGAAGGCACCGTCTACATTCAGTTTATCATTGAAGCGGATGGCAGCATCACAAACGCCAAAGCCCTGCGAGGAATCGGAAGCGGTTGCGATAAGGAGGCGATTGAAGTGATTGAAAACATGCCGAATTGGGAACCGGGCAAAAAAGATGGTGAGCCGGTTAGAACACAGTTCAACATGCCGATACGGTTTAGTTTGCCTGATAATTCAGAAGAACAGTAAGCATTATATATACCCTTAAAGCGTTCGTACAGGAGAGGTAATGCTTGGTTGAATGGATGTATGGTTGAATGGCTGTATGATTGTATGGTTGAATGAATCGCGACGCTTGCTGCCGCGCTCTTGTAGCGCGTGGCAATCACTCTTAGCGTTTTCAACGCTCTTTCTTTGCCGTTGGTTTTCCAAAATATCTGCCGGATGCGTCACAGACGCAAAGAGAAAGACGCACGCGAAGCATTCGCGCGCGAGCCGGGGTGTATGGATGTATGGTTGAATGGTTGTATGATTGTATGGCTGAATGAATGTATGGTTGGATGACAGCGGCTTAAACGATTAAAACTTTTCTCATGGCCATATCTTTAATCATCTGATTATGGTTTGCTCTCTTTCGCCATAATCGGTTTAGCCGCATATCCGTATCGCTGGTTGATAAGTATGAAAGCATGAATGGCTGGGTGAATGAATGGTAGTATGGTTGGATGGTTGAATGAATGGCTGAGTGCATGAATCGATCGTTCGGCGAAGCGTCCTCGCTTCGCCGTCTTCATTCTTTGGGTTTACCCGGCTATTTAAAGACGGGCCTCTGGCTTTGGAATTGTTGCTTGTTTGGTCTTCTGCCTATGTGGTGCAGCAGCCAGAGGCCCGCCCGAATACCGAAGCATCGGTATTCGGTACGGGCAGGCTGCAGGAATAGGGGGTCAAAGCGAAGACGCTTTGACCAACGGTTCTTGTAAGATTTGCAGAGCAATCATGGAAGCAATGACGCTTTATCCAACGGTAGGACGACTTGATTTGAGGGGAGTAAGAAAAAAGGGCGCGAGGACATAGATTGAATTAATAATGGTGTCCTCGCGCCCTTTTTCCCCTTTATAAACCAGAAGAAGTCGTTTCGACCCCGCCACAGAGAACAATCCGCTGGTAAAAGAGAAAGCAATACATTCATAACCAACTAAAACATAACAAACAAATACAACCGGTGGCGGGGGAGAAATCTCCTTGTTGGGATGAATGGTTGAATGGTTGAATGATTGAATGGATGGATGATTAAATCAAGACGCTTGCTGGCGCGCATTTGCAATGCGGGCCTTCTTCTCTTAGCGTTTTTAACGCTCTTTCTTTGCCGTTGGTTTTCCAAAGTATCTGCCGGATGCGTCACAGACGCAAAGAGAAAGACGCACGCAAAGCATTCGCGTACGAGCCGGGGTGTATGGATGTATGGCTGTATGATTGAATGGATGGATGGTTGGATGACAGCGGTTTAAACGATTATAACTTTTCTCATAGCGATATCTTTAATCATCTGATTATGGCTTGCTCTCTTTCGCCATAATCGGTTTAGACGCTTATCCGTATTTTTGGTTGATAAGTATGAAAGCATAAATGGCTGGGTGAATGGTTAACCTTCCAGCTTTTAGGGAAGGCATTGCGGGAAGGGGAAGATGGAAGGTCTTGGCGGTTGGGTTGAATGGGTGTATGAATGTATGGATGGATGATTAAATCAAGACGCTTGCTGGCGCGCATTTGCAATGCGGGCCTTCTTCTCTTGGCGTTTTTAACGCCCTTTCCGTGGCGTTGTGTTTCAACGTACCTGCTTGATGCGTCACAGACGCAAAGAGAAAGACGCACGCGAAGCATTCGCGCACGAGCCGGGGTGTATGGATGTATGGCTGTATGGTTGAATGGCTGTATGATTGTATGATTGAATGTATGGTGGGATGAAAGCGGCTTAAACGATTAAAGCTTTTCTCATAGCGATATCTTTAATCATCTGATTATGGTTTGCTTTCTTTCGCCATAATCGGTTTAGCCGCATATTCGTATTTTTGGCTGATAAGTATGAAAGCATGAATGGCTGGGTGAATGGTTGACCTTCCAGCTTTTAGGGAAGGCATTGCGGGATGGGGAAGATGGAAGGTCTGGTTATTTCTGATTTCGGTTTGGAAATAGCTATTTGCAGGATGCTTGTTATCAACCTTCGATTATCACTCAATAATATCATGGTAATTGAGAGAGGATACTCCTTAATCGTTATCCTTAAAATTCCATGAATTATTTCTATTTGACTTCTGATGCCCAATCGTTTAACTTTACATACTAAACAACTCAAAATAATTTAAGAATGAAAACAAATCATTTCTTTTCTCTACTTCTGCCTCTAATAATTTGCTTTGCAACACTAAGTAATTGGTCGTATACGCAAAATCAGAAACGCAATGCTCCAGGAGTTCGTAAGATTACGGAAAATATCCATTTGGTTTCTGATTATGGTTGTAATGTAATAATAGTGGAAGGTCAGGGAGAATTACTTATGGTCGATTCAGGTCATAAGAGATATTCAACGGCCCTGGACTCAGTAATTTCAAGCCTTTCAGATTTCCCAATAAAATATATTTTGAATACGCATTTCCATTTGGATCATGTAAGGGGCAATAAAAAGCTTTCAGATAGAGGTGCAATTATAGTCGCTCATGAAAATGCAAGAACCCGGATGTTATCAGAATGGAATGTACCTGATGTCCGGGGAAGGGAAGTGCGGGTAATTCCCCCATATCCAAGAGAGTATCTCGCCGATATTTGCTTCAAAGATTCGATAGATCTTTTTTACGGCGATGGAGTAATTAAGGCTATCCATTACCCTAACGCTCATACTAATACCGATGTTGCATATTTTATTCAAAAAGAAAATGTAATTCTTACGGGAGACCTTTTTTTCGCAAATGGGTTTCCAATTATTGATATTTTCTATGGAGGTACAATCAATGGCTATATGAGCGCTTTAGACAACCTATTGAAAATATGTGATTCCAATACGGTAGTAATTCCTGGTCATGGCTTACCAACCAATCGACAAGGGCTGCAGGATTACCAAAATATGTTAACGGAATCCATATCCAGAATCCTTAGACTCAAAGAAGAAGGAAAAACAATAGACGAAATAGTTGATTCTCACCCTATCGGATATCTTTATAAAGGAGAAGAGTCGTGGGTCCCGGAGGATGTGTTTATCTATACTGTATACAATGGACTATCTGAAAAATAAATTACTGGTCCTTGCGGTGTGAAATTTTATAAAACCCTTTTTCCTGCCAGATGACTCACACACTTAAGAGAGGCATACCCGAAAAAAATTTGCGCGCGAGCGGGGAATGTGAATGATTGCATGAATGGCTTACCTTCCAGCTTTTTGTGACGGCCTGGAGGGGAGGGGAAGATGGAATATCTTGGCAGATGGTTGGATGGCTGTATGATTGTATGGATGGATGGATGTATGAATGAATCCCGACGTTTGCTGCCGCGCGCTTGTAGCGCGTGGCAATCATTCTTAGCGTTTTCAACGCTCTTTCCGTGCCGTTGGTTTTCCAAAATATCTGCCGAATACGTCGCAGACGCAAAGAGAAAGACGCACGCGAAGCATTCGCACACGAGCCGGGGTGTATGGATGAATGATTGTATGGCTGAATGGATGCATGGTTGAATGGATGTATGGTTGAATGAATCATGACGTTAGCTGGCGCGCATTTGTAATGCGGGCCTTCTTCTCTTGGCGTTTTTAACGCTCTTTCTTTGCCGTTGGTTTTCCAAAGTATCTGTCGAATACGTCACAGACGCAAAGAGGAATAGCACGCAAAGCATTCTTAAATCCGCAGGTCATATTTAAAAATGCCACGAAACCACGAATTTAAGAAGAATTGTGTTTACCCGACTATTCAAAGACGGGCCTCTGGCTTCGGAATTGTTGCTTGTTTGGTCTTCTGCCTATGTGGTGCAGCAGCCGGAGGCTGCAAGAATAGGGGGTCAAAGCGTCTTCGCTTTGACCAACGGTTTTCATGTGAGCCCGTAAGGCTGAACTTCCAGCTTTTAGCGATGGCCAAGTGGTGAGGAAAAGGTGGAAGGTCTTGGCGTTTGTTTGATATGAGACAAGCAAGCTCCGAAGGAGCGAAAATCCTTATAGCCCAGGGTGAAGCGGAGCGGAGCCCTGGGGAAAGATCGCACGCACCGTTATCCCGCCGCAGCTCAGTTAGTACCGAAATAAATCAGTCTCTCATGCGGCGGAACAGGAAAACGTGTGAGTTCTCTCACCGGATGCGTTACTTTAATACAATGCTTGTATATTCCGCCATATTATAGTGCAGGTAGATTCCCGCCGGGACGTACAGTCCGGTACGGGCGGGCCTCCTCACCATGTTTCGCTTCTTTAGTTATAGATATTTGAATTTAGTATCTTTGTAAAAAAGATGAATATGAAAAAGCTTGTTTTACATATCAATGAATCAGTTTATGAAGATGTAACACGATTTCTCCGTCGATTTTCCAATGAGAAAGTTAGCTTTGAAGAAGAAGCTCTTGATATAAGTGATAAGCAACCTGCATTCTCCTATGAGGAATTTGAGGAAAAATGGGCGGGATTACTAACAAATCAGGAATTGAATACAAATTGGAAGGAAAATCGTATTGATTATCTTAATGAAAAGCATTCCTGATGAAAGTGCTTCTGGATACGAATATCGTACTGGATTATCTTCTGAAACGGCCTCAGTTCTTTGAGCCTGCCAGAACTATCTTCATGGGGGCTTATGATGGAACAATAACGGCATTTATCAGTGCCTCGGCTGTAACTGACATCTATTACCTTATAAGCCGGGCGAAAAATAATGACACTGCTTTGAGCTTTATAAAAGATTTAACACATTTTATTGATGTCGCAGATATTGATAAATCGGTTATATTAAAAGCATTGCATTCAAAATTTTCGGATTTTGAAGATGCAGTACAAAACTTTGCCGCCCAAAAATCCGGGATAAGTCATATTATTACCAGAAATGAAGATGATTTTAAAAATTCTGAACTTAAGGTTTTATCTTCCTATCGTTTTGTAAAAAAGTTCATGGAATAAACTCCCCGGGTAATCTTGCTTACAGAATTTTAACAAATAAGGCTTTCGATCTCCTAATTGGTAGTCTTAAACAGTAAGGAAGACCTTGTCCAAACGGTTTGACCTTCCAGCTTTTTGCGATGGCTTTGCGGGAAGGGGAAGATGGAAGGTCTTGGTGGATGGTTTATTTGTTGATTTGTTAATTCGTCATTAGTAGTCATTCTTGGTCATTTAGATAGTAATTGGTAGTAATTCGTAGTAATTAATTGTATGTAAATGAGGGATGGGATTGGCAGAGACCCTCCGGCTTTTGTCGCTGGCCGTGAGACCGAGAATCTGGATTTGAAATTTGATGTGTGAATAACCAAGCTCCGAAGGAGCGAAACTCGTGATAGCCCAGGGTGAAGCGGAGCGGAACCCTGGGAAAAATGAACCCACACCATCATCCCGCCGCAGCTCAGGAAGTATCGAAATAAATCAGTCTGCCATGCGGCGGAATTTCCGGAGGGCCGGCTACCTCCGAATGGCCGGCCACCAAAAACCTTATTCCTTTATCTTCACCTTAGTGGGCATGACAGCCCTCCTGAACAACAAAACCTTATTAGCTTATTGAACGGCTAAAGTTGTGGTAATTGCCCTCCAATAAGGTAATAAGGTTGGCAGGAGATTGGGATAACAAATCCCTACTAAGCTTGAAGAGGCCGGTGGATAAGGTTTTTTTGTAACAGGGCGACAACATATTTCAATCGGGCGTTACGGTGCTATACCGGCATACAATATTACCGGTGCTCCGCACCTCTGCAATTGGTTAGTCTGGGGTTGCTATAAATATGGGCGGTGCTCCGCACCTTGGGTTGGATGTTATCCGGTGCTTCAGTGTCCTTTCGACTGACTTTTCATAGAAATAGAAATATATCAATCGAATCAAAATAGTTTTTTAAGTTTAAATTATGAGATTTATTTATTAGATTAGATTTTTTATTAGGATTTTAAGATTTTATGAAACCATAAACTCAATGACTTATAATTATGGACATTACACTACTTCAAAAACACATAAAAAACTTCCTGAATTACCTGAATAACGAGCCGGGAAAGCTTAACACCGATCAGGAAGATAGAAATCAGCGTATTGCCTATTACCAATCATGGACGAAGGATAAAATCTTAAAAATGTCCCAGGATGATTTGCTGGAATATATGTCCAAACTTTACGCGATGCTTATCTGGGGCAACAAGCAGTATTTTGTGGATAAACTGATTGATGACAATGGTTTCGAGGAGTTAAAAAAGAAACTGGCTGACCTGATATGGGGAAAAGATCCAATCGAGAAGCGCTGGGATAGAGCCATGAAAGGTATCAAAGGTTTTGGCCCTGCCATGCAAAGTGAATTGCTTTGTTATGTGCATCCTCATGATCATATGCTATGGAACCGTAGGGCTTATGTGGGGTTTTCTTATCTTGGGGTGAGTGGCCTGCCAAAATACAACTACCAAATTACCGGTAAGAAATACAAAGAGCTATCGGATATTGCCCGGACAATTGCCGATGAAATGGGAAAACTCGGAGCCCGGGATACTTCTTTGCTTTCAGTGGATTATTTTATTTGGGAGGAGTTGCAGGTGGAAGAAAACCTGAGCCAGATTTTTAAGAAGGCCAATGAGGTGAAGCCGGTTGAAAAACTCTCCAAAGAAGAGTCGGGGTTTGTACACAACGAAATCAGGGATTATTTGCGGGACATAGGCCAATGGCTGGGATTTAATGCCAGCATTGAAAAGAAAGTAGCCGATGGGTCAAAAGTGGATACCGTCTGGGAGTCGACTATCGGTAATATGGGTAGGGTGCTCTATGTTTATGAAGTCCAGACAAAAGGTTCAGTAGACAGCTTGATTCTAAACCTCCTGAAAGCGAAAAACAATCCGGCGGTGCAGGGTGTAGTGGCTGTATCGGATAAGGAGCAAATCGAAAAGATAAAAAAGCATGCTTCCGATGTGCCCGGCCTAAAAGACATGAAATTCTGGGACTACGAGGAAGTCATCCAGGTACATGAAAGCCTTGAGTTTGTAAATACTTCGATTAATAAGCTGAATCTTGTACCGGAGGGGTTTTGATCAATCCCAGTCACACAGGAAAACAAGGCTAAGCCTCAACCAAAAGTGACTTTCTGAGAAGAAACTTTTGTGCTGCTGAAAGATAACTGTTGGTGATCAGATGCATATTCTTTGCAAAGAATAGATTCGATTTGTCTTCAATATCTTTTGCGGGCTGAATACTCTCAAAAGAGGCCAGGTTTACTTTGTGATTTTTAGTTTCTGCTTTATAAAACCGATCTTTAAGCCCGTTTTTTAGAAGGAGGTCAAAATATAAAATAGAAATTTCCTTATCCCTTTGGATTAGCTTATTGACAGCATCTAAATAAAACTCCGGTCTAAAAGAATTTTTGGCTATAACTAAGTATATTCCTTTTGACAGTTGCTCTATATGGAGATTTTGGTTGTTCATGAATACTTATAGACCTTGTTTATTAATTTTAATCCTTCTCTTATAATATCAATTGCGTAACTATAATCTAACGCTCTGGTAGTTGTTATTGTTGTGTCCACATGAACGACAAAACCTTATGGCTCTATTCTAATAAATGACTGATTTATTAGAACTATTAGGTGTGTTACTTGTGTAAAGCAACATTGGTCAGTCCAGTGCCTAAGTTGATGATTCCGGGTAGCTATTACTCGAAAAATGGTACACAAATACAACTGCTTATCACCGATTTTTTGTTAAGGTAAATAATTAATCTATGACAAAATAAACCTTCATTCAGCAATCTAGAAAATGCCTGAAAGGCATTCAGGTAAAAGCACAGGGTGAAGCGCAGCGGAACCCTGTGATAGAATGGGCTCCGTTATAACAAAAGCTCTGAAAGAGCGTAACGTAATTTCCTACCACCTTACCCCTTCGC
>JAIPBX010000110.1 GCA_021738485.1 Bacteroidales bacterium | reverse complement strand
CTCCATAATGTTCAGCCCCTTCGCACCAAGCGCCGGTCCGACGGGTGGCGATGGATTGGCTGCGCCTCCTTTGATTTGCAACTTTATTATTCCATCAACTTCTTTAGCCATTGTAATAGTTCAGTTTTAATGATAAATTAATTGTATTGTTTACTCCTTTTCAACTTGCATGAAACCCAGTTCCAACGGCGTTCTCCTTCCAAAAATCTTCACCATAACTTTCAACTTTTTCTTGTCTTCGTTGATTTCTTCAACCACGCCGGAAAAGTTATTGAAAGGACCGTCAACAACTTTGACAGTTTCCCCGATAATAAAAGGCACACTCACTTCCTCTCCTTGCTCGGAGAGTTCATCCACTTTACCGAGAATTCTCCTGACTTCTGTCTCTTTAAGGGGTGTCGGTTCACCGCCCTGCTCTGATCCCAGGAAGCCTATTACGTTAGGAAGATCGGACAGATGATGTTGAATTTCCCCTTTGAGCGAAGCTTCAATCAAGATGTAACCGGGAAAATAGTTTCGCTCTTTGCTCACCTTTTTCCCTTTGCGAATTTGATATACCTTTTCTGTCGGGATTAAGACCTGCGCTACGTAATCCTGCCACTCAAGGCGACTTATCTCACTTTCGATATACTCCTTGGCTTTCTTTTCTTTCCCACTAACGGCCCGGAGAACGTACCACTTTTTGTCTTTCTGCTGTTCTGTCATAAAATACCTCGTTGAAAAAGGACTAAACTTGTCATATTCTAATTCTGCGCTTAAGACAGCCTTAGAATAAATTGTAAAATTGTTCCAAAATAGACTTAAACGTAATATCCATTAAATAGACCATCATTGCTATAATAAGAGCAGCGACGGATACTACAATGGCACTATTTTGCAACTCACTCCATGTTGGCCAGGAAACTTTGTGTAACAGCTCATTTGAGGATTCCTGTACGTATGCAACAACTTTATTTTTTGCCATACTGCTTTAAATGTTTTAGCACGGGTGGTAGGACTCGAACCCACAACAGGTGGTTTTGGAGACCACTACTCTACCAATTGAGTTACACCCGTATATAAGGGAATTGTAACAATTCCCTTGTCAATTTATTCTAATATCTCAGTTACCTGACCGGCACCTACTGTACGTCCTCCTTCGCGAATGGCAAAGCGCAGGCCTTTATTCATAGCAATATCGTTGATCAGTTCAACTTCAATGCTGAGGTTATCGCCGGGCATTACCATTTCAACGCCTTCAGGAAGATGAATCTCACCGGTAACATCTGTAGTCCTGAAATAAAACTGAGGCCGGTAATTTTGATGGAACGGCGTATGACGTCCACCTTCTTCTTTTTTCAGAATATAGACCTGTCCTTTAAATTTATGGTGTGGCGTTACTGAACCAGGCTTAGCAATTACCATACCCCGGCTGATTTGTTCTTTGTTGATACCGCGCAGCAGCAGTCCGGTATTATCGCCTGCTTCTCCGTAGTCGAGGATTTTACGGAACATTTCAACGCCTGTTACGGTAGATTTCAGCTTTTCGGCTCCCATACCAATAATATCAACCGGGTCTCCCGTTTTAATAGTTCCGGTTTCAATTCGGCCAGTAGCTACAGTTCCGCGACCTGTAATAGAGAAAACGTCTTCCACCGGCATGAGGAAATCTTTGTCCTTGTCGCGCTCGGGGAAAGGAATCCAGTTATCGCAGGCATCCAAAAGTTCATAGATCTTATCAATCCATTTTTCTTCTTTATTGAGTGCACCGAGAGCGGAACCTTGAATGATGGGGGTATTTTCTCCATCAAATTCGTAGAAAGCAAGCAGATCACGGATTTCCATTTCAACGAGCTCAAGAAGCTCTTCATCGTCAACCATGTCCACTTTATTCATGAAAACTACAATGCTTGGTACACCAACCTGGCGAGCGAGCAACAGGTGCTCACGTGTTTGTGGCATAGGGCCGTCGTTAGCAGCGACAACCAGTATAGCTCCGTCCATCTGTGCTGCACCGGTTACCATATTCTTCACATAGTCGGCGTGTCCCGGGCAGTCAACGTGAGCATAGTGCCTTTTCTCTGTAGTATACTCTACGTGAGCTGTATTAATAGTAATACCACGCTCTTTTTCCTCGGGTGCGTTGTCAATAGACTCAAAGTCCTTGACATCAGAAAGCCCCTTGGAGTTCAAATTCAAAGTGATTGCAGCGGTTAATGTAGTCTTACCATGGTCAATGTGGCCAATGGTACCTATATTAACGTGCTCCTTGGTTCGTTCAAATTTTTCTTTAGCCATATCCGTTCTTATTTAAATAAGGTGTTTACAATTATTTTTCTAACCGAGCCATTGACGAGAATTGAACTCGTGACCTCTTCCTTACCAAGGAAGTGCTCTACCTCTGAGCTACAATGGCTTCTTTTCGCAATTCTTTCAGAACCACACAAAAAAGACGATATAAAGGTCTTCTTACCTTTACTTATCATCTCCTGAGCGGGAGACGGGACTCGAACCCGCCACCTACAGCTTGGAAGGCTGTCGCTCTACCGGATGAGCTACTCCCGCTTAATTTCAGCGTGCAAATATACAAGAATTTCTAAACCAACCAACAGAACGGGTAAAAATTGTGGTGGCTTAAAAATTCTACATGCTTCAACTATCAGCCCATCCGGTTTTCTTGGCCTTTACTACAATTACCTGATTTACCCACAGTTGCTTACGCTATATATTTCAATAATTTAAGAACGTTATCCAGCACGGATTTTTAAACCACCTCCTTTACGCCGGAACTTATCCTGCATCCAGGCTTTCCATCCTGTTCTAAAGGGCGAATCAATATCCTTGAGCCGGTAAAGAACGTTGAGCCTCTTGTGTCTTTTCGTTTGCCTCACAAAAAAATGCAGCCCTTTTCTTAAAAAGGACTGCAAAATTATAAATATGTTTGTAATAAACAAAGTCTGATTTACAAAAATGTGTATTTTATTTTCCCCGGACTTTTTCCTTATGTTTTTTTAATTGGCGTCGGAGAGCTTCTACAGCATTGTCGGTAGCCTGTTCGAAGGTATCACTTTGTTTTTTGGCAAAGAGATCAGAGCCTTTGATTTTCAATTTGATTTCTGTGATCTTATTCTGAGGCTTTTCGCTTGCGTCTACTCTAAGAATCACCTCGCTTCCGAGGACTCCGTCGTAGTACTGTTCCAACTTACTAACTTTCTGTTGGATAAAATCTTCAAGCTTTTTGTCAGCTTTAAACTTCACTGCGTTAATTTGAACATTCATAAAACACCTCCTTTTTTAAGCTCTGGGATGAGCTTGTTTATATATTGATTTGATTCTCTCTACCGTATTATGCGTATACACCTGGGTTGCCGATAGTGAGGCATGGCCGAGCAATTCTTTAACTGCATTGATATCAGCCCCATTGTTAAGCATATGAGTTGCAAAAGTGTGTCGTAAAACATGTGGGCTCTTCTTTTCTGCGGTTGAAACTTGCTTCAGATATTTATTCACAATACGATATATTAATTTTGAATAAGTTTGATATCCTTTATTAGTAACGAACAAGTGAGACGAGGTATTCTCCAAAACGGCGGCTTTTTTCTCCTGGAAATTCTTAATAATTCTTAAAAGTCTATCAGATATGGGAATAACACGCTGTTTCTTTCCTTTACCGGTAACTTTTATGATTTGTGCCGAATAATTCACATCATAGTCTTTCAGATTTATCAGCTCATTGAGGCGTATACCGGTAGAATAAAACAGCTCCAAAATAGCCTTATCTCTTAACCCTTCCATGTCTTCGGCAAATGTTATTTCATCCAGAAGATTATGGGATTGTGTTTCGGTTAAAAATACCGGCAATTGTTTGGGCTTTTTAGGAAGTTGTATATTGCGGGCCGGATTATCCTCTCGGTGGTTTTGTTTACGCAGGTAATTATAAAAAGCTTTGATGCAGGAAATCTTCCGGTGAATAGATGTAGTGGCATAGCTCTTCTCGATAAGGTCAACCACCCATGAACGAATCATCGGAAAGGTCGCATCTTCGGGATTTTCTTCGTAAGTTTCGGCGAGGAATTCCCCGAATTGTCCGAGGTCGTTTTTGTAAGAAGTTAGCGTATGAGGTGAATATCTTTTCTGATATTCTATATATTCGAAAAAACCTTTATTCATTAAAAAAAGAAATTTTGTTTCCAGTAAAATTAACCCAAAAAAGGGAGGAAACAAAATTTCTTCTTGTAAAAAAACTTAAAAAAGTCTTAATAATTATTTCTCCTGCTTGTCTCTAAGCTGTTGAACATAGATAGCTTTAAGTTTCTTTTCCCGGCGTTCCATTGAAGGCTTGGTGTACTTCTGGCGTTCACGAACTTCTTTTACTACGCCGGTTTTTTCAAACTTTCGTTTGAGCTTTTTTAAAGCACGGTCTATGCTCTCCCCTTCTTTAACAGGTACAACAATCATTAAAAATACTCTACCTTTCTTTTAATTATACTTTGTTTATAAAATGCGGGGCAAAAATAAGGATTAAATTATGTCATATCAAAAAAATATTCTATTTTTAATCATGGAAAAGTGAAACCCTGCCTTCATAATTACGTACCAAGGGGTATACAATGAAAGTAAATATTTTTGTAGAAACATAATTCCAAAAGCATGCGTACTATGAAAAAATTAATATTGCCTTTACTAATAGCCCTGGCGCCTATTTTTGCCTTGAGCCAAAATGAATCCAAGTGGAATATACAACTTTCAGGAGGACCTTTGATTCCTTATAGTGATGTGGATAACAATGGTCCACAACAACCTTATCCCGAATTTTCAAATTCTGAAGCATGGAAATTCGGGGGTGGGGTAAATCTCGAATACAGCCTAAAAAACTATCTTGGTTTAAGAGGTCAGATGAAATTCGGTCAAATTTCAGGTCAAATCACTGACGATAATAACAATGTATTAAAAACCTTTAGTAGTGATGTTGTGGATGCCAGTCTGCAGGCCAAGCTCAACTTTATTGAGGTCTTTGGGCCTCATAATCCCTACCGTAGTTTTAACCCGTATGGACTAGTGGGGTTAGGATTATCTACCTGGGATACAGAATCGACCGGTACCAGCAATACTCCAGATAACAACGGATTATTTAAATGGCCCATGGATGGGTTTGTTCCGATTGGGGTAGGACTTTCTTACCGAATCAATGATAACCTGAATGCCAATCTGGAAATCTCTAATAATATTCTCGATTCCGATTATTTGGATAATGAAAAAAGTGGAGACTCAAAATACGACATGTATTCCTACACGGCTCTGGGCCTAACCTACAAATTCGGCGGAAAAACAGGCCGGGAAGGCAAAAAAGCCGGGAAGAGCGATATGCACCGGATAAAGAAAGATGAAGAAAAAGCCACAGACACCTCCGAAAAAGAAGAAAAGGAAAAGAAAGAAAAAGTACAAGTGAACCTGGATAGTGAAATGCCATCAACAATAAAGGCAGGAGAATCATTTGCTGCTACAGTAAAAATTAATAAAGGAAATCTCGATGGCCCCGCTACTTTACGGCAAGTCTTTCCCAATGGAGTCAACATCCAGCCACTGAGCCTGGCAGGCGGCGAATACAATTTTATGAACCAGGTATTCACGGTCAATTGGACCAATATGCCGCAGAATCAATCAACACTAAAAATCGTATACCGCGTTAAAACGGACGACATAGAAAGCGGAACATATCCCGTATCCGGTATCTTTACCTATACCCAAAATGCGAACTCCAAGTTGCTGAATTTCAAAAACTCACTGGAGGTGGAAGCTTCGGAAGAGCAAAAGGCCAGGCAATTACAAAAAGAAAAGGAAAAAACTGCTGCTGAACAAATGGAGCGCGAAGTGGTCTTCCGGGTTCAAATCAGGGCGAAGTATCAGAAAAAAATGTCGAAAGATGCCATAGCTAATCAATTTAACCTGAATGAGCGTATCTATGAGGATTATCATAATGGCTATTACATATATACGGTTGGAAACTTTTCTTCTTATGAACAAGCACGGAGAAAAAGGGATCGGTTGATTAACCAGCATGGGGTGAAAGATGCATTTGTAGCAGCGTTTAAAAATGGAGAAAGAGTAGATAAACTTAAAGAGCTGGAGCAATTTAAATAATGATTTCGGTAAGTATTTTTGGAATTATGGGAAACGGCCATTGCAAGACAATGGCCGTTTTTTTCTGGTTTTGAATCTAGCTTAAAAAATTTTCAACGTTTACCCTGTAAAACCTTTTCCTGTTTAATCGGGACATGTTCCGCACTTTAAGTGCAAGAATCCAGGGTTAAAATGGCTTTTCAACCCGCAATCAGTTCTTTAAATTATCATTTAGGTAATCGGTCATCAGATTATAAAGATGATAACGTGTATTACCTCCATAGATACCGTGATTTCTGTTTGTATAAATTTTCATATCAAACTGTTTATTGGCTTGAACAAGCCTTTCAGCAAACTCCATTGTATTCTGAAGATGGACATTGTCATCAGCCGATCCGTGCACCAACAATAAATCGCCTTGTAGCTGGTCGGCGAAATTCAGGGGAGAATTCTCCTCATAGCCCTCTTTGTTTTGCTGTGGTTTTTGCATGAAACGTTCGGTGTAGATATTATCATAAAACCGCCAGTTGGTTACCGGGGCTACAGCAATTCCTGCATCAATCACTCCTTCGCCTTTGGTCATGGTCAGGCAGGTCATAAAACCACCATAACTCCATCCCCAGATGCCGATTCTGTCTTTATCGATGAAATCTTTCTTTCCGAGGTATTTGGCCGTTTCAATAAGGTCGATCGTTTCATAATGGCCTAACTGTTTGTAAGTCATTTTCCTGAATACTTCGCCACGGGCGCCTGTTCCGCGTGGGTCAACAGAAACCACTACGTAACCTTCCTGGGCCAGGAAATTATTCCAGCCAAAACTCCAGGAGTCGCGTACCGATTGCGAATTCGGGCCGCTATACTGGGTAATCAGAACCGGATACTGTTTTTGCGGATCAAAATCTATAGGTTTAATTATCGAATAATTTAGCTCCACATCCTCTGACGTTTTAAAAGAAGAAAATTCTTTCAGAGAATGATCCAGAGTATCAAGCTTGTTTTGCAACGTCTGGTTATCTTCAAGCACCCTGATTTTTTTACCGCTTTCGTTGTGCAGCGAAATGTAGGGAGGTGTAGTTGCATCAGAAAAGGTATTGATATAATATCTGAAACCATTACTGAAAGAGGCCGAATTTGTTCCGGATTTGTCGGAGACTTTTTTCAGATCCTCGCCCTCCCAATTCACGGAATAAACTTCCCTTTTCAAGGGAGATTTTTTAGCAGCCTGGAAGTAAAACCGTTTTGCCTCTTTATCGAAACCATAATAATCGGTAATATCATATTCGCCTTTTGTTAGCTTCTGCTGTATATCACCTTCCATATCCACGAGATACAAATGATTCCAACCGTCCATTTCGCTTACCAGGGTAAAATGATCGCCGTCGTCCAGATAAGTGATGTAATCAAAGTTTGTCTCATCAATGAAATACTCATTTTTTTCAGAGTACATAACTTCTGAATCGCCGGTTTCCGGATTAGCCAGGAGTATCTCAAAACGATTCTGCAGCCTGTTCAATCTGAAAATGGAGAGTTTACCCGGATTATCGGTCCACCGGATCCGGGGAATATACTGATCGGTCTCTTCTCCCACATCCATTTCAGTGGTATTTTCCGTATTCAGGTCATAGACGTGCACTGTTAATATGGAATTTTTCTCCCCGGCTTTCGGGTATTTCCATTTTCTGATTTCAGGGTACGGGTCGTTTTCCTCATGATGGGGAGCTGCTCCGGCATATATTTTCATGCTGTACTCTTTAACGCGACTTTCGTTAAATTTCATAAAAGCAATTTTCTTCCCGTCGGGTGACCATTCAAACGCTTTTTTAAATTCAAACTCCTCTTCATAAACCCAATCGGGAGCGCCATTGATGATTTTATTTTTCTCTCCGTCGTAGGTGATTTGCTTTTCTTCCTTGGTAACTAAATCCCTGATAAATATATTATTGTCTCTGACGAAGGCTGCTTTAGTGCCTTTTGGAGAGAAGGTGGCCAGTTGCTGCCGGCCGTTTTCCGATACCGGCATCACCGAATTACTTGCCAGGTCAATGACATAAAACTCGGCTGTAAAAGAGCGGCGATAGATATTTTGCCGGTTTGTATAGACCATTATCTTACTTTCGTCTGCATTGAAGGAGTAACCCTGAATACGTTTAAAATCGGCATCAAGTTCCTTCGAATTGACCAGCGTATCGACAGCTTCCCCTGTTTCATAACTGTGCTTTATAATCATTGAACGCTTTTCAAGAGTCGTATAATGAGTCCCGTCCTCCATAGAACGAAGCCCTCTGACACCATGAGCACGAAAAGTTCCTTTTTTCCATAAATCGGCCAGTGTTATTTTAGCACCGTCCTGCCCCTGAGTAAAAGAGCTACCTAATATCAGAGCCAGAATAATAAGAGCTGTTGTGTTAGTCTTTCGCATATTCATCATTTGTTGGTTTTATTAAAATTTGCATAAAATTAAAAAGATTTGGCAGGTATAAAGTGGTTTGTTTCGGGAAGAAATGTTGTATTTATACATAATATCCTGAAAGATAAAATATAAGATTATTTTTCAACAAAAATTTTAAAAACTATCGAAAGATTTCTACTTTTGCACTCTGGAAGGGTTGTTAGCTCAGTTGGTTTAGAGCGCATGCCCGACACGCATGAGGTCGCTGGTTCGAATCCGGCACAACCCACATTTTAGAATCAGAAGCCACCTTTGCAGGGTGGTTTTTTTTTGATGGTTTAGTCCGCCTCGTATGTTTGCACCCAACAATGAAGGACCCTGTTTTTTTATTATTGTTGTAGGATAATAACAAGCAGGGAGAAGACAGGATAAACATGCTCCGCCAGATGCATTTATTGATGACATCGTGCCTGAGATAAG
>JAIPBX010000109.1 GCA_021738485.1 Bacteroidales bacterium | reverse complement strand
TGGCTGATTTATGATGTGCAGGAAGGCAAATTCATAGAGAAAGAAGATTGCTCCGGGCAGGGATGGAATAATTACCTCAACTATTTACGGAAATCCGGTTATATGGGGAAAAAAGAGAATTAAGGATATGTTTCATTGGACTGATTTTTTGTTTTTCCCTGTTATCATTCCTAAAGACCACATAGGCTGTACATCAGGTAGTTCAGAGCTGGTGCTTATAGCTTCCTGCATCCCGGGGTTATGAGCAATAAACCTGTTGTTTTGTATTCAGCTAAAGTTTTATGTGTATCTTTGCCGTCTAATAATATCATCTCTTAAGAGAAGACTTCTGCAATAGAATATACTCCGGGGATAAAATATACAACAATGCAATTTACAGAACTGAAAATTATTGAGCCTGTTTTAAAGGCTCTCAAAGAGGAAGAATATACGACGCCTACACCCATCCAGCAACAAACCATACCATTACTTCTTGACGGGCACGATTTACTGGGCAGCGCTCAAACCGGGACCGGTAAAACAGCGGCTTTTGCCATTCCCATCCTGCAGCACCTCTATCTCGCCCCGGGCAAAAATAAAAGGCGTACCATCCGCTCACTCGTAATCACACCGACCCGCGAATTAGCTATACAGATTGAAACCAGTTTCAGAGTGTATGGAAAATACACCGGGATGAAAACGGCCGTCATTTACGGTGGCGTGAATCAGAAAGCACAAACCGAAGCTCTCCGGAAAGGAGTGGACATCCTGGTGGCAACGCCCGGAAGACTGCTCGACTTAATGGAGCAGGGATATATCGACCTGCAAAATATCGAATACTTCGTGCTCGACGAGGCAGACCGTATGCTCGATATGGGCTTTATCCACGACATCCGCAGGATTATTGCCAAACTGCCCGAAAAGCGGCAGTCCATGTTTTTCTCGGCCACCTTACCCCAAAATATTGTGCAGCTTTCGCGGAAAATTCTGACAAATCCCAAAAAGGTGGAGATCAACAGGGAATCAGCACCGGCAGAGACGATTAAGCAATATTTGTATTACACCAATAAACAGAACAAAAAGGACTTGATTTTACATATTCTTGAAAATCAGGACATCGATCCGGTGTTGCTATTCTCGCGTACCAAACACGGGGCCGACAAGATTGTACGCAATCTGAAAAAACAAAACATTGCATCGGAGGCGATTCATGGAGACAAATCACAGAATCAGCGGCAAAAAACCTTAACCAACTTTAAACAACATAAGATTAGAGTGTTGGTAGCTTCCGATTTGGCCTCCCGAGGTATCGACATCGAGAAGCTCAAATATGTGATCAATTACGACATCCCCAACGAGTCGGAAACGTATGTGCACCGGATAGGAAGATCGGGCCGCGCCGGAGACGAAGGCACGGCAATATCCCTTTGTGAACCGGAAGAAAACGGGTACGTGAAAGATATCGAAAAACTCATAAACGGCCGAATAGAGCGCGTTACCGGGCATCCCTTTCCGCAAACCGAACGGCCTATGACCCAAGAGGAGAAGAAAGCCTTTGAGAAAGAGAAGCAAAAAAGAAAGCAGGAATACTTCGCCAACAAAAAGAAGTCTCAAGCCAGACCAAAGAACTCATCAAGGAAGAGAGGCAACTGAGAAGGGTAGCTCGTAGTTCGTAGTTAAGAGCGTGACCTTTCATATTTATGAGGAGGTCAGATAAATGCTGCATCGAACGGAAAAACGTATTTTAGGATAGCAGGAGATGAAAAGGCCCGTAAAAAACGCCACAAGGGTAGCGTTTTTTTGCGGGCCAAATACCGAATTCCAGAACAACAAGGATTGAAACTATAAGACATGTTTTGTATCATACATAAGTTGTATTATGAATTATATACCCTAACAAAACGGATTGAAATTTTCAATTCAGCAGGACACAATCCGGATAATATAAGCCGTTGTGGTTTGATGAAGAAACGGGAATAAAGTCATCCAACTACAAACCGCTACCTCGGCTGTAGCAATTGAAGATCGACGCACCTGGCTAAATCTTGGATTGGCTAAAAAGCCTGATTCCTGAATTGAATATATACTTCTGCATGAAATAATTCACTTCTTTGAACGTCACCATAATGAACATTTCAGAGAGCTTATGGATCATTATCTACGAGATTGGCGTTTAAGAAAAGATGAGCTAAACGCATCTCCCCGTGCTCATGAGGAGTGAAAGTATTAGGGGTTTATTCAGTAAAAAAGCTCTTAGTCTCATATCACATTCATTTTATTATTCCTTTCCTTTATTATGGCGAAAAGAAAAATTAACAAATCAACCAAAAGCCATAGGTTATAAAATGGATTATGAATTACAATAATACAAATCGATGATGTGAATATCTCACAACAAAGCACAATAAAAAATCACAATCACAATAACTATGATATGAAAACAACAGTAGTATCGCCGGAAAACGAAAAAGAGTTTGTTTTTCTGAATATTATATTTGTTCCGGTGTTAAGACACTATTATGCAAGAATTGTTTTCATTTCAGAACAATCTTGTGAATCTTACCGGTAACCGGTGGCATCGGTATTTGTATCCCGAATTATAAAAGGATACGCGTTTGCTTTCCAGAAAGAGCCGGATATAGGATCGCTACGGGAAACCTTTTTTTATAAACCAATTGAAACCTGCAAAACCATTTTAATTCTATCTTATGCCGTTATCTAAGCCTGGAAGAAAGTGGTTTAATCATATAAAAATAGGTAGCCCTTTTCAATGAATGTAGTTTATTGACCACATTTTATCCTTCTCGCTAATCCCGGTAAAATTTCCCCTTCTCCTTGGGGAGGAGGAGCCAGGGGTTGAGGGGCAAAAGCTGCCATCAAAAAAACCGACTACCTTTCGGCAATCGGTTTCCTTGTCGTGAACCCGGCGGGATTCGAACCTGCAACCTCCGCATCCGTAGTGCGGTGCTCTATCCAGTTAAGCTACGGGTCCGTGCATTGTTTTAAATGCGGGGGCAAATATACGAATTCTATGTGAAATTTTTAGTGTCCTTGCAAAAAAATAAACCTTCACCTGATTTATTCGCCGAACTTTTCCGGAAGATGTTTTATCACAATCAGGACTTCATTCCGGCGTCCCATAATTTTAAACGGCGGATCATAGCCCAGCAGATAAACTTCATCGGTTAGAGTGATATTAAGTCGCCCGGCAAATTCGATGAGCTTTTTCCGGTACTTATCATACTTATCCGCGTTGGAATAGCCTCCGAAAGTGATGGTTAGCGCATAAAAGGCCTCTTTCTCTTCAAACCGTATCTCTTGGTTGTTAGGTGCCGGCAGGTCTTCTTTTTTCCAGCGCGAGGGAACCATAAAGCTCATCACCGAGCTGTCGTTTTCTTCTTTCATGGTCACCGGCGAGGTCATGGAAATTTTCTTTGAGTCTTCATTGCCGCCGAAGATGTAACCGCCCAGTTTGCTGAAATTGTTGTTCCGGTTATCAAACATGCTGCCCGGCGATGAAACGGTGGCAAAGAGCGCCCGCTCGTAATGCCTGATTTCCATATTCTCTTCCTGGTATAAAGTCTTGTATTGTAATTGTTCCGATGCCATACTACTTACCCCGATTATTAATAATACTCCGATTAATCTGATTTTCATTTTTAATCATTAAACATAGGTTAAGCTACAATGTTGTTGACTTAACATATTAATTGCAAGACATGGTATATTATATCCCCATACTTACTACGGCCGTTACGGCTGTATTTTTTATTATCATCTTCAGGCACTGGAACCGCAAGCGCGATGCGCTCTACCTTTTGTGGTGGACACTGGGGGTCTTTTTTTATGGCGCCGGAACACTGACAGAGAGCCTTGTATCCCTGTCAGGATGGTCTCCCGAGCTTTTTCGCTTGTGGTACATCGTAGGGGCTTTTTTGGGTGGCGTGCCGCTGGCGCAGGGTACAGTATATCTGCTGATGAAAAGAAAAACCGGGCACCGGCTTAGCGCTTTTGTGATACTCATTGTCGCTGTGGGGGCTGTGCTGGTGATTTTGACGCCGGTAGATGCTTCTAAAGCCATCGACCACAAGTTGACGGGAAATGTCATGGAGTGGCAGTTTATCCGCTACATGACTCCCGTAATCAACCTCTATGCTTTTGTATTCCTTGTAGGCGGGGCAATTTATTCAGCCGTCAAATATTCCAAAGATTCAAAATTTCGCGGACGCTTTATGGGCAACGTTTTGATTGCCATTGGGGGATTACTGCCGGGTATCGGTGGATCGTTTACGAAGTTTGGGCATACTGAAGTTTTATATATCACCGAATTGGTGGGTATCATAGGAATTTTTGCCGGTTACTGGACGATAAGAAATGACCCGGCCCGCTCGGTGTATGCTGCTCAGAAAGAAAGGGGCTGAAATTTTGCAGCTTTTTCCTTGTATATCAAGCCTGGAAAAATCGGGTTCAGATATATTCCAACACCCATTTGATTTCTTCATCCAGCGATCCGGGATTGAAGCCCAGGGATTGGGCTTTTCGGATATCTAAAGAAGTATCGCGGGGGCGATTGGCCGGAAACTCCACTTCATCCTGTTTGGATTTGACTAGCAGGCTCTTGTCAAGGTTAAGATAATCGCATATTCTAAGGCCCAGTTCATAACGACTGATTTTTTCTCCGCAAGAGAAGTGAATCAAAGAAGTATCACTCCCGGCCGCCAGCAGGAGCCCTTCGATAGCTTTCCTGGAACTTATGGGCGTGCGGTATTCATCTTCAAACAGCGTAACCGGGCTATTGGCCCGTAAAAAGTTGACCGTAGGCTGAAGAAAACTTCCCGAATGAGGGGATTTTGGCCCAAACATTAATGGCAGCCTGATTACAACGCCATGCTGATATTCGAGAACGGCCTGCTCGGCTTCCGCTTTTTGTTCGCCATAGCGATTGACGGGATGTGGCGTGTCTTCTTCGCTATATGGAGCCTCGTTTCCGTCAAATACCAGGTCGCTGGAGGTGAAAACCACTTTGGCGCCGATAGATTTTGCCGCCGCTACGATATTTTTGGTGCCCCTGACATTAGTTCCATAAGAGGCGCCGGGATTCTTCTCGCATTGGTTGGGATTGGATACAGAGGCAAGGTGAAAGATAATATCGGGCCGGATATTATCTACCATGTTATCTACGTCCCGTGTGTTGATGATTTGTAAAGGCTGGCTTGTAGCTCGTGGAAGTTCAACTTTATGGCTGTGATAAACACCCACCACAGTATATTTATCTACCACATGCGTAATAAAATTGAACCCTAAAAACCCGCTGGCGCCTGTAACAATAATTTTCTTTTTACCCATAACATATTATTTTTATACCATTCATGCATGGGGCTCTATATAAATATTGCATGTTTTACAAATCTTTTATCAATGAGACCGGTCTAAAAAGCCTTCAAACTGTTGATTTTACCGTTTTTACCCCTGCCCCCTAAAGGAGAACCGCTAAAAATCAACAGTTTGAAAAAGTCCCCTTTAGGGAATTTAGGGGTAATAGGGCTTTTTAGACTGAGCTCATCACTAGAAATAGAAAATGCCCCCTACCCATTTTGTTAGGATAAAAATAATGAATTTCGCGCATTTAGTCCAAAAAAAATGCTTTTTGATTTTAAAAATCCGGGAAAAAGAACATTAATTTCAAAGACATTTTGTATTTTTAAAGGGTAAAACAAAATAAAAACCCGGAAAAGCCTGTTTTTATAAAACCTTATGGAGAATATTCATTCTACTCTTAACACTTAAAACGGAATCGGCATGAAAAAATTAGCAATCATCTTTATATTTTTCACGGTGGCCTCCCATGCACAAACACCCTATGAAGAAGTAACGGATAATGTGCGTCAAAAATTTAAGACAGGTTTAGGGGTTGCTTTTACCAGTAACGAAGCCATGTGGGGCTATTCATTGCATAGCGAATATCATTATTTTTTGAATGGCAATGTAAGCCTGGCTTCAGGGCTGGCTGTAATGCATTTCAGGGATGATACGGAAGAAGTTATGAAAAACTCCCAAATCGAAAGCCTGGAGTTGGGCGTTTATTTTCATTTCTTAAAGAATGAAGCCCTCTCTTTTCACCTCGGTGGCGGAGGGAATCTCCGCTATTTTCACTGGGGCGTGGCCACTTCCGTAACGGATAGTTACACCTTTGACGGGGAGGTGATTATGCCTGGCAGCAAAAAGACCGTAAACCAGTTTACAGCCGGATATTCCGTAAATGCAGGCTTTAGTTTCAAGCTGGGTGACAAGATGCGGTTGATTTTTCAGGAACAGCTACAGAACGATAAGAAAGATAATATTACCTGGGATTCAAGAATCGGGGTTTTGATAAAATTTTAGATCAATGGCTGAGACCAACAAAAAAAACCGGAAAGTATTCACGCTCCTCGACATTACGAAGAGCCTGCAATCCGTTATTCGTAAAAATTATACCGGTCAGTACTGGGTGAAAGCCGAAATTGCCCGGTTGAATTTTTATCCTAAAAGCGGACATTGTTACCCTGACCTGGTCCACAAAGACAAAGGGAAGATTCAGGCGGAGATGCGCAGCATTATCTGGAAAAGCGATTTCAGAAGATTGAGTCAGAATTTCAGGGAAGTGGTTAAAGAGGACTTGAAAGACGGGATGACTATCCTTTTTAAAGCCACGGTAAACTTTCATCAGAAATATGGACTTTCGTTAAATATTTTGGAGATAGAGCCTGCCTTTACACTGGGTGAAATGGCCCGCGAGAAAGCGGAGACGATTCATCGCCTGAAAAAAGAAGGGGTGTTTTATCTTAACAAAAAGCTCCTTTTTCCATTGCTGCCCAAGCGTATTGCCATAATTTCGGTAGAAACCAGTAAAGGATATAATGATTTTTTGAATATTATCGATAATAACCGGTGGGGTTTTAAGTTTACGCATTATTTGTTTCCGGCACTGTTGCAGGGCGATAGGGCGATACAATCGATATCCCGCCAACTGAGGCAAATTCATAAGCTGAAAGATTATTTTGACCTGGTAACTATTATTCGTGGAGGTGGGGGAGATGTGGGCCTTAACAGCTATGATGACTACCATCTGGCAAAGCAGATATCACGTTTTCCATTACCTGTAATCACCGGTATAGGGCATTCCACAAACGAAACGGTAGTGGATATGGTGGCTCATGCCAATAAAATTACTCCGACGGATTTGGGTTATTTTTTAGTGGACCACTTTTATAAACTGTCGCTGAATATTGATAGCCTGTCACAGCGATTGGCCGGTGAAACAGATAACATCCTTAAACATGAAAAAGAACGATTGGTAGGATATCAGAATTTTATTCATTCCTATGTCTCCCATTTTGTTCAAAACAACAGGAATTCCCTGGATAGATTGTCCTTAGATCTGAAAAAGGAGACAAGCAAGCGAATAACCCGCGAGCAGGCTCATTTAATGGATCATATGCAGAAAATGAGAACATTCAGCAAACAAACGATAGAAAAAGAACATGAACATTTACAGCATTTTGTTCGCTGGCTTGATATTTTTACCCGTCAAACGCTTAGTAATAAAAAGGCCCACCTCGAAAGCCTGACATCCAAACAACGTTTGTTGGATCCACATCATATTATGAAAAGAGGATATAGCATAACCACACTTGATGGAAAAACACTGACCAGTAGTCAGCAATTAAATACAGGGGATCGCATAAAAACATTTTTATATGACGGTTCTTTTGAAAGTGAAATAAAAACTATCAATCATGGAAAACAAAAATAACCTAACCTATAACGAAGCTGTTAAAGAGCTGGAAAGCCTGGTAAGCCAGATAGAGAATGAGGACATAGCCGTTGACGACCTTTTGCAGAAGGTCAAACGCTCGTCCGAATTAATCCGGTTTTGTCAGAGTAAGCTTACCCAAACGGAGGATGAAGTCTACAAAGTGCTGGATAATATGAAGGAGGAGACAAAAGCCTCCAATGGCTCCAAAACCCAGGGAGAAGAAGAACCATCGAAGGAGGGGGAAAAAGATGCAGACGGGGAGGCATCTTCTTCTGAGCAGACAGGGGAAAAGGAATAAGTTTGCTAGCCTCTTTTGCACGTACGGTTCTGAAAGCTGGAAGGTCAAGCCGATAACCTGCCTAGCTCTTTGCTTGGGCCATGCGGGTAGATAGAGATGACAGGTTTGTTTGATGAATGGATAAACAGGCGCTAAGCCGATTATCCCGTAAGAAAAAAGCTTGGTTACTGAAGATTTCATCTTAGGTTAACAAAAACACCGTATAATCGGCTAAGCGCCTAAGAGCCATTCATTTTATTTTTTCGACTCCGGTAGCGTTCGACATGAGAAGGAACGCTACCGGGACTTACTATTATATACTTCTGCTTACTGATCGCCAAATTCGCGATAATCCGAAATCCGGCATAACTCACCACTCATCTTTTATTCACCGTAGCTTTAGCGGAGGTGAAACTCACTACTCACTACTATCTTACTATAAGCTTCTCCTTCGCATACCGCTTGCCGTTCACTTCCATTATAACCATATAAACCCCGGGCGACAAATTTTGCGTAGGTACGGTCATTTTCTTTTGTCCTTTCGCCTCAAAGGAAGCAATCTTCTGGCCGTGGATGTCGATGATATGCAGCACTGCATCACTGTGGTATTGGTAGTCTTTTTGGGTAATTTGGAAGCCTTTTTGGGCGCTGTGCTTTTCGATGTAGCCGGGCAGCTCAACGGTGACCGGGCCGCGGGCCGGATTGGGATAGACCTTTATCTCCGGCGAATAGGTTTTAGGCTCCGGCGGGTTCTCCTCACTCGAGGTGGACAGCATACACCCGTCCAGCGAAATGGTATCGCTGGCAATAGGATAGGGACACAGCGTGTCGTACTCCATAGGCTGGTTGTAGAGGGTGTCGTATTCGAGGTTTTGGTTGTATTTTACCAGGTAAACGGTATGGTCAACGGGCCCTTGATCATCTTGTGTATAAAATAAATAT
>JAIPBX010000108.1 GCA_021738485.1 Bacteroidales bacterium | reverse complement strand
TACACCTTCGCCAAAGCCGGGGCGTGTGGGTTTGTCTCCTTGGTTGGTCCATTTTTTCATGTTGCAGCGTTTTTTACCTGGTTGATAAATGATTCCAGCTGATCCTTTTTGGGAGGCTTGCCGTGCCAGCGATAATCCCCTTCGATTTCCGCCACGCCCTTACCCATTGTGGTTTCGGCAAGAATGACCGTAGGTTTGGCCAGCGTTTTGGTAGCTAAAGCGAAAGTTCGGAGGATATGTTCCATGTTGTTTCCCTCACATTCCATGACTTCCCAGCCGAAACTTTCAAATTTTTCTTTAAGCGGCTCCAGCCCCATCACTTCAGAGGTTGGGCCGTCTATCTGAACGCGGTTGCGGTCGACAATACTGAGGAGATTATCCAACTGGTAATGCCCGGCACTCATAATAGCCTCCCATACGGAGCCTTCCTGGAGCTCCCCGTCGCCGTTGACACAGAATATGCGGTGCTGTTTCTTGTCGGCTTTGGCGGCCAGGGCCATTCCCACCGCCACCGACAGGCCTTGCCCGAGTGAGCCCGCCGATAGTTCGATGCCCGGCAGCCCGTGCTCGCGTCCGGGATGCCCCTGCAAGCGGCTGCCCAGCTTTCGCAGCGTCATAAGCTCGCTTTTGTCGAAATAGCCCGCTTCGGCAAGCGTAGCATAAAAAACCGGCGCAACGTGGCCGATGGATAACACCATGCGGTCACGATCGGCCCAATCCGGATTTTTGGGGTCATGATTCAATACATAAAAATAGAGGGCGGTAAATATATCCGCCAGACCCAGCGAGCCTCCCGTATGTCCGGAACCGGCCTCGGCAAGGCTCTTTAAGGTGTTGACGCGGATTTCCGTCGCGACAGATTTGAGCTGCTCAATTTTGGAAAAGGTTACCATGGCTTTTTTGTTTCACACAAAAATAGCAGAAAGCCACGATATGGCAAAAAAGGATGAGGGATGGGATATAGTCCTATCTCAATCTATCATGGACTATTATAAACAATCTTCGAAAACAAGTTCGAAACTTGTATTAAGAAAACAATCTTAAATTATTGAAAATCCATAGAAGGAACACACTGTTGGTTTGGAGCCTGTGTTCAAAACCATGGATAATGGGGTTAGTTGTTAATGCGATTTATTGGTGCTTAAATTTTATGCGACTTTTTTATTTTTTTATAAAATTTCTTCTATATATTCTTTTATCTGTTATTATCTTAATGACAAATATTCCTTGTATTAAATTGCTTACATCTATCGTTTTGGTGTCAGTCACAGCAAGGATTTTTTCTCCTTTGATATTAAAAATATTAACCCTTTCAATATTACATTCTGAATCAATTGTCAATAAGTTTTCTACGGGATTAGGGTATATATTCAAAGCATTTTCTTTTTGTTGCAGGTTATCGATATTATTTGCAGGTTTTTCAAATAAATAAACACCTTTACCGCCAAGATAAACTTTATCAACGTTTTCATCTTTTCTTATAGTCATGCATTTTATCTTTTGCTGCGGTTCCATGCTATTCGATGAATAATAATTCCAGGAGTCTCCTATATTATCGTAATAGAGCAAACATACTTTTGATGAACCGGTCGATTTGAGTCCCGTCACATAAAGTTTATTTTTATCATTCGGGCTAAAAGCAATATCTGTGTAGTATAAACCAAATTCTTCGAGATTTGGTGGAGGGTTCCATAGGTTTAATAGTTGTGTCCATGTATCCCCATTATTACTTGTCTTTCCAATAACACCCTCACCTGCAGCGTACCAGGTGCTGTCATCTATTGCCAAATCGTGAACGCAATTATCTCCCTCAAAAAAGGTCAACATGGGGTTCAATGTAAAGGTATTACCATAATTATTAGAAATTTGCAAATAAGGTGATAAATAACTCGTCTCACCTCCAATTATTATTAACGAATCTTTATTGGGGTGAATTTTGATGAAACGACTTGTTAACTCCGAACTATTTATTGTATCCCAGGAATTGCCTCCATCAAATGTTTTTAAGTGATGATTTAAAAAAAACAAGGTATCATAATTATTATCGGGATATGCAATGTGATCTAAACAATTGTAATGGTTAACGTCTGAAATATTTTGATTCATTAAAGTGAATGTCGATCCGGCATCAATTGATTTATAAATTTGGGTAGTATAGGTGTCTTCTATCTCTATGACACTAATGAATGTTTGATTATTATCATGTACAATAGTTTGTACCACATTATTCCCTTGTTTTCCACAAGGTAGCCAGTTTGTGTTATTGTTTAAAACATTTTTTTTATAAATACCATCATTTGTACTTGCATATATTGTATCTGAAACTATTGTTAGATTGTTTACAGATTTATCTCCTAATTTTAAATAAGTCCATTGTGCAAAGGCGCCTAAAAATATGAACTGAAAGAATAGAATCAGAAATACTGTTCTCTTTATATGATTTTTTTTGTTGATGGCTTCTATCGGTGATATGGGCTTCATATAAAACCAGGTTTTTCAGTTGATATTGATGTTTACTAATATAAAAAATTTTAGGGAAACAAAAAGTAGAGACGAAACTCGCTCCCAAAAGCATTAAAATCCCCCTTCAGCACCAGGAAGATTCCCACCTAATCCGTTGACATGCGCTATAAACCTAATATAAAAACGCCCTGACAGGTCCACATCAGGCGAACTGTCAAAGGGTTTTATGTTAAATTTGTTAAGCGTTTTTCCCAATCTCCCGGAGTTTTTCCCGGATTCCCTACTCAGGGATGGGATAAATGTTATCGTCGTTCCGGTAACCCGGTTCATCTTTGTACCAGTCGGGGAAAGCCGTTCCTCCGCTTTGGGCCCATTCGGCAAATTTTAAATGCGCATTGAGAATTTCGACTTTTTCCACGGGATAATCGAAGGGTTCAGCGATATTGATACCCCAGGGAAGATTCTCCTGTGTTTTGAAATACCTGTTTTCGGCAGGGTTGGAATCGTCATGTAAATCTCCGAGAAGGTCGCTATCTATGAGGTCGGTAGGCTCCCTGTCGGGCAGATGAATTTCATAGCCCCGCCTTTTATCGGAAATAATGAATGGGTTGTAAGGCGGCGTTTGCAGAGAGGTAATAGCCTCGGGCGTATTGAAATCGATACTGATATTTATTGTATCCGGTTCCACGTACGGAGCATCCGGTTCGGTATTAACGCCGATTCCCCCGCCCGGAGAATCAAGAATATCATAAGCATCGTCGAATACAATTACCACCGCATTCTGCTGGTTCGCTTCCAGCCCGTTGCCGGCAAGGTTGATGTAATCGCTGTTAACGGCTGTTCCCTCAACTGATGCTATTTGCGAAGGATTCACATTCATTTCAAATCCGAAGCCGTTGTGATGGGCGGCCCCAAACGCTTTTAGGATAAAGCGGCCGTTTATGGCGGTCACCTCATTGGAACTATTGGTAACCTGCTCGAGGTGGTAGTCTACGACGATATCGTTAAAATCGTAATCCCCTTTGCCGGGCCAGAGGTCTTCGTAGGCCAGGCTTCCTTCATAGTTGTTTTTATAGGCCCTGTCAGGATCATTGGGGAAGTCGTCCTGGTCGTTGGGAACACCGTCTCCGTCTACATCCGGGTCGTCATTGTCGATATTTGGGACGTTGTCGGTGTTTGTAGCTTCATAAGGGTTGGTGGTAGCATAGAAGACCGCATCATTAAAATCTTCATCCGACCAGACATCCCTCTGCAAGTCCTCAAAACCAATGATAAATCGCTCCCTCATCGGGTCGTTCAAGAGTACCGTATGTTGCCTGAGTTGCGGATCGTCTTCCGGGTTGAAGTCTTCGTTGGAATAAAACGTTGTTCTGTCATTTACCTGGCCGGCACTCCAACCGTTAGCAATCAGGGCCCATCCAATGGCTGTGTTGGCATCAAAAACCCCGAGCTTTACTTTGTTGCCCGTTTCCAGACCGCCTCCGTCTCCTTCGTAAGAAACATTAGGGAAAATGATGGTCAGGGAATCAATATCCGATACCGAGGAGGGGGGATTACCCACTTCATAGGTGTAAAACCCAAGGGTATTTTTCAGTGCCGCACCTTCGTGAACGAAGGTAACCCATACCTCAGCCATTTCGTCAAGAATAAGGTCCTGTTCGTTTTCCTGGTCAAGATATTCCGGGTGCGATTCAGATAGGGGCACAGCTTCTGGAAGGGTGTTGTTTAAGTCGTCCATAAAATCCTGGCCAACCTCGTCGTCTTCCACAAGGTAATCCGGAACGCCTTCGCTGTCGAATGTCCCCAGGTAGGTTACCGGATACTCAAAATCAGCGGCTTTGGGTGTAATAGTCTGTTTGGTAGTTGGAGCTTTACGGGCGGGTGTACCGAAGGTTACATCCACCTGGCTGCCTTCTATGGCTACCCGTTTTTGGTTGGGGAGGCCGAGCTGGTTCACCTTCACAAACACTTCTTCGTAATAGGTGGGAACAGGGTAAACGGTGTTATAGATGCCGTTTTCATTCGTCGAGCCGCTCAAAAGCAATTCTCCTTGTTCCTGCGGAGGTTTGTTGTAAATATCCACCGGCGCATTTTTCAGCGCGTTGTCGTTTTGGGATACGGCAACCCGGAACGTTACTTCTTGGGTTGTTCTAAAATTAAAATTATCGGAAATTACCAAATCTTCCATCTTATCAATCTCTCCGTTAGGGTCGGGATTATCATCCGATTTTTGACAACCGGAAAAAATAAAGAATAAAGCGATAATACCTCCTACTATCCAATTTGTTTTCATAAGCCCTGATTTTTTAGTCCACTGTAAAAGTAACATAAACCGTGCCTTTAACCAAATTTCCCATTAGATAAGTGTTAGCAAAGATTCAGGAAATTAAATTTGTCCCGTTTTGGGAAAAAACGTCCCCCAAAAGAAAAGGCATCAACCGATGATGCCTTTTCAAAAAAAACTATAGCCTATGGTTACATGTTTATCAGTCTAATGGGATATGACCACTTTCCTGCTCTGCAGAGCAAAATTGTCTTGCATTATGGTTAGAAGGTATAATCCATTTTCAAATCGTGACGTATTGATACGGGTTTTCTTAGAACCGGAGCTAATAGGTTGTTTATACACGGTTTTTCCTGCCAGGGTAGACAGCTTAATCATTGCCTGCTGGGTCTCCTCCAGCGTGTATTCCACATTTAAACGATTATCGGCCGGTACGGGATACGTTCTCAGATCGGTGATAATATTATTTTCATCACCGATACCCGATGTTTCTACAACATATTTTACCTCCACGCCTACTTTGTTATCAGGATTCCTAACATCATAAAAATAATAGGAGATAGAGCTGGTACCGCTCTTCCCTTGCGGTTCATAATCCCCGTCAAATGCATCCGTGCTATCTCCCGGCGGAATCGTGATAGTTTGGGTGGCGGTATCTACTGATGGCGTATAGCAGAGCCCCCAGCAGAAGTAATTTACAGTGCTGTCGACGAGACTGTTTTCAACCCGGGCGGCTTCTACCTGGAGTGTATCCTCGCCGGTATTGGTTACGTTAGCATGAAATACCAATAGACTGGAATCAATGGTACCTTCAACCTCGACCTCTTCTTCATGTTCCAGGATCCCTTCATCGGTTGAAAGCCGGAGAGTGGATTCCGTTTCGGCAACAAAATGCATCTCCACGCTAATTTCTTCCTCCGGGTTATCTTCATTATAGAAATAATAGGTGACAGAACTCGTCCCGGCATTTCCCTCCGGTTGGTAGTCTCCCGAAAATTCTGTGTTAGTTTCACCTGCATGTATAGTGACATGGTTGGTGGAGGTGTCTATAGAGGGCGTGTAACACTGACCCCAGCAGAAAAAGCTTACGGCATCTCCCACAAGGTTGTTTTCCTCTTTCCGTACAAGAACCCGGATGGAATCATTACCCGTGTTGGTGACTTTTACATAGCCTGTAATCAGATTATCATCCGGGCTTCCTTCAACAGTAAGTACCTGCCCGTCTTCCAATACGCCCTGCTCTTCGGTAGATAGCTCCAGGTTCTGGGCTATTAGTCCTGTTCCCGTCCATAGTATAATTGCGGTGTATAAAAATAAACGCTTTAACATATTCCCCTCATTTTAGTTTCTACTTATAATACAATTATTTTCGGTAAAAAGTTGTCTGAATTTTCCGGAGGTTTATGATTTTTACCGATTTTAGACTGTAAACACTTTCTAGCTCTTGAAAGCTGGGATTTGGAAGTGTTAACCGAAATATTCAGTTTTTGGCTGATTTCTTTATGGGTATAACCTTCAATAGCATTCAGGTTGAAAACTTCCTGGTAACCTGTGGGTAATTGCCTGACGTATTCAAGCAATTCACGGTATGATAATTTAGCAATGATGGTACTTTGTATTCGCTGGCTTTTCCACCGGTCGGAATCAATATCCTGAAAAGCCGGTAGCTTCTTGCTGCGATAATTGATAGAAGTGTTAATGACTATTCTGCGCATCCACGCTTCAAAAACCCCTTCGTTTCTGAATGTCTGCAGATTCTTGAATATCTTGATAAAACCCTCCTGGAGAAGGTCCTCAGCCTCTTGCTTGTTTGTGGCAAATTTCTTGCAAATTCCAAATAATTTTGGGGCAAACCTTGAATATAACCTCTTTTGGGCTTTTTCGTCATTTTGCAAGCAGTGAGTTATGAGTGTATCTATCGGTAACATTTTGATTATTATTAATTTTAACAGAAAGCCTAAAACAATTGTTTCAAAAATTATAAAAAAATGGCCTTAAACATGTAAAAATTAACATATTAAGTTAACTATTTATTTTACACCGGGATATTGGAAAAGAACAGGTAGCCCATCCATGCGGAAGCTATCAGTTTGAGAAGCGTTCCCGCCAGCAAACCGACAAAAGAGCCGAACCCGGCGCGAAGGGCATCATTGGATTGTTTCCCGGCAACCATTTCCCCGAGCACAGCCCCGATGAAAGGACCTATAATAATACCCAGGGGCGGGAAGAAGAAAAGGCCCACTACCAAGCCAATCACGCTTCCCCAAACGCCTTTTTTTGTGCCGCCGTATTTCCGGGTGCCCCAAACGGGCACGACATAATCCAACAACGTAACCCCAATGGTTATTAACAGCCAGATGACAAGCGTTTGAGCTTCGAAGGGCGGCTTATCCGTGATTTGAAGCAATATCAATCCTACATAACTAATCGGGGGGCCGGGAATTACAGGCACTATACAGCCCAGCAGACCTATGATAATTAATATCCCCCCTAAAACAATCCAGAGCCATTCCATATTTTCACCAAGTTATTTTAACATTAAATTTTTTTCTTTAAAAACCCAACTAACAACAACGAACAACGAACACAGAACAAGGAACAAGGAACAAGGAACAACCTCTACTCCTTGTAAAATTTCAATTCCGTAAAGTCAAAATCCGGGTTGGGTACATCGATTCGCATTTCCTCCACCTTGCCGTTGCGGTCCATTACAAAATTCACCCATCCCCTGGGCAGTGAAGGGAATTCTTCAAATTTGATTTTGAAAGTGTCGTAGTGCCAATGTTCCATCTTGCTGTGAAAATCAGGCGAGGGCTCGAGCTGAACTTGCAGCTTCCCATCTTCAAGGCTTACGGTAGCCTTGCCGTACATTTTGCCGCTATAGGTTCCGGTATATTTTTCCAGTGCAAGGGATGGTTCGGAATCTTTAACCCGTGCCGAATCTTTTTTGGCGCGCTGTTTTTCCTTGTGCTGCTCATATTTTTCGTATCGTTCAAGGATGGTCTTGTTCCAGTCTTTTGATTCTTTGTCCAGCAAATAATCGAGCGTTTTGTACATGAGACTCCTGTAGATACCCGATATAGAGTTGGTAAGTATCACAAAAGCGGCGTTTTCTTCGGGCAGCAAAACAGTTTGGGATATCATGCCGTCATATCCACCATTGTGGGTCACGACTCTGCGTCCGCCATAATCAAACATGCTCCAGCCAAGGCCATAACTTTTAAAGTGGGTCGAGGGCCGCATTTTGCGTGCGTATTGGGATACGCTTAACGGAGTATGGGGTGACCACATTGCGTTTTGAACGTCCCTGGAAAAGACCGTATCGCCCTCGAAAATCCCGTTGTTCAGTTGCAACGCCAACCAGTTTTTAACGTCTTTCGCGCAGGAGATAATCCCTCCCGCGGGGGCAATGTTATCCCAGTTAAGGTATTCGATAGCGATGGTGCCTTCATCGGTTTCGTTGTGTGGAGCCGCCACATTCTCATACTTCTCCAGATCGGCGGTGGTGGTGATGGATCGCTCCATTTGCAGGGGTTTGAAAAATCTCTTCTTTATAAAAGCATCCCACGAAATCCCCGAGACTTCCTCAATAACCAGCCCGGCGGCCAGGTACATGATATTGGAATAGCCGAATTGTTCCCTGAATCCGTGGGCGGGCTCCAGGTGGCGGGCTCGCTCAACGACCTCACGACGGTTATATTCCGATCCGAACCATAGCAGGTCACCGCTGAATGTTTCGAGTCCGCTGCGGTGGCACAGCAGATCGCGTATGGTGAAATTCTGCGTGACATAAGGCGAATACAACTCAAACCAGGGCAGGTAATCGACAACCCTGTCATTCCAGTTTAGTTTTCCTTCATCCACCAAGATGCCTATGCCGGCAGCCGTGAAAGCTTTGGTATTGGAAGCAATGGCGAAAAGTGTCTCTTCGGTAACTTTTTTATCCGAATTCACTTTCCTGACCCCATAGCCTTCCGAGAGAACCAGGCTGTCATCTTTGATAATGGCTACAGCCATGCCGGGGACTCCCCATTTTTTCATAGATTGTTGATAGTAGTCTTCAAGATCTTTCAGTGGGTTTTGTCCACTGATGGTTAGTGAAATTCCCAGCAGCACAAAAATCGTGATGAGTGTTTTTTTCATAGTGTGTTTACTGATTAATTTTCGAATGATTGTAAATATTTTTCCAATTTATCCATAACCTCTGAAGCTTTCCCCTGCAAAAAGATGTCGGTGATATCACCGGTAAAAAGGCTCTTTTCAGGGTTAATTTCTATGATTTT
>JAIPBX010000019.1 GCA_021738485.1 Bacteroidales bacterium | reverse complement strand
AACTCCCACTACGCAAGATAGACATCGGTTTATTGTATCGCCGTATGCCTTCTTTTGGGCTGGAACTAAATTAATAAAAACGAAATAAATCTAAAAATTTTAAATTATTATTGGAATTTCACACAGTATCTCAGGCGGACGACACGCATGAGGTCGCTGGCCCCGATTGTCGTCGGGGGTCTGCGATTCGAATCCGGCACAACCCACATTTTAGAATCAGAAGCCACCTTTGCAGGGTGGTTTTTTTTGATGGTTTAGTCCGCCTCAGGCGGACGACACGAATGAGGTCGTTGGTTCGAATCCGGCACAACCCACATTTTAGAATCAGAAGCCACCTTTGCAGGGTCGTTTTTTTTGATGGTTTAGTCCGCCTCAGGCGGATAACAGGCATGGGATCACTGGCTCCGATTGGCGTCGGGGGTCTGCGATTCGAATCCCATGAAATTCATTTTAATACTCTCCAAATCCGCGTAACCAAAAAAACCTCACAGCGACGCTGCACTGTGAGGGATTGAATCGAGAACGAAGATTCTCTATTTGTTTCCAATTATTTTCTGATTATTCCTTGAATCTCTGGTTTTGAGATTTCTCTGAGCATTTTTATAGTTGTTTCGCTGATATTTCATCCCTGATTCAATCAGTGAGCCAACATGAGAAAATAACATAGCCCCACGATTAGATTCAGCTTTGGAATAGCCCAGTGTCCTCATGTAACTGTATTTGGCGGCATAGAATATTCCAGCAAACGGAGACGATGTCAAATGCTGCAGATCTTTGAATTTTTTCTCCTGCAAATGCTGATGAGCTTCCTGTGAAATAAACCGTCCACGCTTTCCCTTTTTCACTTCGCTAAGCGTAAGTGTGCGGCTTCTCTGAGCATAAATTTGATCCTGATTAGCTTTCCGCGGATCAAACTTCTCATACATTTGTTTAGACTGCTTTTTAGTCATTCCATTTCGTTTATAGAAAGCTACTTCAGCTTTCAGCATGTCTTTGAAACTGGAATATTCTTTTCCATTCACATCGCGATACTTCGTTTCTGACTCCATGCACCTTTCATTCTGGTCTTCAAACATATTCTCCCTCTCTTCGACTACCTGCTCTCCGCCGAGTTGTTCGGCTACCATTTGCTTTTCTTCCCTTGACATGTCTTCAATAGCTTTTTTGGCATCCTTATCTTCCTGGCCATCGGGGTCTACCCGGTTAACCGGATTATTTCCCATTCCAACATAAGGTGCTTTCGAAGGTGATTTATGCGCTTTAGGATCGACACTTAGCCACCGCCCTATTCGAGGATCATAGATTCGATCTTCAAAGTAATAGGAGTTGCCTTCCCCTTTCAGCTTATCATCCTTCTCTTTGCCCTGGAAGCCATGAGCGTATTTGCCCGTATTCATTTTTCTGCCGGGCAATTGCGCTCCATAAGGATAATACCCGGTAGCAGAAACAATATCGGCCTGGTATTTGGCTGACGTTGGTGCTGCAGCCGTATCCGGTATCTTCCTGTCCGAAATGGTCACCATCACGTTATCCAGATGGTTGCCCAGCTCATACTGTTTCTGTCCACGGAACTGGCCAATATGCCCGGATTTGATGGATTGCAGCGTAGTATCCGGCTCGTAAACACCCAGGCGAGATTTCCCATGAATGTATTGCTCTGCCAGATAGGTACTGTCTTCATTCGGATCATACCTGTATTTTGCTAATAGCTCATTATTTACTCCCCTGACGAACATCTCAACTTTATTGCCTGAATTATCCGTAGGCATGTAATCCTTCATCACGCGGAAGCCGGTTCCATCATAGTAGTTATAGATATTTCCGTACCCCCATTTTACAGCCGATTTTACTCTGTCATTCCGCGTCCATTCAATATTCTGAAGGCCTTCAGCCAGGTTTTGCCGTACACGACCGCTGGCATCATACATGTAATTGCTTTGCTTCTGATTATCGATGTCATTCGGATACTTACTCTCGCTCACCTGGTCGGCGACATAATCCAACCGGTTGTTGTTTTGCCGGTAATTGTATGTCAGATTATCCATGGTTCCGTTGTCGCCATTACGCTTTAGCCCGATAAGATTTCCGTTTTCATCGTAACTGTATGAAGTCTCGTAATCGGTAGCCGATTGCCAGGTGCTATTAGTTCTGGTGAATGTATTGGATTCGACTAGACGACCCATCTGGTCATATTTATAAGCCATAGCCAGCCCTTCCTTTTGACTAAAGGCTCCGTTATTGACTATCATCTGGCGCACGTCGGAATTGTAAAGGTCAGGAGATGAGTTACTCAAGGGTCCTGTTAAATGAGAGTTAAATGGATTCCCCGAACCGATAGATGCATAATCGTTGTCGTTGTAATCGAGAACCATGCTGAATACGTCGCGGGCAACTGTGCGGAAGGGACCCTTATCGGCACCGTCTTTACCTGCATCATTGGCGGGTTTCAGGTCAGTGCCATTCACTCCTTTCAGCCAGCCTTGCAGTGTGTAGGCAAAGTCCATTCCCTGCACTTTTTCATCACCCAACTCCACACGGGCCAGTTTGCCGTGAGGATAGTAATAATATTTTGCATCTTCCTCCCAGTGCAATCCGCGGTTACTGGTTAACACCTTCGAAAGCCTGTTGTCCGCATCGTACTTATACTTCTGGATAAACTGGTCTTTTTGCCCCGGTTGGTATGTGATACTTCTCAAATCCTGGCTGATGATATCAAAATCGTAGTCTATCTTCTTGACCTGATGCGGTTGAGCGAACTTTGTATTCTCTTTCACCAGGAAGCTTACACTACCGTGGGCATCGTAGCTGAAATGGGTAGCAAAATCATAGCTCGATTTCTTGTTATCCCATTTCTCCTCATAAATAATGGAAGCAACACGCTTTCGCAGATTTTTCTGTCCATCCGGGAAATAATTGTCGACCTTAGTATTAATAGGAGAATCATAGTATTTATGCATCACCTGGTTACGGCTTCCCTGCATGACCCAATTTTCAAATTTTGCATAATCTCTGGCTGTAGTGGAAACCAAAGAACTTAGCGCTTTCACTTCCCCGATTTCCACTTTGCGGCTCATCGCGTCATACAAATGATAGGTATAGACATGACCTCGCTGCTTCTGGGCATTCGACTGTTCGGCAACCAGACGCCCGAGCTGGTCGTACCAGTATCGTGTCTCCCCTTCGTCCGGGGATTTTTTAGACACCATTTCATCGTAGGAGTTAAATTGGTAGCGGGTTACCATCTTATGATCCGGATAAACCGGATTATTCCCATTCTGTTCGCGATTACTCTGCACCTGCTGCACTTTACTCATCGATAGTGGGTTAAATCCTTTCGGCGGTACATTTTTTACCAGGTTTCCGGATTGATCGTAGTAGTACAGGGTATAGTCATAGTAATTATCCGTAAATGTCATTGTGAAAGACTCCTGCACATTCATAACAGCGTTCCGATAGGATGCTTCTATTCCTGACAGTGTATCTTGCAGAAACTCTTCAAATTCCTTCTCGGTATTCGCTTCGGCTATCATTTCTTTTTTCGCCTTACACGGATTCTCAAATGAATCCTCCGGAAGGGTAGGTGACAGCGGCGGACAGCAAGCCATTTGCTCACAGCTCTGGGGTTTGATAACGATATCATCCACACCCCATTTCTGATAGCCTACCTGTGGGTTCTGATTCTCAGGCTTGAAAACCAGGGCCACTTTTTGCGAGCCGTTACTGCCTGCTGTAAAGTAGGTACTGAAGACCTTCCATTGACCCTGCGATTCATCATATTGCAGCGATTTCTCCTGGTTTCCCACCTTCAGTGAAAATTGTCCTTCGGCATGCGGAATAGCTTTTACCAACCGCTTTACCTTCATTTTAAATCCGTAGGTATTGTCTTTTTCCAAATCAAGATTTTGCTTCCAGACTTCCCGCTGGTTCATATCCGACACTTTAAAAATCAGGTATTTATTGAGATGTACATCCAGTGAACCAACGGGAATTGTTCCGAATTGGCGCACTTGCTGTCCCGTCAGATGCAATTGCTGATCGTCTCCGAAACCCTGGAAGGTGGTCCATACGGTGTCCCGTTCAACATTCCAGTATGGAGAACGCTCCCCGGATTCGGAATTATCCCCTCCGCGGATGTTGTTAATGACTGACCGGGAAGTCTTATTACTTCGCCTCGCGATGTTACTGATAACCTGGAACATGTCTGAGTGCTTTTGCATTAAAGCCGGGATTTGCATCCTTGTCATCTGATTCGACGAATCACCGTCAAGGTTTGGCAAATTAACAGGATCAATGAATCGAGGATTCGGTACTTGGTCACCTTCTGTTGTATCTGTCAAACCAGTAAAGTTTGTAAGGGTTCCCTTAGTCAGATTATTCGGGTTATTCAAGTTATTCAGGTTATTCCCCTGGCTGGTGGCATCTCCCGAACCAAAGATAGCCGGGTCGAAATTCATCCCATTCAGGTTATCGAGATCATCCACAGGAATGTTATTTAGCATTTTTCCTGCTGTATCACCTGAAGAGGGGAAAACCTTATAGTAATTGGCTTTCTGCCCTGATTTATCATAAGCCAGGTCGGAGGAGAACTTAGAATTGCCTGCTCCGAAGCCTCCATTTTCCGCAATATCCGGGCACTTACTTTCAGGGCAGCACTCGCCAACACTATAGCATTCATTCGTTACTTTTATGTAGAATGACTCGGTATACTGCCTGTCCTGGGACAAGAAACCACCAAACTGGGGGCGCGACAGATAGAATCCGTCATTCTGCTGTGATTTCAATTGACGTACTTCGAGCACGAATTGTGTGGCATCACAGCTAGTTTGCTCTATAGCCGGGTGATTGAGATGGATCTTATCTATAAAAATCGGTTGCCCGAACTGTTTTGTGGAGTCAAGCATTTTAAACTCGAAGGGACACGAGGTAAGCTTTTTGGCTTCGTAGATGCCTGCCTTTAGGGTGCGACCGGAATTCATCAGCGTATCCACAATCCAGTAGTATTCAAAACTATTGGGATACTTGTGCTGGTCTTTCATTTGCTCTGAAAGCGTGTGTGTCGTGATCTCACCTATAATTTTTGTGTTTTTGTATTGAGGTAATAATGAATCAACCATTTGCTGATACCCGTTATTCACATACACTTCTCTTACCATCGGAGCCAAGCCTAATACTGTATGGAAAAGAGATTGTATTTCACCGGCAATTGCATTCTTGGTACAGAATTTCTCTACATCACAATCGGTCAGGTCAATCTTCGAGACTTTTCCTTCGAGCCAGAAAGCCTCATTATTTTTGGTAATAGCCCTCACCTTAAAGTTATGCTTTTGTGTAGAGTTGTAGTGATTGGCATTGGTAGTATGCTGGAGGCAAGTAAACAGCACCACGTTGCTCCAGTTAAGCTTCCGCTTTGTAGAATCATACATCTTAATAGTGGCCACGTTCACACCCTGGGCCATCAGTTTTCCGGTCAGCTCCCTGCCACTCACCGAGGCTTTCCAGGAAAAATAATCCATATTGGCAGCATTCATCTGGTTTTTAATAGCACAAGATGTCACAGCACCGGTAGCGTCCTGGTTGCCGGCGATATTTCCATTATGGGTAAGTCCGTTAAGTAAGGCCTCCAAATCTCCTTCAACAGGGCATTTACCACAATTGCTCTTCATTTTATAATCGGCATAATTTTCCATCTCCTCTGCCTGGGCTTGTTTATCATCCATATTTTCCAGGCCATCGATGTACTTGTAAATATCTTCCCCGTCGGCAAAACGGATATCTTTTCCGGCATAAGCCACTGCGTTCAGAAAGCAGCTTCTTTGCTTATTGAAATTCGATGAATTTTGATAGGGCTTCCCATTAAAGAATCCTGAACTCTGGTTCATGTATTTCAGGGAGTCTTTCAAACCAATACACCCGTTGTAGTAGCCATGATTGATGGCAAACTGATGCCTTTCGGGAGATTTAATTTTCCTCTTCAGTGCCAGGTAGATCGCTTTGTAAGCGCCCCATTCCTGGTTTTGCGTCTTGGTATCTTTACCGGCAAACAAAGGCGAATTGTTATTGATACATTGTCGCATTTTTGACATATTCAAGCTCCCTGTACCGCACTTAACCGGAGCACATCCATTGTGGATGGCAATCACCATTTCTTTCAGTGAAAGCGTATCCCCCGCCATTGCTACAAAATTCGCCAGTGTATCCTGCATCTTCTGCTTCAGTTGCGGGTGGCTATTAAAATAAGGGTCGTCTGAAAGCAGTTTTGTAGTCCCATCCGCTTTGACGTATCCGCTATCAATAGCTTTTTTGTACTTTCCTGTACTCATAAGGCGGCTATCATACTGGTTGCTGGCCGGATACTGCTTACAGTAAAGGTAATAGCCATATTCCGGGTGGTAGGGCAGCAGCGACTTAGCCCACGAACTCTTCCAGAGATCAATAAAATCGGAAACTTTTAACAGGTTTTGGGGATAAATGACTGAATCACCCTGGTGCACAAAAATTTTGGAAGTATCCAATACACCTTGTATCCCGTTGATTCGTGATATCTTGATGCGTGCCCGGTTGCCATCCCCGTCTTTATATATAGAATGCGGATTTCGCCAGTGAGCTCGTTTTTCAGGCAATACGTTAGTGGAGTCATTCAGCACCGACAGCTTAAACTTCCATGGATTGGCTTCCTGGTTGGTGCTGTCGTAGTATAGCGCATATTGCCCGCCGGGACTGATATCTCCAAGGAGAATGTCATAGAGATTCTGGCAGGCATTCATTCCTCCACCACAAAGATTGTTTTGCTGTTGTTTCAGACGCTGGTATTGGGCATCCGAAAGCTCATCCTGGTAGGTCTTACCATCTTCGGTGGTGTACTCATATTTCTTCTGGATAACACCAGTACTGCCACATCCTGCATTACACTCCACAGTATCCATTTTTTCCCTGTTCTTCTTAAGCAGAGTATCGTAGGTTTTCTGTATACATGACTTTTGGGAAAATATATCGAGATACTTCTGTAGAGCCTGCTCGTTAAGCTCAAGTCTTTTTGTGATTTGATAGGTCCCCACGGATAGCGGACCGGAGGAAAAGGTCAAATTAACAGATTGGTTGTCATTACACTGTTCATCGATGTTTTTAACACTACCAATCTGCATGGCCGTATCTTTAACGACATCGCCGCAATCGTTGGTGAGACGGATACGTAGGTTGTAAATTCCGTCGTAACATATTTGCTCGCCTTCACAGACGTAACGATTGAAGGTTGAAGGATTCACCGAATAGTTGAAACTGTATTGTGAGCCTTCAGTAGTTACATTGATTTTATTGGCAGCTGTCAGGGAGTTCGTTCTTACGCGCTGGTGACTATTCAGCATGTCGGTTGTAATTGTCAGCGATTTTACCTGGTCGGCCGGTAGTTTTTCCAATGCTTTTGGTTTATCGCCTGCCAGTGCTGTCGCTATTGGTTTTCCCTCTTCATTGATATACTGAACGCGCAGCTGACCATTTTCATCGGAAATGATGCGTCTTCTGTAGTTTCCGGCATTTCCTACTTCCGAACCAAAAAGTCTGTCAAGCACAGCCTGATGGGGCGTACCGTTAAATTTTTCCACAGCATGGCCCTTACCAATCTGGTATTGCTTGCCGGGTTGACTGATACGCCATACATTCTCCGACTTATCCGGCATGTATTGCGTCTGGGTGAATGGATAGCCTTCCGACTTCGGTAGATGTTGCTTGAAGATATTGGTCATCTTGTTGTTGGAAGAGTAGTAGCGGGCTGCTCCTGATGATTTGCTCATGGGAGAAGGAGAGGGCTTACAACCCGAAACGTCATCAAAATCATCCTTGCTGTAGGGGTTACCCTGCTGGTCTGTGTTAAAGGAGTTATAATATTTCAGATTCGGATGCGGATTTTTATCAGCTTTTGGAGCCGGCAATACATCTATTGCCTGGCGACCGCGATAGTCGTACATCTGCTCACTGATAATGACGTTATTTTCACTATGAAGTTGCTCCACTTGTTGCCGCTTGAAATTGAGCCCATCAAAATAATTAACAAGGGATTTGCCCTTACCCCGCTCGGTGTAAGTAGCCTTGTATTGCCAATTCATTTTATCACCACTGTGGGCCATTGCGGCTGATACCCTGAATGAATTGCTCCCCACGGCAGATACCTTATCGCTGGAAACAATACTCCAACGACCGTATTTAATACGCTCAAAATCCGACCCGCCTTTAGTCACAGGTCGTACACGATAAACCAGGTATCCTTCATTATAAACTACCGGAATCCGGTAGTTATTAGACCGGGTACGAATTCGCTGGCTGTTTTTGTTGAAGTCATAACGAAGCTCACGTTTCGGTTTGCGCTGAATATTCCCGTTATTATGAGCATAGTTGTTCACAAAAGTCCATTCCACCTCATACCATACAGCTCCCTTTTTGTCCTCCCAGCTTATTTCCAGTTCATTATCCTTTTGCCGGTATTTATGCTTCAGCTGATTTACCTTGCGGTTTTTCATCTTATAGTAGCGCTCTATTTTAATGAACGAACGCAGAAATACGACATCCGTGAGTGAAGTCGTATCGGCTCCATTAAGCCTTACATCCTCCACCTCAACGTACATTTTGTGAGCTCCGCTGAAAGCATGAATATCGCGGTTCTTATATCCACGTGATTTATCATAATTAACATTAAGACTCAGGCGGGTTGTATCTTTACCACGGCTGTTTTGAACCACCTTATCGCTGGCATCTTTATAAGTTAGCTTCAAATCGACAGCGAGCGAAAATGCTTTGTCCCCGAAATCCGAAGCATCGGTATTCAAAAAAAGCTCAATGGCGTTATGCGTCTGTTTGATACCAAACTCATTACTCCATGAGGGGTCGTAACCTGTGGGTTTATAAATCTTCGGATCGTGTAGTTTAAGCACCGCTCCTTTATCCAGCTGATCGGTTTTTAGATAGGTATCTAAAGTTTCTTCACCGCTATGACCACGGAAAACAGTACCAAAAACAATAACTAGTAGTAAAAAAATTTCTTTCGTTCTCATAATGAACTTGTTTAGGGTTCAATAATTCAATTTTTTATTTATCTGATTTGAATTTGCCCTGACGCGCTTCGCGAACCGACATGATTCCTTCGCTGGTTTCCTGCTTGGTTCCAATAAATTCTCCTGTTTCATCATATTGGAAGAAGCTTGCATAGTTATTAGGGCCGAGCGTAGCTATATGCCTTAGGCTCAGCGGATCATAGACATAAGCTTCCATTTGGGCATTGTAGGGATGTATTCTGAAATCATCGAAATAGGCGATGATATTATCCGTGCCCAGTCTAATTGTTACTTCCTTTGTACCGGAAGGAATATCAACAGTTCCGCTGACCTGCTGCCAGCCGTCAATCACTTGTCCTTTTGTTCGCAACGTAGCTATGGTACTGCCATCGGCCAGCACTCTAACATAAGGCGCATCATAGGTCAAAGTATTGAAGTTACCGGAGGCGTTGGCGTCCTTCACCCATGTACTGATATGGTATTTTCCGGCTTCGGGCGTAAAAATACCCACATAGTCATCCGGTTGAAGCGTATAGGTCTTAGACTGCGACTGATTGGAAGATCCCGTGTACCCCGATGTGTTTCGCTTCATTTCTATAGATGCATTACTAAATACCTGGGCACTGTATTCTCCGGTGTGGCTGTGATTCTCATTTATGTATGCTTTAGGGCCCGACGTATTGAAAATCTTAACCCCTTCCTGCACTTCGAAATAGGTATGCCTGTCTGGGTCGCAGTCGCCGAAAGACTTAATTCCGTCGTAGTCGCGGTAATCTTCGAATCCTTCAAAACCTGCCCGATTGTGTGCTGCGTTATTGATACTGGCAATTACTTTAGAATAATTGTATCCAAAAATATTTGACGTATAATTCCCGAGAGGGTCTTTCTCTTCCAGCCTGCGCCCCAGCGGATCAACCAGTGTAGTTTGCTTTTTCCATACCCAGTCGTTAGCCGGATTGCCCGTCCAGGAGAATGGTGCAAAATTCTTGTAGTATCCGCTTTGATGAATACGGCCACTCTTGCGCTGTGCATGGTAATCGTATTGTTTGAAAGGTTTCCATATTCCTTCCAGTCCAAGGATAAACGGATTAACCACATCCCCTGGCTTTAGCTTGCAGTCATACTGCGTTTGCAGCTCGGTTTCCTCACACACGGCTACCGGGAAACACTCCGAGTATCCCGCCAGCGTTGTGGTATCGTGTTTGGTTACTACCTGCGGCCGTTTTTTGGTAGTAAATCCGCCAACATATACGGTGTCTTTGTAGGGATAGGTATAATCTACCTTGAAGTGATGGATATCATCGCAATTGTAGGGGTTTTTCTTTTCGTAACGGAAATTAAAGAACTTTCCATTCCTTGGGAAGTCGTTACTTCCCAGGTTCCAGAAGCGGAAGGTGCAGTGCTCCTCTCCTTTTCCGTCAACCTTGAAGGTTACGAATAAACGGTTTCCGATGTATTCCTTGTCCATGGATATAAACTTCCCCTGATCCCCTGATTTTTGTCCAATGAGATTCACCGCTCTGCCATGCTTAATAGCAGCACCATCTCCTTTATTCTGGATAATAAGCATCATGTAGGCAAAGTCTGAATACTTATTCCATTTGTTTGAGATAGCGGGTTGATCGTAATTTTCCTCTACTATTAACTTGTTTTCACAATTGCATTTCGTAGGTGTATGCTTTACGGTATATCCGGCATAAGTCTGCCAATCCTGGCGATATTCTTTAGCTCCTGCTGAGATAACCTTAAGGTTTTGATTCAGGTTCAGGCTGTTTCCCTTTATCGGATTCTCCAATGAAGTAATCGTACCGACTGCTGTACCAGCTTTATCGTCGTAACCGGATCGAACGACAGTAAAATTATATTTCTTATCGCTTAGCAGGTTTCCCTGCATATCAATTAATACCGAACGATTGTTATTGCTGTTCAGTACCCAGGCCTTACCTCTTTCGCCAGGTTTGCCCGAGCGTTCCCAATACAGCTTATCACCTTTGGTAAGTATACGGCTCACAGCATTATCGGTAATCTCGCCATTAGTCACCTGAATTTTCTCAAATGACGCCATACTGTTTTGATAAGCAGGCCCCATTCCGCTGTACTTATGATGCGCGGGTATTTGAGTCTGATATTTGAAATTTCCGAACTTATCCTCGGTCTTCTTCACCAGCGGTTTCCCCGTCACGGCATCGAAGGCAAGGTTTTCGGTTTTTAGTTTGGCGCCATCTTTATAAGCAATGACTTCATCGACAATTCCCCGTTTTCGGATAACCTTTGTTGCCACAATGGAGCGGAATAAAGTTGTCTCCTTTTTGTAGGAAGGCAACGGATCGGGAATCAATATAGGAATAATGGATGCCAGGAAGCCATCAAAATTCAGGTAAACGCCTTTCATCTCTGTGACGCTTTTCTGCTGGCGGGAGTCAACCACAAAATCCAAATCCACACCCATCGTTGATGATTCAATACTATTGTCTTTCTTAACAACCTGTACGTTGTTGTCCAACTGTCCTTTTCCATTAATGTGGTACTTGTACTCCATACCGTTGAGCGGTACTTGAGAACCATGACGATACGTGTATTTCGCCCTGGGCTTTCCGTGCATATCATTCAACACGACCTTGTAGCCCTGGCTGACCGTTCTTTTTTCATTGTATTTAAGCTTGAAAGGATTGAGACTAGCCGCGGGGCTTGGCCGATGATGCTCATCCTGCAAGTTGGTACGTTCAGTAATGACCGGGAAGTCTTTGGCTGTATAGAACTTCCTTACCTTGTAGCCTGATGGAGCCGGGTTAGCATTCGGACGTGGTAGGTCGTGTATTTCAACTCTACTGTATCCAACGGTTGGTCCGGGAAAGAAAGACTCTCCGAAAGGCTTGGTCATAAATAAACGGTCGCCATTGTGTTTGTAGAAAACAGGTTGATAGAAGGGGTTTTCCTCACGACCTATCCGTGGTTCGTAAGCAATGACTCCCGAGCTAATTTTATGACCATGTCTTATGGTAGAATAATCATACACCTTGCCGTAAGTGCTGCTTTTACCTGATGCTGCCATCTGTGACCACGAGTCGCTCATCACGATTTTCTTCACCCGGTGTCCGCCACCCAGCTTTTGGCCATCGGGTGAATTAAGGCGTATGAATGACTTGTTCAGCTTAACCTTTTGCGCAAAACCTCGCTTGATGAGCTTTGAATTCAGACTTTTCACAAATGACATCATGGTTGCCAGTGATTTGGCGGCATTCTTAAACTGGTCTTCCAGCTTATCTGTAGCATCCGAGCGGTTAAAGGCATGCTTGGGAATATGGTTTTTTCCATAGATCCACGCCCTTTTTGCCATAGGATGCGCATTAGAATAATTGTAAGGCAGTTTATAATCCCCTATCTCCACTTTACTGAACTTGATCCATGCGGTGGAATACGATGAACCGCTCTTCGATTTTTGATACAAACCAAAATCTTCGTATTTAGCGAACCCGGAAATATATTCATAGCGGTCGCTGGAAGGATTCTTTCCAGAACCAATGACATCCAGCTTGATCTTAAAGTAAAGATGATTTTCATCGGGGAGATAGGATTTCAGCTCCTCAAGCGATTGCACGGGCTTCTCCAAATCAAAAAACAGGTAATTATTCACCTTGTAGGGGTTCTTATCATAAAGCGTATTCCCGCTGCTCATGTTGCTTTTTCCCGGATTCGGGTTATCGGCAAAACCGGCCGTTTTAAACATCTGCATCGCTTGCTTATCCTGCACGTAGGCATAATCATCCGACTCATAGGTTATATCAATTTTTCCACCTGAGGGGACCTGGATTTCTTTTAACTTCCACGCCCTGATGTAGTCATTGGTTTTGGCAGTGTCTTGATTAACGTAAGGAAATTCTGCGGTACTCATCTTCCCCCTCTGGCAGCTATTTTCTTTAAAAAATCCAAACCGGTCATTTGATTTAAGCTTGTAGGGTGGATTATTTCGGCCGCTGTGATAAGTGAACGAGTAAGGACTGAAACGTCCTTTTTCCGAGTCGCCATAGGTAAAGTAAACCTTCTTGAGGGTAAGCTTACCATTATTGGCATTTTGATTGGCATTATCATGATTGGGTACCCCCGGGCAAAGCGAGTAATCATATTTGAAATGAACAGTCTTCAGAGGTGTTGCCTGGTTCCCGTTCTTCTTAAGTTCGGCACGGGTGTAAAGCTCAATTTTCGAGAGCTTTTTCAGTTTCTGATTGCTGTCTTTACCACCATTTTCTCCTTTAACACCCAATCCGTCTTTACGATCGGTCACGATAAATTTAGCCACATAGTTCCGGGTTTCCATGGAGTTGAGATACCATATCTCTTTTGTTCCGTATACATAATTGGCCATGTTGTCATTGTCGAGGCTGTATTTATTTTCCTGGTAATTGGCTTTATCCTTGCGGAAAGGTGAACGCCAATTGTACTTTTTATGTACCCGGCTGTAATTGAAGCGTGTGTATGTCCCCATGTCATCCGGTGTGGGACCATCGCCGGATACATCCACATAATTGTCGGAAACTACCGATGATAGTAAGTAGGAATAAGCATAAGCCGGTGTGGTTGTAGCGCTGAAGTAATTATTTTTGCCTGCATCGTTATTAGTCGAATTACTCTTACCAGCATTGTAATTCACAAACCCATTATCGCAATCACCTTGGTTGTCCTTCACATTGAACGAAACTTCTTTTTTCTTCCAATTGTAGGTCGGTAGACCATAAACATAGCGCTTTCCCTGCTTGTTAACCGTTAACTGGCTAAGGTGATGATTCTTCCTGTCTCCCTTCATCCGGTCGATAGAGTTCACCGATGGCGAAGTTGGGTCAAGCGGTGTTTTATTCATCGGGTAGCTTTTGATTTGCCTGTTAAGAGCAGTATAGTCCGCTTTAGCAGCGGTAAGGTAAGAAATGGCCCGCTTACGCTTCTCGCGTTGCTTTTTGTAGAGCTGATTCCTTACCTTGTTCGAGCCACTGCCCTTCGCATGAAGGGTAGCGTAAGCCCTTGCTGCTTTGGGGTCATTGGAAAGTCTTACCTTGGCGGGATTTTGTCCAAGGATAGCGGAATAGTAGGCATCGTTATTCTTCTGAAGTTTTTCTCCCACCATCTGAAAATAAAAGGGCTCGTAATCTTTTTCAGATGCGTCACTCACAGGCGCCACCCTATTGACAATTTTGTTACTGGCTGTCCATATTCCCGATGTATTTACCGAGTTATTCGTTTTCAGGTCAATACCAACTTTAGTAAGGTTTCCGCCGCCTACTTCACCGGAGAGGTTCAGTCCACCAACAGCCGGAACAGCTTTGTCACCGCCAAGGCTTTTCACACGATTATCGTAGACGACACCAACATCTCCCCGATGGGCTCTGAAAGAACCGCTCAATCCGGGGCCACTAATATTAAACACATCGTAGGTATAGTTGGGTATTGGCAGGTTGGGCTTGTTAGAGGTGTAAGGACCATCTTTTTCCCGCTTAAAATCGAGTAACGCTCCCGGGTTGTTTTTTGCCGCATCAGAATAAAGATAACCGTAGGCCGGCACTTTCTTATGGCGTTTTTTGAGGTGCTGCTGTGAATAATAACCGGTAAGACTAGCACTACCAAAGATACCGAACGCTTCGCCGCCAACGGAAAAGCTGAAAGTACCCTGAGTAGATGTCATTGGGAAGTTTATCTTCGGCTTATAGGAGCGATCGCTGAAGCTATTAAAATTCAGGCCATAATTTCCCAAATTATTTTTTATGGCAGCATTTAAGTTAATGCTCTTCAGCCCTGACAATGAATTAACAGAGGCGCTAATTGAAAGACTCTCCATCCCTGCAATACGCTGGGGTATGGAAAGAGAAGGCGTTAAGCTAACCCCGTTTTTATGAGAACCTCCGTTCAGCCCCATTGATGCGGTTAAAACACCTTTGCTCTGCGATGCAACGGAGATGGAAGGAGCCAGCGAATAGTTCAGCCCCAAACCCTGGTAATTATCGTAGTACAATCCCAGGGTGGCTCCAATGTTAGCGGCGCCACTAAGTGCTCCGGCAGCGTCCACACCAAAAGCTTCCAGATTAAGACCGGCACTGAGACCTGCTTTGATATTTGGTTTCGTATTAAAATCCTTTTTCACTTTATCCTCTTTTTTAAAGTCATCAGGTAAGCCACGGACACTGCGGCTGATGGAACCCGGATTCAATGTCCATCCCAGGCCCACCCAGGTCGATTCCTGGTCCATGGATATATCGGCGTTATAGGAGAGCGACAAGGGATAATCACCAACTTTCATAAGGGGAATATTATAGTCCAGATTCCCCGTAAACGGATCAACCATCTGTGAAGAGGTCAGTTTGCTGGGAGCACTGGATTCAGGTGTAGAGGGTCCGCCTGTCAGAGCAAACAACTGATTGGGACGAATCATCCCACTGAAAAACAGAAGAGCTAGTGTGAAAGCCACTTTTCTTTTATGCCTGCGAATAAGGCTGAAAGGTTGTACCTTTCTCTTTGACATCTTTATAACCATTTTCAGTAATCTCATATTAATAGGTTTTTGCATCATACTGTGTTCTTCAATTTCCTAATGTTGATTACCATCTCACGGATAGCTTGGTATTCAATATATATTCGTTAAAATCATTGGCCGCCATGGCCAAATCATCATAATAATTATTATCAAAACTTAACTGAAAGGTGAAGTAGTCGGCGAAGGAGTAGTTCACATCCATAAAGCCTCCGAAGCGGGTGCTCTCATCAGCTTCAGTCTTGTAATTTCCGCCGAGACTTACGTTTATTTTCTTAAACAGCTGGAAAGAGGCTGAAAGATCGGAGACCAGTATCTGCGATTCGGTCTGCTGGTTCTGCTCGTCCACGTAGTTGATGTTCACCGACAGTGAGAGGGGAAAGGAGAAACTCACCATTTGGTTGAACAAGTAATTACTCACCGAATAATTCGGGCCATTAGTCTGGCTCGACGAACCCTGGTTCCGGTTGTAGCTTACCGTATTCGACATCGACAAATCGCCTAACTTATAGCTATAGCTTCCGCTAATCATCAATTCGCTCATGTCATTGTTTATCGAATCTTTGTCCTGTATGCTTTCGGCATAACTTACTTTTAAGCGGGGAAAGTCGCTAAAGCCCAGCTTAAACAGGCCACCCTGTCGCTCGTAATGGGTCAGTCCGTCCTGCCACAGCCTTGTCGTGCTCTCGTTTTTGCGAAAAAGGCTTACGGTCACATTGCGCGAAAAGAGTTTTTGCGAAAGCTCTGCCTTGTAGGTAAAAATCCCGGTGCGCAGGTTCGGCGCCCCAAAGGAGTTATAGGAGGGATCAATGTTACGCAGAAAGCCGGAGAGGACTGTATTGCTTTTGAACATCTTAATTGAACCCCTGACGTCATAGGCTAGTCCGAAGCGTGTGGAGATATTCGGCTCAAGGAATCCCGGTATCTGTTGACTCAATTCGTTGTTAAGTATCAAGTTTGAGGCTTCATCGTCAGTTTCATATTTCGAACCGGCGATTTCCCCCTGGAATTTGACATTCCCGTCAAGGAGTGAAAGCCCCACATCTGTTCCGAAGATGAAATTGGATTGGGGAGTGTTGATGGTATCGTTTCGCTCCAGGGAGTTGCGGTCGTCGATAGCATTGAGTGCCGTAAAATAGATGTGGCTCTTGTGTTTTTTGCCTAAACCTATTTTTCCGGCAATCAGACGCTGTTTGTAATCGGCGACACCATTTTGAATCGAAAAACGGGGCCGGTTGCTGGTACCTCCCGAAAAAGCGGTGTAGAATATTCCGGGGTTCCATTCGAAGCTCACACCTGTCAGTCGCAACCCGTTCAGCACCAACGGGGAGTAGTATGGGTAAACGGTCCCTGCCGAGAGTTCTTCGATGCTGTAAAGCATCTTTTCTCCACCGCTAAGCATGCCTCTTTTCAGTAGCTCGTCTTTGAGTACATCTTTATTTTGAAGTTTATTCAGGTTAAAGGATTGGATAGCTTCGAGGCCTCCCGATTCCTTAAGCTTTTCCTTGTACTTCTCCAGTTTGTCTTTTTGTTTTATCAATCGTTTAATCTGGTCTTTCTTAGCCAGGAGGTTTTCTACCTTTTGTTTCTTTTTCTTGAGCTTTTCAAACTTTTTCTTCTGTTTCTTAAGCTTTTTGAGTTTTATCAGGTCTTCTTCGTTTTGCTGCTTGACGTCCTTACGTTTTTCCTCCAAATCCTGAAGGGCATTTTGCAAGCTGTCGACTTTGGCTTTGCGTCGTTTCTCTTTCTCTTTATCGGTAAAGGTCACCTCTTTATTGACCTTTAGTTCGGTCTTCAGGCGGGCTTTCTTGGCCTTGTATTTCAAGCCGGTCGCCCGGTTGGTAATATCTGTTTTCAGATTGTTGATGCGGTCCATAGCATTTTGCAGATCTACATCTTTCAGCTTATTCTTAATGCTCTCCAGGTCACCCAATTCTTTCAGTTCCTTTTCAATAGAATTATCTTTCAGCAACCGGTCGATATTCTTGAGTTTCTTGAGCTTGTTTTTGGCATCGGTATATTTTTCCTTTTTCAGTCCGGTTTCCTTTTTAATCACTTTAGTCAACCGGTTACGCAGGTTGTTGATAAACCGCTGGTCGTCGAAGGTGACTGTAAATTGGTTAGCGCTTTGGCGCAAGTCGCTGTTCATGGTGGTGTAGTGACCTTGAAAGCTAATCGGAGCTACCCCGATTTCCAGGGTGGCGTTGACATCACCCCGGAAGTAGTCTTTCGGTATACCCTGGCTGGTCCCCTGGCGGTTGGCGGTGTGGCCCTCGATATAGCCATTTCCATAGAAAGATACAAAACTTTTCTTATCGGCACCAATGACCTTGGAAGCACTGGAATAAATGTTGACGACTTTATGATTAAGCTTAGCCTCCGCCATTTTGCTATCGTCGGTAGTGTTGTACATCACTATCCGGATAGTATAGCTTCCTTTGGGGAAGTTATCAGTCCTTTTCAGGACGCTTTCGGCCTGGGGGTCAGTGAAATCGCGTTGGGTAACATTGATTTGCCGGGGGTTGAGGCTCTTTAATCCCGGTGACAAGCTGAAAGCTTCCGTACGGATGCGGGCCACCTTATTGCCGGTATTCTGGTTTTTCACCGTGGCAATAAGGTAAACACGCCGGTTCATGTTTTGCGGGTTATTTACCCGCAGGTTCCAAAGGTCTTTTACTTTCAAGCGCTTGACAGGTGGCTGTTGAAGCGTCATCTGTACCTGGGCCTGGCCCGCCAGGGGCAAAAACAGGAAAAGTATTACTCCCGCTAAGGGCAAATACCAACTTCTCCTGCCACGTAAGAAAAATAAACGCAAAAAATATATCATATATATGGATTATTCGTTCCCTATTTTGATACCAGGAAGATTATTCAGTAAAGACCGGGAAAAGACAAATTTCACCTCATTCGTATCCAGCCTGTTGTTCTTAATCTTCAGTTTCAGGTCCTCCTGACTATCCGTACGGGGATAGGCAAGCAGGATATGATAGTAGGGTTTCACGCCTGTCGGGCTTTCCAAATGGTACATCACCGTTCTTTTCAAAGTATCCCGGCCCCGGATAAACTGTATATTATCCTCCAATTCATACGCCAGGTATTCAATCAAGGCATCATCACTATCAAACTGATGTTTTTTGGGTCGAATTTTTAATAAAAAATGATGTAAGGACGAAAACCGTTTTTCATTGGCCATCAGGTTGGTTTGATTGATGGCATCACGCTCCATCGATTTCAGGGCTTTGTATTCCGCCGGTTCATATTGCAGACTATAGGTAGCCTCAGTAGTTGCTTGACGGACTCTCAGCCCGTTGTCTTCGTTTTCTACCCATTGCAAATATTCTCTGGGACCCAGGTTTCCTGAGCACGAGGCCAGTATTCCCAATACGAGTATGGTTGTTATTCTATAAACTGCTAGCATGATCATCCTCCACCGTTAAATATTCCGTCAGGCAAATCAAAATCGCCTTCATCCAGATTTAAACCATCTATAATATCATTATCCGAATTCTCTTTCCTCACTTGGAATTTCAGTCCGGTAACTTCTCCTAGCTGACCTTCGCAGCGCAACGTATACGTCTTTCCGGGCTGTACGCGGTTTGTCATATCCAGGGTGTTGAAGTTTAAGCCGGGCTTCTGCTTTTTATCCATCAAATTCCTTGCAACCACTTCATTACGGGTAGTAACCAGTTGACAACGAATCGGCGTGCTCGAATACTTGTTTTCATAAATGAATCGCAACTGGTAATCATCGAGAAGATAGTACCCATCCGTATAATCATCTTTTAGTTGTACATATTGGTCGGGTATCAACGTTTCCTCTTCGTCTTGTTCCTCCTCTTCTTCATCGTCGCTTGTGGTATCGGCTTCGAAGGAGAAACTCCATATTTCCGATTCGGCGATTTTGTTGCCTCCCATAAAGGCGGTCACTTTCCAGGCATATACTCTTGAAGTGTCAAATTCGCGGGCGGCCACCGGATAGCGAAACAAGGGAGAGCCTATTCCCTCCTTTTCATACCAGGTGGGATTAGATTCAAACGCAGCCACCGGTGATTGATTATTATTTAACTCTACAATTCCCAACTTGTAGGAAATTTCTCCGGCATTACTTCCCGGAACGGGCGACCAGGTAAAATAAGGCTGGCTTTTATTTACTACTGCGCCGTCTTCAGGAGAAATCAATGAAGGGGGCAGATATTCTTGTACCGTTTTTTCATAACACTCTTCGGCAATCACCTCATCTCCGTCGACCAAAACAATTTGCACACAAACTTCATAGCTCCCCGGAGGAAATTTGGAAGTACGCATCACATAATCTTCATATTCGCCTTGCATAAAGGCGGTTTCCACAGGTTTCAGCTTATCCAGATTTCGTTTGTTGAGTTGGGTCAAATCTTCATCCAGCGTGATCACACTGCTGTATCCTTCAAAGATTTGTCCGTCTTCGCTCTCCCGGACAACACCTTTCAAATAAACCTCAAGAGGCTCCTGGCTATTATTGTTGATGATAGCATTTAAGGACTCATCTATGGAAAAGTCGTTACCCGGAGGTACTGAAAGTTGAAAGGAGACTTGTTGCCCTTGTGTTTGAATTGAAATAAAAAAAATAAATAGAAAAAGCGTATAATATCGTTTCATAAACCAGGATTTTTATTCTCACTGTTATGCTTTTTGAATTATGACTACCAAACAGGCATCTTTATACTGTAGTTGCAGTTTCACAATTTTTTAACAAAATAGGTTTTATTCCCCACATGCCAATTTAAAAGCACGCGCAAGGTTCCAATTAAATATTCATAATGTAAATATTCGTTACTATTAATACCTGAAATGCCTTTAAGGTTTGTTAAATCGTTGTTAAATTTGACTTCAAAAGCGTTAATCAGCGACAACAATCGAATATGATTAGTATATCACCAACAGAACATTTCTACCTATGTATTTCAAAAGCTATTTAAACTTTCTTTAACAATTTTCGATAAGCGGTCAGCTACAATCCATTTTTTAAGTATCTTTCCTCCTGCAAAACCACAATGCTTTACCATATATGCTAAGAATCATCTTTCTTTTTATCATTGCCCTTCAGTTATATCCGGCCAGTGCCCAGGATAATACTTTGCGCTTCATGTTTTATAATGTGGAGAATCTCTTTGACACTATCAATAATCCGGAAAAAAGAGATGATGCTTTCACTCCCAAAGGGGATTACCGATGGGACACCTATAAATATCAAACCAAACTTCGCCGGATATATAAAACACTAATGGCCGTTAAGGAATGGGAAGAACTGCCCCTGATAGGATTATGCGAAATAGAAAACCGCCGGGTCCTCAATCACCTGATATACAAAACTCCTTTGTTTCAATTCGGTTATAAAATTATCCATAAAGATTCCCCCGATGAAAGGGGTATTGATGTTGCCCTACTCTACCAGGAAGAACATATCAACGTGATTAGCCAACGATTTATCGAAATCCGGTTTCCTTTCGACACCACTGATAAAACCAGAGACATTCTCTACGCGCAAATGCAAATTTCCGTCACCTCAGATACTTTACATGTTTTTATAAACCATTGGTCGTCACGCTACGGGGGCTATATGCAAACCCAACCCAAAAGAAACCATGCGGCAAAAGTCCTTGCCCATACCATAGACACAGTTTTTGATGGAAATTCAGAGCCAAATATCCTTATAGCCGGTGACTTCAATGATGCCCGCGAGGACGAAAGCATCAAATTATTGATAAAAAAAGTGAGAAACACAACTCTCAAAAGCTTACCCCTTTCAGAGTCTTCACATGCAGGAACATTAAAATATCAATCGCAATGGCAGCATTTTGATCAAATCATCATTTCAAAAGGCTTATTGAATGAAAAAGGATTGAGTGTATTACAAGAAGAGCTGCATACCCCTAAAGCCTCTTTTTTGATCCAAAAAGATGATCGCTACCAGGGGTGGAAACCTTACCGGTATTTACAGGGTCCAAAATATATTGGTGGATATAGTGACCATTTGCCGATTTTTATTGATATTCGTAAGTGAAATAATGGTAACAATCTGGTCCGAAAGTAGTATGAATAAGAAACATGACCTCAAAAGTATTTTTATTAACTCGTGGTTCATGTTTATAGTCACCTATTGCCTGCTGCAATTGAACAGCCAGCTTTTAACCATATTTATTTCACAGGATTTTTACCTGGATATTACGTGGTTTTTTTCTCATTTAAATTTCAATCCTGCCCTCACTGCGCCTTATGTCCCTATGGATACAAAAATCTCTCTCACTATGGCGGGCCCTATTGTTTCCTTGCTTGCCGGATTGGGTTTTCTGTTTTTATATTTGCTTGTCAAAACAAGGCTGCTATGGGTTTCCTTCCTGCTTTTGTGGGGTTTTATCCATGCCTTTAACAATTTTTTCGGGGTTTTGGGGATGAGCGCTTTTGCGGAAACCCCAATATTAGTAGCTTCCCAACTCTTCAATATCGGATGGTTTACAAAAACGATTTTTGCCACGGCCGGCCTCTATTTGCTTTTTTTGATTGGGAAGAATACCGGTCATGCTTTACTCATAAAAAACGGGGATTATCTGACAAGTAACCGGAAGGATCGGCTGCATTTTATGACTGCCGGGATCTTTTTGCCAATGATAACAGGTAGCGTATTATTACTGGCATTGGATCTTTATGATAAACAGCTGCATTATTTACCATTTGTTACTATCATTTTACTGGTACTTCCTGCTTTTTTCCGATTTATTGACCAATTACCCGTTAATCCGGAGGAGAAAAATAATAATTACCAAATTCATTGGGGCATTATCTTCTTATCTATTATATTTGTTGCCCTATATTTTTATTTAACAAAAAATGGAATCCAAATCTAAAGCTAAATCAAAATGAGAAATCTATTAACTTTTATTGCAATCACAGCATTTATTTCTTTATCCAGCGCTTTCGCAGGGGAACCTTCAAGCAATGTTTCGGCACCTCAGGGCGAAACACCGGAAATCAACATCAATGATTTTGAACAAAAAGCCGGAGAATACGTGGGTCAAGAGGTCCATATGGAAGGCATGGTCGTCCATGTATGTAAACATGGTGGCAAACGCATGTTTATAACCGGAGACAATCCCGATGTTCGCGTCAAAATCACCAAAGGAGAAAATATGGCCTCCTTCAAGCCAGAATTAGAAGGTAGTGATGTGGCCGTAGAGGGCGTTGTACGTGTGAGAGAAGTGTCCGAAACCTATCTCGACAAGTGGGAAAAAGACGTAAAAGCTGATATGAAAGAATCAAAACAAAAGATTCATACCGGAGAAGAAGGCCATGAAGAGCACGAAGGGGAAAAGAAAGAAACCCTGATGAAGATTAAAAACATGCGAAAGCAGTTAAAAGAAAGCGACAAAGACGTATTGTCGTTCTATTCTCTGGAATGTAAAGATTACAAAGAAATCAAGTAATAATGCTAAAACAAAAAACGTCTCAAAGGGGGGTAAAAACCTCTTTTGAGACACTTTTTTTGCTATGAAATTAAAAACCCTTCGGCGGTGGAACCGTGCCACGCATCGTGATTTAGGATATTTTTTCTTTGGTGTGACATTAATCTACGCCATCTCCGGAATAGCCCTGAATCATCTGGATGATTTTAATCCCAACTATTCAGTCATTAACAGTAATTATATCTTTGAAGAGCAATTGGACAAAAAGGAGGTAACCAAAGCTAAAACCCTGGAGTGGCTTTCTAAAGCCGGTTACAAAGACCAATACAAAAAGCATTATTTCCCGGATAATCATACGGTAAAAATTTTTCTGAAAAATGGTTCTATGATAGTTGACCTTCAAAGTGGAGAAGGGAACCTGGAATTATTAGAAAAAAGACCCCTGCTCTACGAATTCAATTACCTGCATTATAACCCTATCAAATGGTGGACCTATTTTTCCGATATATACTGTGTGGCACTTATTCTCATTGCCATTACCGGTCTCTTTATCGTCCGGGGCAAAAACGGGATAAAACGCCGGGGAGCTATCCTGACAATTGCAGGCATTATCATTCCTGTGATTTTTATTGTAATACTCATGTAAAATAACCGAATGTTATGAAAGTAAAAACCGTTTTTGCTATAGCGTTAATCACTATAATAGCCGCAGGATGTATCAAAACCAAAACCTGCAATATCGCAATAGAAGAGGAAGAGAAGAGCTGGTTCCCTTATGATAGCACAGACAAAAGCTTATACGTGAGTAAGCAAGACAGCAATGTGCTTGAACTTACTTTCAGCCGGTTTTTTTATAGTGCCGATGATGAAGTAACCGAGGGGAATCAATGCCTGGCTAACGCGGTCAATTATATCAATATTACCGATAGCTCGGGAAACACAAGCTTAATTGGTCAGTACCGCCTATTCAAGAGGGAAACCTCTGCCGGCCAGATTACCCAATCAACCATCACTTTTGGAAACCTGGATTTTTACCAGCAGGATTACCAGGACAGCACACTTCGCTTGAGCCGTAACAATAATCCGCTGCAAAAGCTGGATACCTTAACGATAGGTGACAGCACCTACCGTAATGTCCAAACCCTGGCCTCAGATACTTCGCTGTTTACTCATGCTTCTTTTAAGAATATTTACTTTTCCCGGGATTTTGAGATTCTGAAATTTATTTTAGGCCCCGGTGATGAGGAAGAGGTTTATGAACTGAGGCTTATGGATTAGAATGTATGCACAAAAGCGCCACTCTGTGAAGTAACATGACAACGGTATCCGGCCTTTTCGAAAAGGGGTTTGATTTTTCGAATATACCACGCCGGGTTAGTGCCATCAAATAAGACCGCTTCGCCAATATTGAAGTGGCTATTGATAATGGCTTCATCAATCCAGGGGCTGCCGGTAATAATCAGATAATCTGTAGATATGACCAATCCTTCGGGAAGATCGGTTTTTTCAAGAACAGTAAAGGTTTCCCCTTTAAAAGATATAAATGGATAGTTAATGGCTATTTGCGAATAACGGACAGGTCGCTCCCGGGGCATCTGTAGGGTAGTTGTTTCCAGATGATGTTTTTCCCAAAGATTCCTGAAAGTATATTTGATGAGTTTATTATCTTGCACCACCGTTGAATCCCCCAAAAATAAATTTTCTTTTCCTTTTATGAAATCCATAGCGAGTCCTTCTCTCACATGGTAGAGGATAAATTTTTCCTGTCTTAACACCCGGTGTTGCTTTTCTATAAATGAGCCGAAAATAATCACCAAAAAAAGCAAAGCGGATATAATCACCCGGCGCTCTGAATAGAGCAGGCAAAAAACCATGGTGACCAATGCCAGGTAGAATACAAACATCTGCGGCAGCGAAATCCACAAGCTATCGAGATACGCTCCCGGAAGATTACTAAAAAAAGTAACACTAGTGTTCAGGCCCTTAATAAGATACACCAGCGAGGAAGCAAAAACCTCGCTTATTATTGCTACTCCCGCAAAAGCAAAAAGGGCGAGGGTATTGTAAATAATCAGTGTAGCCAGAGGTATGGCTATGATATTGGTCACTACAAAAATGAGCGAGACTTTATGAAAATAGTAAATCAGCAAAGGGAAAAGAATAAGCTGAGCAGCTATGGAAACAGCTATCAATCCCCAGACCTTATCTATCAGCCAATTGGAAGGACGCCACCGGTTATAAATTTTGGGCTGAAGCCATACAATACCTGTTACGGCCAAAAACGACATCTGGAATCCCACAAACGCCACCTGGTTAGGCTGAATGATTAGCATTAACAGAGCGCTGGCCGCCAAAGTGTTATATATGCGCGATTTTCGGCGAAACAGTTTTCCCAAAGCCACAAAAGAAAACATGGTAGATGCCCTGGTAACCGCAGGCTCCATGCCCGTAATCAGGGCATAAAGCCAGATAAGACCCAAAATCATCAGGATTTTCAACACATGAAACCATCTTTTTTTGAAAGGAATCAAATTCAATAAAAAGGAAATCACCACATACATAATTCCCACATGCAGCCCCGATACACAAAGCACATGCATCGCACCGGCACCGGAATAAGCCTTTCGCAAGTCATCATCCAGGTAACGGTCATATCCTAAAACCAATGCCGTCGCCAGGGCGTAATCATCACCCCGGAGTCCGTAATCACTCAATACCGAAGAGAGATATTTCCGGCTTTCAACCGAAAAAGCTTTTAAAACATTGCCCTGCTCCGTTCCTACTCTTTTTATAGCACCCGGAGGAATATAAACCTGGAAATAGATATTCCGCAAACTCATGTAACTCTTATAATCAAACACCTCGGGATTTTTAGGGGCTTCAATCGGATTCAGATATCCGTTAAACAAAACTTCATCGCCATAGCGCAGTTCACCGGAGAGGCTATCTTTACCCAGGTAAGCCAGAATTTTTCCTTTTACTTTTTTAGATGTGGAGTCAGTGTACACCCCATTAATATGAAGAACACTCTTATAAGAATTCGCTTTGTCTTCCGGCTGATGGATAAGCACCCCTTTCATCAAGTTATCAGGACCATAGAAATCGGAGAAATGGTCCTGCTTCTGATATTTGTTAAAAATATTTTGCCACAGGAAACCACTCAACACAAGTGCAAGTATAGTAGTTACTCCAAAAATATGGCGGCTTCCAAAGCTTATCTTCTTATGAAAAAAGATTGAAAAAAATACTAATAGGAATACTGTGGAAGCCGTTGTGTATAATATCGTATCATCTGCCGCCGGAAGATAAATAGCGATAAAAATCCCCAGTGCAAATGGAAGGACAATGCGTACAAGCGGGTATTTGTGCCAGTGGTTCATCCTGTGAAAGATACAAAAATCCCGACTAATTTCCGATTAATGATGGACAAAAAGTTTTTCCTACTTTTGCAGCATTATGACCGGAACCTTTGTTAATGTGGGGGCTGTAATAGCCGGAAGTTTAATAGGCCTGATGATCAACCGGAGGCTGAATCCAAGATTTACCAATACGGTTTTTCAGGCTATCGGCCTTTTTACCGTTTTTCTGGGCATCAGCATGGCATTGAAAACCGACAACATTTTGCTAATCATCTTCAGCTTGGTGTTGGGGGCTATCACCGGTGAGCTACTAAGAATTGACAAAGGGATTGAACGCTTCAGCGATTACCTAAAAAGAAAACTTAAATCCCGTAATGACCGGTTTTCTGAAGGTTTAATTACTTCTTTCCTCCTTTTTTGTATGGGATCGATGACCATCCTGGGCGCCATTGAAGAAGGACTTGGCGATGAACCCAACCTGTTGCTGGCCAAATCGCTTATGGATGGTTTTTCCTCTATCGCCTTAGCCTCGGCCATGGGGATTGGAGTGCTCTTTTCTGTGGTTCCGCTACTGATTTACCAGGGCGGCATCACCCTCTTCGCCGAATATTTTCAGGAACATGCCACGGAGTTGTTTGTTAACGAACTGACGGCTGTCGGAGGGATCCTTTTACTCGGCTTAGGAATCAGTATTCTTGATATTAAAAAAGTCAACATAGTGAATATGCTGCCGGCACTAATTTATATTCTTGTGCTGGTGTACTTTTTTGGGTGATGGCTTAGTGATTGGTTGATTGGTGATTGGTTAATTAGTTGATTGGTAATTGGTTAAATGGTTGATTGGTGATTGGTTGATTGGTAATTGGTTAATTGGTGATTGGTTAATTGGTAGTTTCATGGGGTATTTCAGCGGCTAAGCGGATTGTGTCAATAGATAGATAACCAAAGTTTTCGCATTTCTTATAGAATCTTGAATGTTAATATTTTATTAACAGACTGTTTTTGTAAATGATTCCATTTCAATTTCTAATCTTTTGCAATTGTGCTATACGTCTTTCTTCGTGAAACTTAGTGTCTTCGTGCCTTGGTGGCCTCCTGGAGTTATAGCCAGTAAGGCTCAAAGTCTCAAAGATACACAAAGTTATAACTTATCCGATGTTAAGTCATTGTAAATCAAAGCTTCAAAATCCTAACTTTCAAGTGCGAAACTTTAGTAGATAAGAAAGGCAGATGATAAAGCTTAACGTAGAAAACTTTTCGTACAATCCGCTAAGCCGCGAATTCTGGTAATTTCGGAAAATTTTTTTGAATCCCCTCTGTTTTGCATAAAAAAACTCAAATTCAACGTTGCCCTTTGTTAAAATGCGTAGAAGATGGAAATATTGAGCTTAGTCTAAAAAGCCTTATTACCCCTGAATCCCCTAAAGGGGACTTTTTAAACCGGTCTCAATATTGATTCAGCCAAAAAGCTTTATATAAAATTCAGGACAAGTCCCTTCCTGAAAGACCGTTTTACTTCAATAAGTAAGTTTGCTTGATTAGAAATACAATTTTTTCAGTATTTTGTATTATCCAAAATACAATTTATAATATATTTTGTATTGTGCATAATACAATTTTTGACTAATTTTGTTTTACAAATAATACATTTTTAACAATGAATTCAATTACAGACAATTCAATAAAGCAGATTCAGAATACATCGTTAGATTTTAAGCGTTTTCTGTTTGATCAGATCAACCCTGACAAAAGACTGATTGCTATAAAGGGAGCGCGGGGTACAGGTAAAACCACCCTACTCCTTCAACTTTTAAAATCCCATTATGGACTATCGGAAGAGGCTTTTTACGTGAGCCTTGACAATATCTATTTTGCTGACAACCGATTAATCGATTTTGCAGATTGGTTTGTAAAAAACGGAGGGAAGGTGCTGTTTCTCGATGAAGTCCATAAATATCCTGCATGGTCGAGGGAAATAAAGAACATCTATGATAATTACCCTGAGTTGAAAGTCATTTTTACCGGCTCTTCGATTCTTGAAATAGACAAAAGCGAGGCTGATTTGAGTCGCAGAGCAGTCGTGCATGAATTACCCGCCTTGTCATTACGCGAGTTTATCAGTTTTCAATACAAATTCTCATTCCAAAAGTACAAATTGGAGGATGTTCTGAATCACCATATTGAAATCGCAGCCGAAATCAATCAAAAGATCAAACCGCTTAAAGCCTTTAACGATTACAACAGTTTTGGAGCATATCCTTTTTACAAAGAGGCGGGAGCGGATTATTACAACCACATTGAACGCATTGTGAATATGACCCTGGAGACAGACCTGCCGGCTATTCTGAATATGGATTATAGTTCAGTCGTAAAAATCAAAAAACTACTCTACATCATTAGTCAATCCGTGCCTTTCCAGCCAAACATCAGTGAGCTCAGCCGTAAAACAGGAATAATGAGAGATACCCTGTTGCGCTACCTTCAGTATCTTAAACAATCAAAACTGATAGAGCTTCTGCACAGTGGAGTAAAAGGGATGAGTTACATGAATAAACCTGAAAAAATTTATCTCGACAATGCTAATTTGCTATACGCTTTAAACCCACAAGCGCCGGAGATAGGCACTATAAGAGAAACTTTTTTTATGAACCAGCTAAGACAGCAATATACGGTCAGATATTCAAAAAAGAGCGATTTTTTTGTTGATGACCGGTTTACCTTTGAAATAGGTGGCCATAAAAAAACAGGCAGCCAAATCGCCGGTTTACCGGATGCTTATATAGCCGCCGATAACATAGAATACGGATACAGAAATCATATTCCGCTATGGATGTTTGGTTTTTTATATTAACCGGATTCAGTTTAAAAATGGATTAAGCGGACTTTTGCCTCTGCGGAAGAGTTGCCGAAAGACGATCATTAACCGGCAATCACCTGCACGTTTTCTTTGTTTTCCCTATCTTTATCGCCCAAAACAACAACACTCCAAAACCATGGAAGCCATACTCATCATCGGTTTTTTTGAGGCGCTGTTTCTGGCGGCGCTGCTTTTTTCGCAGAAGCAAAAGAGCTTGTCCGATCATATCCTGGGAAGCTTTTTTCTGCTGTATGCCGTGAATTTTGCGCTTAGCTTCATTGAGTTCTACAACCGCACGCAGGGATTCCCCTACCCTTTCTTCATCAACACCGCCCCGCCGTTTATCCTGCTTCATGGCCCGGCGCTGTGGTTTTACATCAAATCGCTGACCGATCAGAACTTCCGGTTTAAAGCGGTGTACCTCTTGCATTTCCTGCCATTCGTGGCCATGCTCACCGAGCTGTGGCTCAACTTTTACACCCATCCGGCGCAAACCCGCATTGAGATGATTACGGAAGGAGCTGTTACAGATAAAATATTTTATAAGGTGTTTGTGGTGGCCATCGCCGTATCCACGCTCGGGTATTTTTCGTGGGGCCTGGTGATGCTGTGGCGCTACACCCGCAAGATCAAGACCTACTTTTCGGATATCGAAAACATCGACCTGTCTTGGCTCAAAATACTGCTGAAAGCCGCCCTGGTGGTTTACGGCATCATCAATACAATCTACATCATCGACTTTTTTGTGCCAGTGGCCTCCTTCGGAGCGCTGCAACTGGCCAGTTTTACGCTGGGCGCGATTTACATCGTCTTCCTGGGTTTTTTCGGCCTGCGGCAAGGCAACCTTTTTGAAACCCAAAAAATCAACCTCAACCTGGAACAAGCGCTGGCCTGCCAGGAAGAGCAAAAGCAGACCACTCCCAGCCGGGAAGAGCAGTTTATCCATCGCCTACTGGAATATATGAAAGATCAAAAGCCTTTCCTTGATCCGGAACTGAACCTGGCCAGGCTCAGCGACCAACTGGACGTCACCCCCGAATACCTCTCCAAGATCCTGAACACCCATCTCAACCGTTCCTTCTTCTACTTTGTAAACCGCTACCGCACGGATGAGTTTAAACAGCGATGCCGGGAAGACCGCTCAGGGAAGCTCACCCTGATGGGCATGGCGTACGAATGTGGCTTCAACTCCAAAGCCACCTTCAACCGCGTATTCAAAAACCTTACAGGAGTGACGCCGGGGGAGTACGTGAAGGGTGTTTAGGTGTGTAGGTGCTTAGGTGTTTAAGTTTGTAGGTTTCTAAGTTTGTAGGTTTCTTGTCCTTGTCCAACAAAAACTCAACATACTCCTTCACGTGTTCTTTTACATCGCGGGGTAAATTCTCAAATCCGGCTATGAAACTTGATAATTTCATAAAAACTTCTTTCTTAGAAAGTTAATAAATTTTTTCCGCCTTCTCTGGAATTCTATCTCATAAGCTTGCTTCCAGCGATTTCGTTCAAAACAACTCCAATACTTCCCTGAACCCGAATCCACGGAGCTTCTGAAAGAAATAAAACTGTAAATGTGAAATAATTGGGAGCGGGGCTTGTAAAAGGGCGCTGAAGCGCCCTGTATGGGTGGGTTGACGTTTTTAAAATTCACCCGGCTAATCCCGATAGCTATCGGGAGGGTGCTATCCTCATAAAAAACTTTCCAACGGCCGCTATGTGATTAGCACCCAGCTTCAGCTGGGTGTCCTGTTGCATCCTATATACCTTCCCTAGCCCGCTTCAGCGGGCTTTTTTCTCTCACCCAAACCGACCGCGAAATCGACCGCACGGTTTACGACCTGTACGGCCTTACCGTTGAAGATGTCAAGATTGTGTGGTGCATATCGCAATAATTCTTCTGATTCGAAAATATTGCATCCCCCATGTTAGACTTCAAACCTACACAGGGGTCAATATGCTCCGGAAATCTTGCCTCTATGATCAGGGATTGGGGGTCAACATCCGCCGGAATGACAGGAAAGAATGTGGCTCTGTTGGCTGGATTTCATTAGTAGTTAAATATTATCGCTTGGAATCCTTTCATTTCCAGTATCTGTTTGTCAAATAATCAATCAAGCTTTTTGTATCCGGTAAGCCTGTTATTGGCTGTAAAAATTGGTCTGGACTAATCACAATGTATTTTTCGGGGCTTTTAAGTTGTAACTTCCAGGATTCTTCAAGGGTCTTGCCTTCCAGGTTTTTTGAAGTTATACGTTCTCTTAGTTCTTTGTTTTCTTCCGGAATAATGTGTAAATGTAACCAGTCAACGGCTCCATATTCATTATTTTCAGTCATTGTCCAACCAAGAAGTGTTTGCCTCATTAATTGATAATATGGCTCATAAAACAAGTCGCTGGAATCTGCTGTCTTTATCGGACAATCAGGGTTTTCGAGCAATTCCTGATATACTTCAAATCTGTTTTTACCTGAATCAGAAAACAATAATGATTTTGGCGGATATGATTCCGTGTATTTCCATTCAATCAGAATCAGAACCTTATCTCCGTTGTATTTTTTACCAAGCATAAAACTGTCAATATATTTCATTCTTTTGTTGTCCATGACATACAATTTAATCCTCCGCCAAATCCTACAATATCAGTCATTTCAACTTGAGCAATTCTTCCTTTATAATCCGGATAGAAACTTTCAATTTGTTCAAGTGCTTGACCATCCTCTTCAATTCCGAATTTTGGAAGAAGTATCAAGTCTTTTGTTTGAAGGAAATTCAGATAAGCCCAATTACGCTTATCTTTCTTTTTTACTTTGTAATCAATAAATTCTGTTTTCAATCCGGCTTGTCTTAATCGGTGCTTCATTACAGTATCATTTTTGTAATAATGATTGATTAAGACTGTATTGTTATCAATAAAACGAATCATACCATCTGAATGTCCATATTCTACTAACTTATCCCAGGGAATCAGAACTACCTTATCCACTTGAAAAGTATCGTGAAGTTTCTTAATCAACTCATTTTTGGAGTATGAAAGTTGATTTTCTTTAACAATCTTATCAGTCAGTATAATGCAATCAGTTGATTTTACAACATTACCGCCATCCATGATTATATCCGATTTCTCTGTTTGTAGCTTCAAGGAGTCACAAACAATATCAGGGTATGTTTTTAAATCTCGGCTGCCTTTACTGGCTTTTTGTAAGTAATCTGGGTCAAAGCGATATTCTATGTAAGTATCATCGTTTATTTGAATCGGCATGTAATCTCTCGCCCAAATATCTTTTGTATCAGGCAAGAATTCGTACTTTGTACCAAAGTCATCAAGAGTCGAAATTAGTTGCTTCGAAGTCTCTGAAAATCGGGGATCCGTTTTAAGCAACTTGGAAAAATAGATTGTATTTGTGTCCTTATCTGAAATCATCTCGATATGTTATAACCTAATAATTCTTTCACTTCTTTATCACTTAGTTCTGAGTTTCTAAATAAAAACTCTTTCCCTTTGTACTTATTAAATACTGAATTATCCCTCGCCAAAAACTTATATAAGGAATCAGCATATTTTCCTTTATTATCATTGTCTGCGATTCCTAAATTCTTCCTTTTTGACCTAAATGTCTTTGTCCAGACATTCTGTGTTTTCACAAATTCAATTGTATTATCCGATATTTTTAGACTGTTAAATAAAGCTCTCTGAACCAAGGGCTTTTCAATTATTGTTTTATTCTGATTGTCGAAGAGTCCGCAAATTAGTATTCCACCGAATTCAACGCCTTGGTGATTGCCTAAAGAAATATCAATCCCATATCTATGCGCTTCAAGTTCACCTTTAGCTTTGTCATGGTTTACTCCATTTGCAAAATCATCCTTATGGTTTTTATGCCAAAAATAAACCTCAATATCAATCAGAGAAAATGTCTTGTTATTTATTCTAATCACTTTATTAATAATCAAGTCGTTAGCAATTGCTACAAGTGATTCTTCTATTGTTAACTCCGAAGTCGTATCAATTTGCATTGTCGTTCATTTTTATGTGCCCTACGGATAGCTATAAATACAGTAGCCGCTTCCACTGCCGTTCAATAGAAGTAAAAATTTTCAATTTCCTACCTTTGCATCCACTGAGCCACGGCGGCTATTGGATTTATAGCATGTTGGCGTTTTGTTGCTTATTCCTTTCGTTTCTTCCTTTCTTCAATATACACTTTATCATTCATTTTTTTTAAAGACTTTATAAAATCCTTTTCGTTGAGAACCGATAATTGATATTCTGCAATTTTTTTCAATTTTTTAAACCGCTCAGTTTTATCAATTTTTTCCTTTATCATCTCAGCGTTTAATGTTTCCAAATTTGAAAGTATTGCTAATTCATTTATACTTGCTATATCACGTATATTCATATTTTTTTTAGCAAGTTCAGGATTTGCTTCCCGCCAATCTTTCGCAGTACCATTAAATAATGCTACATTTAATAGGTCAGCTTCTTCTGCATAGCCAATCCATTCAGTACCTTTTTCATAGTTCTTTTCAGGAATAACATAATTCTTCACTGCATCAGTGTGGATATGGTAGTTAGTTTTAGTCAAAATTCTTTTAACATTCCACTCAAGATTATATTGGTTAGTTTCAATCTCTTTTAAACGCTGATATTCCGTTATCAAATAAAGCTTAAAAGTAGGGCTTATCCATGAGGCAAACTCAAATGCAATATCTTTGTGTGCATAGGTTCCACCATATCTGCCAGATTTAGATGTTATTCCTATGGCATTGGTTGATTCTATCCATTTTTTGGGAGTTAATGTAAAACTATTTGAACCGGCTTCAATTCTAAACGCATCGAATTCGATGCTATTAAAATTTGGGTTATTTAAATTTTCCCAAAGTCCTAAAAATTCAATTGTATTACGCGTTCTCATCCAGTTTTGGATAATATAATTTGTTCGTTCTGAGTCGCGATATTTTGCCATATCAGTTAATGAAATATATTCTTCCTTATTATGTTTATAGAGAACAATCTCTATTTCATTCACATTTAATTTTGTATTACTCATATCGATATCTTTAGTAACTAACATAAATAACCATTTTTATAGGTAATCGGTAAATGTGGCTTCATCTAGCAATAAACGCCAACTTATTTATCTATTCACAAAACATGAACATACCTGTCCAAATGGAGAAGTATTGTTCACAAATATTGTATTATATTTTTCCTTTTCCATTTAACTTTTTTAAAACCACCCCTACCGATTCATCATCCGGCGGGGTTCTAATTGATTGTTTTCATGATCCTCAGTGAACGGCTTATAATTTGCACCGGGATGCCTATGATCGACATTCAATGCTCTATGATACACCCGAAGTAGCTTATGATAGACTTCAATTCGCTTATGATAGACCCGAAATCGCCTATGATAGACCCGAATTGCTTTATGATTGACTTGAAATCGCTTATGATAGACTCGAAACTGCTTATGATAAACTCCAAATCGTTTATGATAGAGTCGAAGTGGCTTATGATACGCTTCTGATAAATATTTCGTGAGATTTATACTCAGTGGCCACAACTCTTCAGGCTTTATCGGAAAATAAGGGAACCCATTATATAAGGCTGGTAGGCGTATCCATTGTGCTAACATAAACCAGATAGTTTCAAGATTTTGGAAGTCGAAATATACAAAAAATTCCAAAGAAAAAATAAGGGTTGAAAAAAATGGGATTGGTTGACTGGATGCCTGCCCGAATGAATGTTTTTTTATTTAGGCGGGAATGATTAATGGATGACTGAATGGATGAATGACTGAATGGATGAATGACTGTATGGATGAATGACTGTATGGAAAATCAGCCGTAGAAGCCAGAGGCCCGTCTTTGAATAGCTTGGTAAACTTGAAGAATGAAGACAGCGAAGCGTGGACGCTTCGCCGATCGGGGGATGTTTACCTACATCCGATCCTTACACTAAGTTCATCTTCGCAATAATTCGCTAAAAATTCGCAAACATTCGCGATACCGCATGAGCTATACAACCAAATACCACAAATAACTATGAATGACAATCAATGCCCGTCAAATGACCTTCACCAACATGAAAGCAGGAGTAAACCTATCCATACATACAACCATTCATTCATACAACCATTCATCCATTCAACCATTCATCCATTCAACCATTCATCCATTCAACCATTCATCCATTCAACCATTCATCCATTCAACCATTCTCCTGGCAAGACCTTCCATCTTCCGCTCCCCGCAATGCCTGCCCAAAAGCTGGAAGGTCGGCCATACCTATATCCTCAGCTACATACAACCAATTACTACTAATTACTATCAATTACAACTAATTACCAATTCCTTCCCCCCGTCTCAAAAAACTGAGACCTCTTTTTTCGGGAAGTGAGACCACCCCAAATCAAAATGAGACGACGTTTCGGGAGTCCCATGCTTTCTTTGCTTGCGAAATCAAAACAGAAAAATTATGCGCACAGCTATCGTTTATGCATCCAAACACGGGACCACCGAAAAGGTGGCCCGGCAGATACAGCAGAACCTCGGTGAAGACAAGGTTCAGCTCTTCAACCTGAAGAACAACCCAAAATTTGACCTCAGCCATTTTGAGCAGGTCATCCTGGGTGGTTCCATTCATGCCGGACAAATTCAAAAACGCATGAAGGATTACTATCAGAAGAATGTACCCGAACTCCTTGAAAAGCGGCTGGGACTGTTCCTCTGCTGCATGCATGAGGAGGAAGCCAAAAACCAGTTTAAGAATGCTTACCCTGAAATACTTCGCAACCACGCCATTTCGTCGAAAGTCATGGGCGGTGAATTCCGGTTCGACAAGATGAATTTCTTCGAAAGAGCTATCGTCAAAAAAATTGCGGGTATCAGCGAAAGCGTCTCGAAAATTGACGATGCGAAGATTCAGGAGTTTCTCACGGAAATGAAAAACGAATATCAATCATGAGCTACTTAAGAAAACCATGGATTATTATTTTAGCGGTAGGTTTTCTATTCATCATCTCACAAACCGGAAACAAAATGGCAAATGCACAAATTAATAACGACATTAGAGAGCTCTTTTCAAATGCAAACTCATTCGATGGCAAAACATTCAGTTACGACCAGCTGGAGGGGTTACCCGCCCCGGTGCAGCGCTATTTCAAACATGTATTACCACAGGGGCAGCCCTATGTGGAATCGGTCAGACTGAAACACGACGGCCGGTTTAAATCGGGGGTGGATAAAGACTGGACCGCCATCAAGGGCGAGCAGTATTTCACTTCCGCCACCCCGGGATTCCTTTGGGTGGGCAAAACCTCGCTGTTTACCGCACGGGATATGTACATCCGTGACCAGGGCCGGCTGGTAGTGAAACTGTTTTCCCTGGTTAAAGTGGTGGACGAAAAAGGAAGCCATGTGAACCAGGGTGAGCTGCTACGCTGGCTCGGCGAAAGCGTTTGGTTCCCAACCAACCTTCTTCCCCGCAAAAACTTTGAATGGTCACCGATCAATGACACTTCCGCCCGGGTTACCTTATCGCATAATGGCATCTCCGTATTCCTGCATGTTTTCTTCAACGAAAATGACGAAATCGTCAGGCTCGAAACCGAGCGCTACATGGAAAAAGACCGGTTGGAGAAATGGTTCGGCGAATTGTCAGAATACCGCGAGGTGAACGGCATCAAAATCCCCATGCACATCCAGGCCAGCTGGGACCTGAAGGAAAAGACGCATACCTACGCGGATTTTCAGATTCAAACCATTGAGTTTGATGTTCCCGAGCCGTTTTAAATATTTGTTCACGCAGAGAGCGCAAAGACCGCAGAGAAGAATTATCTCCTAAAGTTTTGCACTTAAAATCTGAAATAATAAATGGATGTATTTCAATACATTATATCTAATTGTAATTTAAATCTTAGTGTATCTTGGTGTCTTCGTGGCGGTAGTACCAAAAGGCCACTAAAACACCAGGGCACACAGTTTCACTAAGAAAGCCGTTAAGAAAATTGGAAAGGGTTAATATTTGATTTATAACAACTTACAAAAACAGTCTTGGAATAAAATTTACTATCCAATACTCTATAAATGTGAATATTTAGCTAACTCTTATACTCTCTGCGCACTCTGCGTGATCTTGTTCCTAAAAACTCATCTCTCACCTCTCATCTCTCATCTCTTACTACTCCTCACTCTTCTCTCGTTCTCTCGCCAATTCGCACTATCCGGCCAAAAGCACGGCCGTGCTTTTCTACATTCTGCATCGCTCACTGCTCAGCTCTTCTTTTCCTAAACGTTAGATTCCAATTGCAAAAGCTAAGGAATAAATGTAAATTTGTGAGAAATAGCTTAGCCATGACAACGCTTAATCTTGATATAAACAAACGATACACTTACGCAGATTACCTTAATTGGTTTGATGACATCAGAAGGGAGGTTATTCATGGATTCATCAAACTGATGACGCCTTCGCCTTCGCGCAAACATCAAAAGATTTCCGCAGAATTAATGAGAATCTGGGGCAACTATTTGGAAGATAAAAAATGCGAAGTCTACCACGCCCCATCAGACGTGCGTTTTCCAAAAGACGCTAAGAGCACAGATGACACAGAAATCTACACAGTTGTCCAGCCCGATATTTATGTCGTGTGCGACCTCTCGAAGCTCGATGATCGCGGTTGCCTGGGCGCTCCCGATTTGATTATCGAGATTGTATCGCCCGACAGGGTTCAGCGTGATGTCAAGGAAAAGTTTGAACTTT